>DASXTI010000121.1:0-11511 GCA_036505535.1 Thermoanaerobaculia bacterium
GCTCGGCCTCCTTGCGCTCGGTGATGTCGAACGCGACGCCGATGACGCCTCGAATCGTTCCGTCGGCGTCTCGCAGCGGCTCGACGTGCGACTCGAAAGTCCTGCCCTTCCACACCGCCTCGTAGGCGACCGATTCGCCGCTGAGAGCGCGGCGGTGGGCGGCGATCGGCGGAAACTCCGGATCGGTCGTCCGGAAATAGGCGAAGAGACTCGTTCCGCGGTTGTCGCCGGGCTTCTGGTCGAGCTGGGCGAGACCCGCGCCCATGGAGTCCATGAAGCGCAGCCCGCGGTCGGTCGTCCAGAGGACCGCCGGCATCTGGCCGATGAGGACCCTCAGGCTTTCCTCCTTCTCGTGGATGACCTCGTCGGCCTCTTCACGTTCGAGCAACAGCTTGCGCCGAAGCTCCAATTGCGCGACGACCTGGCGCGAGAGAGCTCGGAGGGCCGCGGTCTGGCTGGGGGTCAAGTTCCTCGGCTTGCGATCCATGACGCAGAGCGTGCCGACCGAATGTCCGTCGGAGGTTACCAGCGGCGCGCCCGCGTAGAAGCGGATGCGCGGATCGCCGGTGACCATCGGATTGCCTGCAAAACGCCGGTCGGCGGCGGCGTCGGGGACCACGAAGAGGTCGTTACCCATGACGGTGTGGGCGCAAAAGGCCACCTCCCGCGGCGTCTCTGTGGCCTCGAAGTTGACCCGCGACTTGAACCACTGGCGATCGCGGTCGACGAAGCTGACCAGCGCGATGGGGGTGCCGCAGATATGCGACGCGAGAAAGGCGAGGTCATCGAAGGCCTGTTCGGGCGGAGTGTCCAGGACGCGAAAATGCGCGAGGGCGGCGAGCCTTTGCGACTCGTTATCCGGCCGCGGCCCCGTGGTTGCCTGAGCCATCGAAATTAACCGAGGGGAAAGATCATATGCCAGGAAACCGGAGGCAAACCACGGACGCCGGGAGCTCTTCCGTTACCGCCCGCAGCCTACTGTCGGCCAGTTGCGGAGGTGAGGGACTTCCCGATGGCCGAGAGCAAGTCGGGCTTCGAGGCGTCGCGCTCGAGGTGCGGATACTTTTCTCCGCCGTGATAGTCGACCTTGCAGGTCTTGAACGTCTCGACATTCTCGACGAGCAGCTCGATGGGGTCCTTGCCGCCTTTGGCTGCTCGCAGCGCGTCGCGGAGCACCTTCTCCGAGTAACGCCGACCGTTGACGGCGACCAGCCTCATCCCGGGACCAACGCCGGCTGTGGCTGCGGGCATCCCCGGGACGACGTCGCGAACGACCCCCTCGTCGGCGGACCCGGAGCCCCCGCTCCCCTCGACCGTGATCCCGAGGGAGTACCAGAAGTCGTACAGCTTCGACTGCTCCTCGGCCGCCCTGGTGAGCTGCGGTTTGACATCCGTGTAGACGAGCTTCCAGCCGCTCTCCTCCACTCCGCCCAGGGGGGCGCGCGGAGCCACGTCGAAGATCCGCGTCTTGAAGAATCCCGCCCAGTCATGGGTCGCGACCGCGTTCAGCGCCGCAACGACGTCATCGAATGTGTACGTCTTGACCGCCGGGGGTCCGCCCGGCGGTCCATGGAAGGCTTTACAGAAGTCGTCGAGCGACCGCCGCCCGCCGGTCTTCTTTCGGATCAAGACATCGGCCTCGAGCCAGATTAGCTCGCTCTCGGGATAGAAGTCGACACCGCGCCGCCACGCCGCCCAGTCGGGCCGCGCGCCATAGAGCAACTGTGCAGCGGTCGCCGTGTCCACGAGGGGACGCCAGCCTCGCCCGGCCTGATGATCCATCGCGGCGGCGAAGAGGGCGATGTTCTCGCGATAGAGCTCGGGCGTCCGCAGGCCGCTGCGCGCGCCGAGCACGTCGCCGTAATACTCGGTCAACCCCTCGTACACCCAGAGAAGTTCGCTCTGGATGGGCGCCTGGTAATCCGCGGACACTCCGGTCACCAAGCCGGCCGGCCTTCGATACTTGCCGTTCCAGGAGTGGGTGAACTCGTGGGAGAGGAGCGTGCCCATGACCTTCTTCGCCGAATCCTCGAGGAGCGAGCGCTCCGCGACCCGGTTGTCGCTCGACTGGTGATGCTCCAGGCCGAAGGAGGGCACGTGGTCTGAAAGCGTCAAGAGGAAGTGATACTCGTTGTAGTGGCGCGCTCCGAAGAGAGCACCCGTCTCGGCGACGAGCCGCTTGTAGTGGGCCAAGTCCTCGGGATCCATCTCTATGGCGGCGGCGCTGTCGCCGGCAATATGGAGGAGGTGGACGGGTTTCGCGCCGGGCGTCAGCTCCACCGTCTTCCAATATGCGCCGGATAAGACCGGCGAATCGATCAGCGTCACGAGCGTCACCGGCGCGAACTCGACCCAGCCGCCGGCCTCTCCCGACGCGGTGAGTGAGGTCCCGTACTTCCAGCCCGCCGGGAGTTTCAGGCGCGGGGCGAGGATGAGATCGTTCGAATTCGGTCTCTTCGGGTAGAGGAGCACGGTGTTCCAACTGACGACAGCGAGCTGCGCGGTGGCCGTGGCTCCCGAGGAGAAGCCATCGGCCGCCGCGGGCGAGAGATAGTCGAACGCGGCCTCGACCGTGGAAACGCCGGCCGGCACGTCCAGCGTAAACGCCCACATGTCGGATCCTTCTCGCTTCCACGGAATCGGCCGGCCGCCGGCCGAGATCTTCAAGCCCGCGAGGTCGGCCATCGGTCCGGTCGGACCGTGCTCGCCCGGGATCCACTTCGGATAGACGAGTGTGAGCGCTCCGGATGAGACCGGGATCGATTCGGTCACGTGAAAGATCCGGCGCGGCGCTTCGCTCGCGTCGACCGAGAGCGCGATCGGCGACGGTTTCTGCCCCCGCAAGGCGAGCGGCAGAGCGAGGACGGCCAGTGCCAGGGCGAGCCGAAGCCGGGCTCCGGACGATCGCATGAGTTCTCCTTCCTTAAGCCTCGGGTCTTTCCCGACTCTATCTCGCCCGCGCCGGTTCCGAGACCGGCTCGCTCCATCCCTCCGCCGCCTCGGGCGAGGGGTAGGCGCGACGGAGGATCGGCGTGGTGACGACGGTCGTGAACAACGCCATCGTCACGAGCCAGAAGAAGGCGGCCGAGGAGATCACGCCCATGTCGGCGCCGATGTTGATGACGACGAGCGCCATGAGCGCACGGGTGTTCATCAGAAGTCCGATCGAGAGAGACTCCTTCCAAGGCAACCCGCACGCGCGGGCCGCGAGCGACGTCGCGCCGAACTTCGAAGCGCAGGAGACGAGAAGCACGAGCCCCAGCGCGACCCAGAGCCTCGGATCGGATCCGAGAGAGCCGATGTCGGTGCGCAGGCCCGAAAAGACGAAGAAGATCGGCAGAAAGAGGATCGCGACGAGATCCCCGATCGACGTCCGGATTCCTTCGACTAAGTCCTTGTTGAATGAGCCCGCGATGCCGCACAGGAATCCGCCGAAGATCGAGAACACCCCGAGCGCATTGGTCGCCGTGGCGACGACGAACACGGTGACCAAGACCGCGGCGAGAACGCCGGCCGGCAACCCGCCCGTCGCGGTGCGCGGCACGCGCAGCGTCGAGAGGCCGAAGCGCCCGAGCGCCCAGAAGGCTGTGCCGAGAACGGCCACGCCGGCGAGAGAAATCAGAAGCGAACGCAAGTCGGCTTTCCCGTGCGTCACCATCGAGACGATGGCGCCCAGCAGGATCCAGCCGAGAACATCGTCGATTGCGGCGGCGGTGATCGACGTCAAGCCCATCCGCGTCCGCGTCAGACGCGTATGCATGAGGATGCGCCCCATGATGGGGATCGCCGTGATCGAGACCGCCGTCGCGAAGAAGAGGCGGAACGCGAGCGGCGAGGCGTGGACGGAGGTCAGGGAGTAGAGATAGCCAGCCAACACATACGCCGACGCGAACGGGACGGCGATCCCCGCGATGGCCACGGCCGCCGAGGCCCGCGCCGCGTGCCGGAGCCGGTCGAAAGGAAACTCCAGGCCGATCAAGAGCATCAGCAGGAGGAGCCCCACCTGAGCCATCGCCGCCAGAACCGCCGAGGTCTTTGGCGTGAGCATCGTCTGGATCGCCGCCGGGTAGAAGCGGCCGAGCACCGATGGACCCAGAATCACGCCCGCGAGAATCTCCCCCACGACGGGGGGCTGCCCGACCTTGCCGAAGAGCCACCCAAAGAAACGGGCGGCGCCGATGATGATCGCCAGATCCGCGCAGAGGAGCAGGAGCGATTTCTCGAGCGCGATGTAGGAGTCCACGGCTTCTCCGCAAGAATTAGTGACGCGGTTGCGCCGGTGCGCCGGCGAGCCGATCGTGGATCACCTTCGCAAGCGGAATCAGTTGACGTCCCTTCTGCTGCGAGGCGCGATCGTAGGCCTCGAAGAAGGCGCGGGGTCCCCCCGAGAGAGCCGTTCGATAGGCGTCGAGCCCCTGGGTCTGGATGATTCCGTCGGCGAGAAACGCGCCGGCCGGGCCCGCCACGCGCGAGGCGAAGTCCGGGCGCCGAACTTCCGCAGCAAGCGCGACGCGCTGGTCCAGGTCCCCCTCCGTCGAAACGAGACGGTCCGCGACGCGATTGAGCTCGTCGAGGCTTCCCTTCATCGGCTCCTTGAGCCATACCGACAGGGGAAAGAAATTCTCGTCGATCGCGTACAGCGCGGCCGGCCCCGTCTGCGCGACCACGTGCAGGAGCGGCTCGAGCTGCCCGAGCGCCGGATCGTGGGTTTGCCAGACCGGACTCGAAGCCCGGTAGGCATCCCAGGCCCGCCGGTACGCCTCGCCGGCGATCAGACGCGAGAGGTGTTTGATCTGCTCCGGCGGCGGCGAAGCCTGGACGTCGGTCAAGGCGCGGGCGAGGTCGATGACGACCGGCCGCTCGCCTCCATCGGTCGCGGGCAGGACCAGATGGTCCGCCAGACCGGACAAGCCGAAGGAGAGGTAGATCCGCACCGCGACGGAGACCGGATGGTCGGGAGGAAGCAGCGCGCGGGCCCGCTCGGAGGCGAGCCTCGTCAGCTCGGTCTCGCGCGTCGCGATCATCGCAAGCAGCTCCTCCCAGCGGCTCTTCTCTTCCCGGATCTTCCGAAAGTCGAAGACCGCGATGCGCCTCTGTTCGTCGAAGGCGGCCGCGAGATCGCGTTCGAAGACTTCCGGCGAGCGGTTGGAGTCCTGGATCGTGGCGCGAACGGCGGGAAGAGACTCGAGAAGCCTCGCCTGCGACGGATCGAAGCTTGTTCGCGAGAGGATGGCCAGGATCTCGCGGGCCGCTCGCATGTCGAGCGCGATCTCAATCGAGCCGCCCGCCGCCGGCGGGCCGTCGTAGGGGGCGCGGGAAGAGCCGCCCGGCGGCGGGCTCGCCGCGGGTGGAGCCGTGGCGGCGCAACCCGCCGCGGCGAAGAGCAGGAGTAGCAGCCTCTTCATCCGAGGATCGCCTTCAGTCCGAGCGCGGTGTCGGCGAAGTCTTCCAGCAACGCGTCCGGCTCCTCGGCGGCCAGCCGTTCCCGCCGCGTGGGACCCGTGGCCACCGCCACGGCGCGCACGCCGAGCGAGCGGCCGCATGCCACGTCGTGAACCGAGTCGCCCACGACGACGATTGACTTGCCGTGGAAGCGGCGACCGGTCCGCGCGAGCGCCCGGGCCACCGCGATGGCCGGCAGCTCAGAGCGGTCGGCGGAATCGCTTCCAAACGCCCCGAACGGAAAATAGCGGTTGTAATCGGGGGGAGCGAGCTTCAAGCGTGCGCCCCTCTCGAGATTGCCCGTCAGCAGTCCGAGCGTCACGCCGGGCGCGGTCGCCAGCCGTTCGAGGAGCGCCGTGATGCCGGGCTTCGGCACCACCGCGGCGGGTGTCAGCTGTCGCTCGAGCTCTTCGAGATAGAGCTCCAGGGCGCGCGGAAGGAGCGTCTCGAATCGTTCGCGCCCGATCTCCTCGAGCACGAGCTCGCGGACGATCTGGTGATCGGTCTTCCCCGAGAAGTCGTATCGCGTGCGGTCCGGGTGCCGGTCCGTCGCCTTCCAGCCATAGGCGGATTCCAGGGCCTTCAGGATCGACTCGCGGGCGACCTTCCCCGCCGACACCAGCGTTCCGTCGATGTCGAAGAGAACGAGCCTGTGGCCGTTGGAAGCGTGGTTCGGCATCACGGTGAATCATATGCAAAGCGTTTTGCGTGCCACGCGAAGATGTCGAGAAGCGCTCGGCTCCAGTAATGCCAGTCGTGGCCGCCCCGCTCGAGAATCACCGTGGTCGGCACACCGTGCTCGTTCAAGAGCGTTCCGAATTGCGCGGCGACCCCGTCGAGACCGTAGAAGTCCTCCGTGCCGGCGCGCAGCTCGACGGTGAACGGCGGCTCCTCGAATCGCAGTCCCCAGAGAATGTTCCAGACGTCATTGGCATCGAGCGAATTGCTCTGCACCGATCGGCCGAAGACGCGCATGAGCGTGTAGCGTGCGACGAAGCTGTAACGCGCCAGATCGTCCCAACCGAACGGGATGAGCGCCCCCGAAAGAGACGAGACGGAATCGAAGAGATCCGGATGCTTGAGCGCGGTCTTCACCGCTCCGTACCCGCCCATCGAGATGCCCGTGATCCCGCGCGCCTTCTTGCCGGGCAGGGCTCGATAGTGGGATTCGATCCACCGCGGAAGATCTCCGGTCAAAAACGCTTCGTAACGGCGGGATTTGTCGTGGAAGTCGGAGAACCAGCTTCCCGTTCCGTCGGGCGCGACGATGAGAAACTCGGGGAGCCGTCCGTCCCGCATCCGCGCCAGCGCCTCGGCGACCACGCCGCGCCGCTTCAGCGTCCTTCCATCCCCGTATCCGTCGTGGAGAAAGTAGAGGACGGGGTATCGGCGGCCCGGCTCTCGGTCATACGAAGGCGGCGCAACGACCAAGACCTCCGCCGCAGCCGGAAGGTCGACGGTTTGGACCTTCTCGAATCGGACGCCGGGCGATGGCGCCGAGGCGCATGACGGAGCCGCCACGGCCCCGGCCAGGACGGCGAAACAGCGGAGAAGGGGACGTCGCAGGATCAGGGCGCGGCCGGAGGAGTGAAGAGCTTGTCGTCGCGCGTCGCGGATACCGCGACGTTCTCGAACCGGATCTCGAAGGCCTGGCCGGACATCGGCTTGTCCATGGAGAGGAGAATGCCCCCCATCGGCTTCCAATCCTTCCACGCGGCGGTCGTCGGAGGTTCGGAGGCGCCGCCGAGCACGTACTGCCACTGCACCATGCGCCGGCCATCGCGCGTGACCCACAACCAGTACACGTCTCTTGGCGTCAGACCCACATTCTCGAACGCGAGCTTGAGCACATCGCAGGTTCCGCCGTCCGGACACGTCCTCTCCGAGTCATAGGTCAAGACGACGCCGGGATCGAAGATCTTCCACGGAGCGAGAAGCCAGTACGTGTCGTTGATGAATCGGCCGTAGGCGTTCTCGATGAGCTTGTCTCTCGCCTCGCCCTGCGCGGCCACGTTGTTGATGAACGCTTTGCCCGTCTTCGAGTTGAGGTTGAAGTAGACGGTAAAGGGGGCGCCCGTCTTTTCCGTGCCCGTCAAACGGTAGTCGCCCGTGTAGCGATCCCAGACGTGCGAGAAGCGCGCGACGGGCTTCCCCTCCTTGACCACCACGAAGTCGAACTGGAATTGCCGCGCCTTCTCCCACGCCCCCGTCCCGCCCATCGCGGCGATCAGCTCGTGCCCGACCGCGTCCGCCTTCGCATCGCGCTCGGCGGCTCGAGCGGCGACCGCGGCGGCCAACATCAGAACGATTCCCAGCGCTCGGTTTCTCATGAGCGAATCATATGCCGCACCGCCGACTCCGGGGTCCCGGCTGCCTTACACTAGCCGAGAATGCCGGATCTCGATCGGATGCCTGGCGACCTCCACTTGGCTCTCGCGGGCGAGGGATTTCGGCGGCACCGGCGGCTCGTTCTCCCGCTTCTGACGACCGATCCGGGAGGCTTTCCGCGAGTCGCCCTGCTGACGCTTGCGGAGGTCCGCGCGAATTCCCCCTCCCAGTTGACCGTCGCCGTCCAGGCCGGCAGTCGCACCGCTGTCAACCTCGTGCGCCGCGGCAAAGCGACGCTCCTTTATCTGCACCGCCGGATCACCGCTTCCGTGCAGGCGCGAGCCGGACGCGGACGCGTCTCTCGATTCGATCCTGCCCGCCGCGTCTTCCCGCTGGCGGTCGAACGCGTGCGGGTCGACCGCCCGGCGTCGGCCGAACGGGACGTCTCGCTCTGGACCGGCCCGACCTTCGCCGGCCCGGACGCGGAGCGGCTCTTTTCCGAGGAGCTCTTCGCCGAGCTCGGGAAGGTGCGGTCGGAATGAGGTTCCGGGACCGCACCGTTCTCGTAACAGGAGCGGGCCGGGGCATCGGGCGATCCATCGCGCTTCGCTTCGGCGAGGAGGGAGCGCGCGTCGCCCTCGTGGGTCGAACCGAAGCGAACCTTCAGGAAACCGCCCGTCTTCTCGCGGCCTCGGGGGGGCGCAGCCTCGCCCTGCCGGCCGACATCACCGAAGCCGGCGCGGCGGAGGACTGCGTGCGGTGCACCGAATCCAAATTGGGGCCCGTCGACGTCCTCGTCAACAACGCGGGCGTCTTCATCTGGAGGCCGTTTCTGAAGCTCTCCGCCGAAGACTGGGACCGCGTCATCGCGACAAACTTGACCGGAGCGGCGAACTTCTGCCGGGCCGTCCTCCCGGGCATGCTGGAGCGCCGCCGGGGCCGCATCGTCAACGTCGCGTCGATCCACGGGATGCGCGGCGATGCGAACGTGGCGGCCCAGAGCGCCGCCAAGTTCGGCTTGATCGGCCTGACGCAGAGTCTCGCGCGCGAGTTCCGCGGCCACAATGTCGCGATCAACGCCGTCTGTCCCGGAACCGTCGAAAACAAGAGGGAGGAGGGAGCGGCACAGCACGCCGAGCCCCTGGCCGAAAAGCTCTGGCCGCGCGACATCGCGCGCGCCGTGCTCTTCCTCGCCTCCGACGACGCCGCCGCCATCACGGGCGTGGCGCTCGAAGTTTTCGGCGGCACCCACCTCGTGATCGCGCCGTGAGGAAATATTAGCGACTGCTAATATGTCCCGGCGGCGCCCCCGCCCGATGCCCGATCCCGATACTCCAGCCGGATCGCGACCGGCGTCAGCGCGTTGCCGTCCCCTTCGGCGTACGGGTAGATGAAGTAGTTGAGCGTCTCCGCACAGGGAGGCGGATCCAGTCGCAGGTCCCGGCCGGTCGTGAACTGGACGCGGTCCGGATCGAGGTTGCCGAAGAGATAGTCGCGGCGGGTCCAATCGCTCGACTTCGAGGCCTCGGAGGCGTCCACGGGAATCCAGCCCTTCTCCTTCACGTAGAACTCGGCCCAGCAGTGGTAGCCCGGAATCGTTCCCTCGGGGTCCTTCTTGAGCGGAAAGCCCATGATGAAACGCACGGGAATGCCCTCCGCCCGAGCCATTGCCATGAAGAGCGAATGGAAATCGGTGCAGTTGCCGCGCTTCACGTCGCACGCGCGGTCGATGTCCCCCTTGCCCCAGCCCGGCACGGTCTTGTCATAGATCATCGTGTTGACGAGGTAGTCGTAGATGGCGCGGATCTTGGCCTCCGGCGTCGTTTGCCCGAACGTGACTTGCCGGGCAAGCTCGCGGACACGCGGCAGGATCACGACCGACGGTTCGGCCTGAAGGGACTTCTTGAGCTCGTCCGCGGAGAGAGCAGCGTCGGCGCGAAGGGCCGCGCGCAGGACCTCCCGACGTTCTGCCTGGAAGCGGACTCGAATTTCGAGGGGCCCGGGGCGCGGATCATCCGTTGAGAAATAGAAGTAGGAGTTGCCGTTCTCCTTTTCCCGGCGGAGGCTCCCGGGGTACGGGCTCTCCACGCGGACGTCGCGGATTTCCTGGTTTGCCGTCGAGGCCGGCACCGGAACCCAGACCTCCAGCCGATGCAGGCCTGCGGGCACCGCCTCGACGGTCGCGACATACATCGCGTCGATCGAGCGGGTGGCCGGAACGGAGCCCGGGGTCCCCGTGAGAAGAGTTGCGGCGAGGGGGAGCAATGCGGTGAGCATGGGAACCTCCGAGGAAGAGCAGCCTATCTTACTTTCCCCAGATCATCTTCACGGACACGAGCAGCAGGAACGCACCAAACATCCGGCGCAGCGTCAGATCCGAAACAGGCTCCACGAGCCGGGCGCCGACGTAACCGCCAATGAGCAATCCCCCTGCCAAGAGGAGAGAGTATCCGAAGTTGAGATTGCCATTCTTGTAGTAGACCCAGGCCGAGAACGCGCCGACCGGCAGCAGCAGCGCGCCGAGAGAGGTGCCCACGGCGGCATGCTGCCGGAGTCCATACAGCAGCGCCAGGGCCGGAACGATGATGAGTCCCCCGCCGATGCCGAACATGCCGGCAAAGACGCCGGCCACGATTCCGAGCACGAGAAGGCCTGCCGTCTGCATCAGGCTTTCCTCCCCCCGTCTTCCGATACCGCGAGACCCGTTTCATGGACGTAGGTGCCGGCGCGGATCTCCAGCGCCACGTCCGGCGCATTGGTCGTGATCGACGCAACCCTGGCCGCCAGCAACCGGCGCATCTCGTCGGTCTCGTCGACAGTCCAAGGATGCACCGACAGCCCGGCCGCAGCGGCCTGGGCCAGCAGCGCCGGCGTCACGAGGTCCTTTCGCGGACCGATCCCGTCGACGGGAGGAAAGAGGGGGGCCGGCTGTCCCGGCGCCGGCAGCGCCACGGGGTGATCGAAGAGAAAGCTCGTCGCGATCCCGGGCGCGGTGTCCCGCATTCGCTTCAAGAACTCGGCATCGAAGGAGGCGACGAGACACCGCGAAGCGACTCCGTAGGCCGTGGCCAGCTTCGCGATGCGCCGGGTCATCGTGCCCAGCTGCATTCCCGGCGCGCTCTTGACCTCGACGATGTACCGCAGGGTGAATCCGTAGCGGTGAAAGACCTGTTCCAGTTTCGGGATGCGGAAGTCGCCGAACTCCGACCGGATGGCGAGCCGCTCGATCTCGCGCACCGTGAAGCCTCGCACCGGAATGCGCTGCGTCCCGAGGATGATTTCTTCGTCGTGGAAGAGGACGGCCTCGCCGTCCCGCGTCTGCCGAACGTCGAACTCGACGGCGTCGACGCCGAAGCTCTCCGCGAAATCGAGACTCTCGATGGTGTTCTCCCGGGCGCGGCGCGGCGCGCCGCGGTGGCCGACGATCCAGGTGGCATGCGCGGACCTCCACTCGCTCATGAAGGCCGCATTATGTGCGATCGGGAGCCCACGGGCGGCCACGAGGGCGCCCCTACGGCCGGTCCGAGGAGACCGTGGCGATCTCTTCGAGGATCCTCGTGAGGGCGCGATCCGGGTCCGGCGCGGCGGTGACCGGACGTCCGATGACGAGAAGGTCCGCTCCCGCGGCGAGCGCGGCGGCCGGGGTGGCGAGGCGCTTCTGGTCTGCCGCATCCGCGCCCGCCGGACGAATGCCGGGCACGACCGTCAGAAAGTCCGGGCCGCATACGTCCCTGATCGACG
>DASXTI010000122.1:0-2123 GCA_036505535.1 Thermoanaerobaculia bacterium
CAAGTACTCGGCGTTGGGATCGCGGCTGGCGTTGACGAAGGGAAGAACGGCGATCGAGTCGATGGATCGGGCTCGCCCACGAGGCCAGAGGATCAATGCCGCAAGCGCGAGCGCCGCGGCGACCGCTCCACCGATGATCAGCGTCCGCCTTGCTCGACGGGACCCCGCGGCGGGAGCGGCCCTTCCCGTCTGAGCGAGTCCGGGGATGTCGGAGAGCGTCTCCAAGTCGAAGGCGAGGTCGTGCGCGGAGTGGAACCGCTGCTCGGGATTCTTCTCGAGGCAGTGGCGAACGATGCGCTCGAGGCCCGGACTGATGTTCTGGTTGGTGGCGGAGAGATCCGGCGGATCTTCCTTGAGGATCGCCGACATCGTGTCCGCTGCGGAGTCGCCCTGGAACGCCCGCTTGCCTGAGAGCATCTCGTAGAGGATCGCGCCGAAGGAGAAGATGTCGGATCTGGCGTCGGCGGGTCTGCCCCGCACCTGCTCGGGCGACATGTAGCCGAGAGTTCCCAGTACGACACCGGGCTCGGTGCCCTTGGTTTCGGTGGGGAGGTTTGTTGCGCTGGAGGTGGCTCCTTCCGTCTGCGTGAGTTTGGCGAGGCCGAAGTCAAGGATCTTGACGCGGCCGTCTCTCGTGACGAAGAGGTTCTCGGGCTTCAAGTCCCGGTGGACGATGCCCTTGTCGTGCGCGGCGGCCAGGCCGTGGGAGATCTGGAGCGCGTAGTCGATCGCCTTGCGCGGGGAGAGGCGGCCACCCGCAAGGAGAAACCGCAGCGTCTCGCCCTCGAGCAACTCCTGAACGACGTAGGGGGCGCCGTCGCTTGCATTGGTCCCGATGTCGTAGACGGCGGTAATGTTGGGGTGATTGAGAACCCCCGCGGCTTTGGCCTCCTGCTCGAAGCGGCGCAAGCGATCGGGATCGGAGCAGAAGGAGGCCGGAAGGATCTTGATCGCGACCTCGCGGCCGAGTCGCGGATCCCGTGCCCTGTAGACCTCGCCCATCCCGCCCGCGCCGATAGGCGCGAGGATCTCGTAGGGGCCGAGGCGCGAGCCAGCGGCGAGAGTCACGTGATGCGAATTCTAGCCGTCGGCGAGCCGGACAACTCGGGGTCTTTCGTTGGCGTCGTGATTGCATGTTCCCGCGTGGGATGAGAATCGATGAGTGAGTCCGCGCTGGGTTCCGGCGGCCGGAGGCCGGGACGTCTTCTCATCGCGCTGGCCGTGGCGGCCATCGCGGTCATCGGTTACCTCTCGCGCACACAGGTCAATCCCGTCACGGGCGAGAAGCAACATGTCGCGCTCGACGTCGACCAGGAGAAGGCCCTCGGCCTCGAATCGGCCCCTCAGATGGCAGCCCAGATGGGGGGTGAGGCGAGTCCTTCCGACCCCGATGCCCGACGCGTCTCGGCGGTTGGAGAGCGGGTCGTTCAGAAGAGCAGCGCGAGTCGGAGCCCGTATGCCGACAGCTTCCGATTCCATCTGCTGAACGATCCGGAGACGGTCAATGCGTTCGCCTTGCCCGGGGGTCCTATCTTCATCACCGAGGGTCTCCTCCGTCGGCTGCGAACCGAGGCGCAGCTCGCGGGAGTGCTCGGGCACGAGGCCGGCCACGTCGTGCACCGGCACGTCGCCGAGCAGATGGCCAAGGGTCAGCTCGGTGGACTGCTCGCCGCGGCGGCCGGTATCGCCGCGGACGATGACAGCGACCGCGGACAACGCGCGCAGGCCGTGGCGGCGATAGTCAGCCAGGTCGTGCAGCTACGCTACAGCCGACAGGACGAGTCGGAAGCCGACCGCTACGGAGTCGACGCGATGGCGGAGGCCGGCTACGACCCCCATGCCATGCTCGAGGTGATGCACATCCTCGCCGACGCGAGTCAGGGGCCACGGCCCCCGGAATTCCTGTCGTCTCATCCGCTGCCCGAGACGCGATTACGCGAGCTCGAGCAGTACGTGCGCGAAAAGGGGAGCACCGGAGCGGGAGGTCAGCCTCTCAGCGAAGGGCGGCCCCTGGACTGACGGTTCGCCTCGACACCCGCACCACATAGAAGCCGGCAGCCCAGGCTTGACTATCCAACTCCCCTGTGAAAGAAGGCGGACCTGGAGGTATCACCGATGAAGCG
>DASXTI010000123.1:0-20621 GCA_036505535.1 Thermoanaerobaculia bacterium
GTGGACGGCCGCCTCAAGGTGACCGGAGGCGCGAAATACGCGGCGGAGTTCTCGCCCGCGGGGCTGGCGCACGCCGTGCTCGTCCAGAGCACGATCGCGCGCGGCCGGATCATCGCGATCGAGCTTGCGGAGGCGCGCCGGTCTCCGGGAGTGATCGCGATCCTGACGCACGAGAACGCCGCGAAGCTGCGCGAGCCCAAGCCCGATTTCTTCAAAGGAGGAGTCCCGGGCGAGATGCGCCTGCCCCTCTCCGACGCCACGATCCACCATGCCGGCCAGCACATCGCGGTCGTCATCGCCGACTCGCTCGAGCAGGCCCGCCGGGCGGCCTCTCTGGTGAAGGTGCGTTATCGGGAGGAAAAGCCGGTCCTCGAAGTCGAAGAGGCCGAATCGACCGCGACGTATCCGAAGGAGTTCTTCGGCGAAGAGCTCCAGCATCATCGCGGCAACGTCGACGCGGCGCTCGCGGCCCCCGGCGTCGTGAAGATCGAGCAGACCTACAAGACGCCCGTCGAGACCAACAATCCCATGGAGCCCTCCGCGACCGTCGCCGAGTGGAACGGGGAGCGCCTCACGGTGCACAACGCCACGCAGTGGGTCATGGGAGCTCGGGCCATTCTCGCGGAGGCCTTCGGGATCCCGCGCGAGAATGTCCGGGTCATCTGTCCCTTCGTGGGAGGCGGCTTCGGCTGCAAGGGTTTCCAGTGGCCGCATGAGATGCTCGCGGCCATGGCGGCGCGTGCAACCGGGCGCCCCGTCAAGCTGGTGCTCACGCGCGCCCAGATGTTCACCTCCGTGGGCCACCGCCCGCCGACCGTCCAAACCGTGGCCCTCGCCGCCGATAAAGAAGGTCGTCTGACCGCGATCCGGCACGAGACCGTCCAGCCGACCTCCCTCACGACGGAGCACGTCGAGGCCTGCGGCATGGCCTCGAGCAAGTTCCTCTACGCGTGCCCCAACGTCTCCACGCCTCACAAGCTCCTGCGAGTCAACGTGGGGGCTCCGACGCCGATGCGCGCGCCGGGCGAGTGTCCCGGAACTTTTGCCCTGGAGTCTGCCATGGACGAGCTCGCCGACGCTCTCGGAATGGATCCGATCGAGCTGCGTCTGCGCAACCACGCCGACATCCATCCGGCGAAGGGGAAGCCCTGGTCGAGCAAGTACCTGAAGGAATGCTATGCGGTCGGCGCCGAGAAGTTCGGCTGGAAACGCCGCAGCCGCGAGCCGCGCTCCATGCGGGAAGGGGATCTGCTCGTCGGCTGGGGAATGGCCACGGCGACCTATCCCGGCTATCGATTTTCGTCTTCCGCGAAGGTGCGGATCTCCTCCGACGGGAATGCGCGCGTCACGGCCGCGACCCACGATCTCGGCACGGGCGCCTATACCGTCTTCACCCAAGTCGCGGCGGATGCCCTCGGCCTTCCCGTCGAGCGCGTCACGTTCGAGCTCGGCGACACGAATTTTCCCGCCGCGCCGGTCGCGGGTGGCTCCAACTCGACGGCGAGTGTCAGCGAGGCGATCCTCGAGGCGGCCGCGGCCGCAAAGTCCAAGCTCGCCGCGCTCGCCTCTTCGGATCCGAAGTCGCTTTCCCTCACCCCGGAGCGGATCTCAGAGCTGCTTTCCCGCGCCGGTTTGCCGTCCGTCGAGGCGGAAGCGTCCGTCTCGCTCGATGAAGAGAAATCGAAGGCTTTCGCGTTTCAATCGTTTGGCGCGCAGTTCTGCGAGGTCAAGATCGACCCGCTGCTGCCGCGCGTCCGCGTGACCCGATTCGTATCGGTCATCGACAACGGCCGCGTCTTGAATCCCAGGACCTCCCGCAGTCAGGTGATGGGAGGCGTGACGATGGGCATCGGCATGGCGCTGATGGAGCACACGGCGTACGATCCGCGGACCGGGCGCCCCGTCACCGACAACTTTGCGGACTACGCCATTCCGGTCAACGCCGACGTCGGTTCGATCGAAGTCGAGCTCATCGATCGTCCCGATCCGCAGATCAACACGCTCGGCTGCCGGGGCATCGGCGAGATCGGGATCACTGGGGTGGCCGCCGCAATCGCCAACGCCGTCTATCACGCGACCGGGCGACGCGTGCGGGAGCTTCCGATCACGCCGGATAAGCTTCTTTAGGATGGGGTCGGCTCGGTCTCTCTCTTAGGATCAGGATCCGAGAGGATCAGAAGGGAGCGATCGAGCGCAGCCGCTCTTCGAGACGTTCGGCGAGGCTTCGCCGTTGAGGCGCGCTCTGGAGCTGGGTCGCGCCGGAAACCGTCGTCGTTCCCCTCACCTCCGGCTCGCGCGTCCCGACAGGCCGCGTGTCGCGGTGGATGGGACTCTGCTTGGCAAGTGGTTGCACCGACCGCTCAGGCCAGCATGGGACGCCGTTCGTGCCGGGGACGAGATTCGATGGATACGCGCTCGGGCAAAAGAGCGGAGATATCCGACAGAGCGCCGATAGCTGGTCCTGACAGGGGTTCGGTGGTGAAGCAGCAGTCTGTGCGATGAGGACGATTGCGGCGAGGATCATTTCCTACCTCCTGGACAGAAAGGCCACGCGCCTCGATCAACTCAACACCTCACCCTCAAGGAGCAAGAAGCAGGCCATATACGAAGTGGAAACTGTGACGCACGTCACTTCGCCTGCGTCGTTTGTTAGACTTACGCGCCTCCCGGAGGGGTCTTGGCAATTTTCAGTAAGACAGACCAGGCACAGCCGCAGCCGCCGGAGCGTGCGGCCGCGGGAACGACGAGCGCCTCCTTATCGCCGACGACTCTCATCGGACCCAAGGTGCGATTCGTCGGAGACATCTCGGGAGACGAGGACATCCTCGTGCAGGGGCGCTTCGAGGGGAACATCGAGATCGGCCGGAAGGTCACGGTCGCGGCATCCGGAGAGGTCCGGGGGGACGTCCACGCGAGATCGATCGTCGTCGGCGGCCGAGTGCACGGGCAAATCCGCGCCGACGAGCGGGCGGAGCTTCTCGCATCCGCTTCGGTTCAAGGTGACGTCCACGCTCCCAAGGTTGTCATCGCCGAGGGAGCCCAACTTCAAGGGAATGTGGCGATGGCCGCCGCCGCTGCGGTGTCGGCCTCGGCCCCTGCCCAGAACAAGGTGGAGGAGAAATAATGGCCACGGAGATCGCGGTCGAAACGCAGCACAACTTCATCGGCGGAAGATGGGTACCCTCCGCTTCGGGGCAGACCTTCGAGGACCGCAATCCGGCCGACCAGGACGACCTCGTCGGTCTCTTTCCGAAGAGCGACAAGCGGGACGTCGACGCGGCGGTGGCGGCGGCGAAGAAGGCATTTCCGAACTGGAGAAACACGCCGGCTCCGCGTCGTGCCGAGGTCCTCGCGGCCGCGGGCGAGATCTTGAAGCGGGACAAGGAAAAGCTCGCGCGACTGATGACGCGCGAGATGGGAAAGGTCCTCGCCGAGACGCGGGGTGATGTCCAGGAAGCGATCGACATGGCTTTCCTCGCGGCCGGTGAGGGACGTCGGCTCTTCGGCTTCACGACTCCCTCGGAGCTGCCGGACAAGTTCGCGATGTGCATCCGGCAGCCCGTCGGCGTCTGCGCATTGGTGACGCCCTGGAATTTTCCGATGGCGATCCCGGCATGGAAGTCGATGGCGGCCTTGATCGCCGGCAACACGATCGTCATCAAGCCCGCGACGGACACGCCGGCCTCGGTGGTGGCTCTGGCGCGCGTTTTCGAAGAGGCGGGGCTGCCGCTCGGCGTTTTCAACGTGGTCATGGGCTCGGGGAGCGAAGTCGGCGACCCGCTCGTTCGACACCCGGACGTCAAGGTCGTCTCCTACACGGGTTCGACCGAAGTCGGCCGGCAGATCTCACAGGCCTGCGCCCCGACCTTCAAGCGGCTCCATCTGGAGATGGGTGGCAAGAACGCCATCCTCATCATGGAAGATGCCGACGTGGATCTCGCCGTTGACGGCGCGGTCTGGGGCGCATTCGGAACGACCGGGCAGCGCTGCACCGCGTCGTCGCGGCTGCTGGTGCATCGGGCGGTCTACGATGCGTTCGTCGCAAGGCTTGTGGCGCGGGCAAAGGCTCTGCGGGTCGGCAGCGGTCTGGACGAGATGACCGAGATGGGTCCCTGTATCTCGGAGAAACAGCGGGAGACGGTGGCGAAGTACGTCGAGATCGGGAAGCAAGAGGGAGCAAAGCTTCTCTGCGGCGGCGAGAGGCTGGCGAACGGAGCTCAGAGCAAAGGCTGGTTCTTCGCCCCGACGGTTTTTGCCGACGCCGATGCCCGCATGAGAATCGCCTGCGAGGAGATTTTCGGGCCCGTCACGACCGTCGTGCCGGTCGGGTCTTTGGAAGAGGGAATCCGAATCGCCAATTCGGTCGCCTACGGTCTCTCCGGCTCGATCTACACCCGGGACGTGAACAAGGCCTTCGTGGCGATGCGCGACTTTGAGACCGGCATCTTCTACGTGAACTCTTCCACGATCGGCGCCGAGGTCCATCTTCCGTTCGGCGGGATGAAGGACACGGGCAACGGACACCGCGAGGCCGGGATCGCCGGCCTCGACGTCTTCACCGAGTGGAAGTCGATCTACGTCGACTTTTCGGGAAGGCTACAGAAAGCGCAGATTGACACGCACTGACGCATCGAGTCGTAGGGGCGGGGGTGAACGCCGGCCGTTGGCCGGCGTAGCCTACTGTCGTGGGCCTGCCGCTGGTGGTCGGCTTGTCCCCGCCTGCGGGAGTCGCCGATGATCATCGGCCTTCCCAGGGAGATCAAGGACAACGAGAATCGCGTGGGCCTCGTTCCGGCGGGGGTCAAGGCTCTCGCGCTGGCTGGCCACGAGGTCCTCGTCGAGCACGACGCGGGGATCGGTTCGGGCATCGCGGACGCGCAGTATCAGGCCGCAGGAGCAAGAATCGTCGCGACCGCCGACGAGGTCTTCGGGCGGGCCGAAATGGTCGTCAAGGTCAAGGAGCCCGTCGGGCCCGAGTATCAGAAGCTGCGCGAAGGTCAGGTCCTGTATACCTATCTGCATCTGGCTCCGGCCAAAGCGCTGACCGACATGCTCCTGGAGCGCAGGGTCGCCGGCGTGGCCTACGAAACGATCACGGCCAGCAACGGATCGCTGCCGCTGTTGACGCCGATGTCCGAGGTGGCCGGGCGGATGAGCGTCCACGTCGGGGCCTACTTTCTGCAGAATTCCAATGGCGGGCGCGGGGTGCTTCTCTCGGGTGTCCCGGGCGTACCGCCCGCGGACGTGGTGATCATCGGGGGAGGCGTCGTCGGAACCAACGCTGCGAAGGTCGCGGTGGGAATGGGCGCCGACGTGACCATTCTCGAAACCTCGCCGGATCGGATGCGCGAGCTCGACGACATCTTCCTCGGCCGCGTCAAGACGATCGCGTCCAATACGCACACCCTCGAGGAAGGTTGCCGGCGCGCGGATCTGCTGATCGGAGCGGTTCTGATTCCGGGGGCCGCGGCCCCGAAGCTCGTGTCGCGGAAGCTCATCTCGCAAATGAAGAAGGGAGCCGTGGCGGTGGACGTGGCGGTCGACCAGGGAGGGTGCTTCGAGACGACGAAGCCCACCACGCATTCGGATCCCGTCTACACCGTCGACGGCGTCATCCACTATTGCGTCGCCAACATGCCGGGCGCCGTCGCGCGCACCTCGACCTTCGCGCTGACCAACTCGACCCTCCGCTACGCGCTGGAGCTCGCGAACAAGGGGCTCAGGCGCGCGGTTGAAGAAAACCCGCATCTCGCGGAGGGGGTCAATACCTACGATGGCAAACTCACCTACCTCGCCGTCGCCCAAGCGCAGGGCCAGACGTACACTCCTCTCAAGCAGGCGCTCGGGTCCTAGGCCCTCGCGCCAGATTTCGGGAACCTCCGATCGGAACGCGCGTATCCAGTGGAGAACGTCCCTTCGGACGGGATACGGCTCGGCTGCCTTCGGCAGCCTCAACGCCGCCGGAGGGGAAGGATCAGGAGGTCGCGACATGAAATCGGCTCTTTCCCGAACGTCCCTCGCTCTGGCTCTCCTGCTGGCGGCCCTCCCGTCGCGCGGCGACACCCGAATCGAAAAGACTCTGAAGCTTCCCCCCGGCGGTCAATTTCGGCTCGATACCGACATGGGGGGCGTGACGGTCACGGGCAGCTCCGAGCCCGACGCGCACGTGATCATCACCTCCAAGCGGAAAGACCTCCAAGATCTCTTGAGCTTTCGGTTCGAGGAGGGGGCCGGATCCGTGACGATCACCGCCCGGAAGAAGCATGCTTTCAGTGGGTTCTTGCGCCTCGGGGACCACGTTCAGTACGAGATCCGAGTCCCCGCGGAGACTCGTCTCTCCATCGACACCTCGGGCGGAGGCATCAAGATCTCGGGAATGCGCCGGGAGGCAAAGCTCGAAACTTCCGGAGGAGGGATCGATGTGCGTGATCTCACCGGCGATCTCGACGCGCACACTTCCGGCGGGGGAATCCGGCTGCATGATCTGAAGGGACACGTTCGGGTGGACACTTCGGGTGGCGGGATCGATGGGACTTCGATCGCCGGTCCGATCCGCGCGCACAGCTCGGGCGGGTCCATCCGGCTCGAACACGTCGGGGGCGACATCGACGCCGAGACCTCCGGCGGCGGCATCCGTCTGGTCGAGGCGGGGGGACGCGTTCGCGCCGACACCTCGGGCGGCGGCATCGAAGCAACCTTCGCGAAGGGCAACTCCCAGGGTGGGACGCTCGAGACCTCGGGCGGAGGAATCGAGGTTGCCCTCGATCCATCGGCCGACCTCTCGATCGAAGCCTCGGGAAACTCGGTGAAGACGGACCTCCCCATCCGGGTCCGCGGCGAGATCTCCCGGGGCAGTCTTTCCGGCAGCCTGGGCAAGGGGGGCAACACGCTTCGCCTCCACACCAGTGGCGGCTCGGTCAGGATCCAATCGCTCTGATTGGGGGAGTTACAGGTTTCAGGTTCCAGGTTTAACGTTCCAAGAGGATTCAGCGCTATCCGCGGCGATGAATTTTCGCCCCTTCATCGGGCTTGTTCGGAGGTAACTCATCAACCGTGATGTCATGCGACTGATCCGAAGCACTGCTTCCAGCATTTCATCAAACGACTCCCGACTGAGATATCCCTGATCCCAGCCGACGTAGAGATGGGCTCGGAGTTCACCACAGGAGCCCTTGGCTTGGGCAAGGAATTGAAGAAACTCTCGATTGCCGTCGCGTTCGAAGCCCTCAGCCATATTCGACATGATTGAGATAACCGAGCGACGGAACTGATATGCGAAGGGCAAAATCTCGATGAAACCCACACCCGCTGGTTGCTCGATACACCAGCCTTGCGAGTGCCCGTGCGCCGCTGAAGATCTCGAGATCTTCAAGACGACTCGCTTTATCCTTCGTTTTTCCGCTTCGGCTCTTAGTCGAAATGCCGTCGGGTTCGATCTTTTGCCCTCCCTAACCCTAGTTGTCGTGAACTTTGCGCCTCCAACCTGGAACTTGGAACTTGGAACCTGGAACCTGGAACCTGGAACCTGGAGCTTGGAACCTGGAACCCAAGGGTTCACGGCTAGAATCTCGCCATGGCCGACCCTGTCGCCATCGTCGGCGCCGGCCCGACCGGGATCGCCTGCGCCATCGAGCTCGGCAATCGCGGAATCGAGGCGGTCTGCTACGACCGGGGAAGCATCCTCGACTCGATTTACCACTTTCCGGAGGAGATGCGCTGGTATTCGACTCGGGATCTGCTGGACATCGCGGGCATCCCCTTCGGCGTTCCCGAAGCACATCCGACCCGGCTCGAGGCGCTGGCGTATTACCGCGGAGTCGCGGAGCGATTCAACGTGCGCGTCGTTGCCGAGACTCGGATCGAGGCGATCCGGCCGCAGCCGGAAGGCCGCCTGCTCGTCGCCGCGGTCGGCCGAACCGGTTCGCGGTCCTTCGAGGCGCCGGCGGCGATTCTGGCAACCGGCTTCTTCCACAATCCACGCCGACTGGGCATACCCGGGCAGGGCCTTCCCCACGTTCACGCCCGGTACGTCTCGGGCTATCCCTTTCACGGCCGCGACGTCGTCGTGGTGGGAGGTAAGAACTCGGCGGCGGAATCCGCGCTCGACCTCTATCGCCACGGCGCCCGGGTCACGCTCATCCATCGGGGATCGGGCATCTCCGAAAGAGTCAAGTACTGGATCAAGCCGGATCTGGAGAACCGGATCGCCGCCGGCAAGATCCGAGCCATCTTCGGCTCGCGGCTCCTCGAGATCACGCCGGAGGTTGTGCGCGTCTCGACTCCGGAAGGTCGGATGGAGCTTCGGGCCGACGCGGTTTTTCCGCTGATCGGCTACGAGCCCGACTTCGCTTTCTTCGAGCGCTGCGGGATCCGGCTGGACGGCCCTGGCCGCGTTCCGGCACACGACCCGGGGACCCTCGAGTCCAACATCCCCAACCTCTACGTGGCGGGAGCCATTCTGGGCGGTACGGAGATCGGCCATATTTTCATCGAGAACAGCCGCCATCATGCGGCCCTGGTTGCCTCGGCAATCGCGGCGCGAGCCCGGGCCGTGCCGGCATAACGGTTCGGCCTGCAACCATCCGGCCCTCCCTCGTGTTTCAGGGGGTGGTGGAGGGCGTCATGATGAGCGGATGCGCCCCGCAAGCGGGGCGGGTTCCATGGCCGAAGGGGGCCGGCGCTGGCGGATTTCGGGTCGTCGTGGGCCAGCCGGAGGCGGGCGGAGGCAAGATAGGCGCGGCGATGGCATACGACGAGTTACTTCGAAATCGGCTCTCGGAGGATCTCGACGGTACTTTCGAGGACCTCGTGCGGACCTATCAGGATCGCCTCTTTTCCTTCGCCCTGCGCGTGACCGGTAGCCGTGAGGATGCCGAAGAGGTGGCGCAGGACGCGTTCGTGAGGGCCTACCGCGCTCTTTGCGCCTATCCGGCGGAGCGAATCCGGGCGATGGCGTTGCGCGCGTGGCTCTATCAGGTCACCTTGAACGTCGCGCGGAACCGGCTGCGGGGCAAGAAGCTGCGGCTGGTCTCGCTCGATCATCCGCGTTCGGCAAATGGCGCGACGGCCTGGGAAGCGGCGGATGATCCGGACACTCGCCCCGACGCGCGCTATGAGCGATCGCGGCAGCGGGTGGACATCGCCGCGCTCGTGGCCGGGCTGCCGGAGCGCTATCGCGCGCCGCTCATTCTGCGATACGTCGAGGGGCTGCGGCTCGACGAGGTTGCGAAGGTGCTGGGTCAGCCCGTCGGCACGGCGAAGTCGAACGTTCACCGGGCGGTCAACGCTCTGCGCGAGGCCCTCACAGAGTCTCGCCGGGTCGAGGGGGTGAGGAAGTGAAGACGATTCATGGCTCTCCGGGCACGATGAGAAACGCATTGAGGCTGGCGAGGGCTTTCCGCGGCTTCGGCTCTGAGAAGGCCCCCGAAACGCTGCTGCCCGCGGTGATGCGGAGGGTTGGCCTCGCGGACACCTATTGGCGGCTGGAGTCGCCGGTCGGCCCGATCTTCATAGCTCACAGCAAGGCGGGAATCTCGATGGTCACGCGGGCCAAATCCGCCGCCGAATTCGAGCGGGCCTTCCGCCACCGGCACGGCCGGCCGGTCTATCCCGAGAAGTCCGTTCCACCGGCGAGCGTTCGCGCGCTGGTGCGGAATCTGAAGGGAAAGGGACGGCCGCAGCTGCGGTTCGATCTTCGAGGGCTCTCCGAGTTCGAGCGTGCCGTGTTGATGAAGGCCCTCGAGATCCCGTCGGGGGAGGTTCGCCCATACAGCTGGATCGCCAAGGAGATCGGCCGCCCCGGCGCGGTCCGGGCCACCGGCTCGGCGCTCGCGAAGAACCCGGTGCCTCTGCTAATTCCGTGTCACCGCGTGGTGCGGAGCGACGGCCATATCGGCAACTACTCGATGGGCGGTCCCCGTAACAAGCGGACGCTGCTCGAGATCGAGGGCGCGCAGCCCGAGACTCTCGAGAAGCTCGCGGCGTCGGGAGTCCGATATCTCGGCAACGCGAAAGAGCGGCACTACTGCTACCCGACCTGCGGCGGGATCGAGACGCTCGTCTTGACCAACAAGGTGCGCTTCCACTCGGAGCGCGAGGCCATCGCCGCGGGCTACCATCCCTGCGGAGACTGCCGGCCGCCGGTTGCCCTGGCGTCGTAATCGAGATCTTCCGCGACATCCCGACCCTCTCCTCCGTAAAACGAGGAGAGGGTCTCTTTCTCGCGCTCGGCTGGACTAAGCTGTTCCCGGTCCCATGTACAACGACTTCTACGGCTTCCGTGAGTCGCCGTTCAACATCACACCCGACCCGCGGTTCCTTTTTTTCTCGGACAAGCATCGCGAGGCGTTCAACCACGTTCTCTTCGGGATCCGCGAGCGCAAGGGCTTCATCCAGATCACCGGAGAAGTCGGCGCGGGCAAGACGACCGTTTGCCGGGCCATCCTTTCGGAGCTGGGTTCCTCTTACAGGACAGCCTTGATTCTAAATCCGGTCGTCACGAGCACCCAGCTGATGCGGACGATCCTCATGGAGCTGGGCCTGGAGCCGCGCCGGCAGGACCGGACGACGAACCTGGAGATTTTGAATAAGTTCCTTCTCGATCGCGCGGCGGAGGGGCACGACGTCGTCCTCATCATCGACGAAGCCCAGGATCTCGAGCGTGAGTTGCTCGAGCAGGTGCGTCTGCTCTCCAACCTCGAAACCGACCAGCGCAAGCTGCTGCAGATCGTCCTGATCGGCCAGCCCGAGCTCCGCGAGAAACTGAAGGAGCGCGGATTACGGCAGCTGCGGCAGCGGATCACGGTGCGCTATCACCTGGCTCCTCTCGATCGCCCGGAGACCGAGCGCTACATCGCCCACCGGCTGCGGGTCGCAGGCGCCGATGGAAAGCCGGCGTTCACCCGTTGGGCGATCCGCAGGATCCACGGCTATGCCCGCGGGATTCCGCGGCTGATCAACGCCGTCTGTGACAAGGCGCTGCTGTACGGCTACGTCAACGGAACGTATGCCTTGAACGGACGCGCGGTGCGTCAAGCCATCCGGGAGCTCGAAGGGGAGATGGGATGAGCCTGATCGATGAAGCCCTCAAACGCGCGCAGGCCGCCGGGCAGGGAGAAACGGGAAGGACCCCGGAGCGCCCCTGGATACCCACGCCCCTGCCCGACGCCGGATTGGCGCGCCGCCGTCGATTTCTGAGGGTTGCCGGAATCGCGTTCCTTCTTGCCGCGGCCGGCGTCGCGGCGCTCTGGTGGGTCAACCGCGAGACCTTCCCGCCCCCGCCGGAAGAGCGGAGGAACGAGGAGAGTCCTCTCGGTTCGGCGACCGCTGCGCCGACTCCGGCCCCCAGAGCCAGCGCGCCGCTTCCGGCCGATTCCTCCTCGGTGACTTCTCAGTCCCCCGCTTTACCCTCTCCTCGGCGCGAGGCCCCGGACGCGGTGACGGCCGAAGCAACCGAGACGGCGCCCGACGCACGGATCCCGCCCCGCCCCGCATATGCCCTGG
Source organism: Thermoanaerobaculia bacterium (assembly GCA_036505535.1). GTDB lineage: Bacteria > Acidobacteriota > Thermoanaerobaculia > UBA5066 > Gp7-AA6 > DAHUXD01. The sequence goes on from DASXTI010000123.1 coordinate 11,503, forward strand.
CCGACGGAAAGACGTACGCCGGCTCCGTTGCCCTGCCCGGCGGTGCGAAGATCGAGCTCGGCGGCATCGTTTACTCCGAAACGCAGCCCGTCGCGCTCCTGAATGACAGGGTTCTGAGGGCGGGAAGCTTCGTCGAGGGCTTCGAGATCAAGCGAATCGGCGAGGACCGCGTCGAGCTCGAGCGAGACGGCCTGACGATCTTCCTGGCCTTGAAGTGACGTCGCTCCGAAGCGGGAGTCGCCGGCGGAGCCGAGACGCGGAAGGCGCGGCTCAGCGGCGTTCCTCGCCGTGATCGGCAAAATATAGGCCCGCGAAGATCTTCGGGTCGACGACTGCTCCCTCGGCCTCCCACCGGCGGGCCCACGCAAGAATCTCCGGGATCGGGACGAGATGAACCCGAATTCGGCCACGGTCATCCGGGGCCTGCTCGCCCATGCGCTGGGCATCCCTGGCCAGGAAGAACGTGACCATCTCGGAGCTCTGACCAGGGGAACCCGGGCCGCGAGCGAGGGTGTCGAGGGATGGCGCTTCGTATCCGGTTTCCTCTCGCAGCTCGCGCCGGGCGGCGTCGATTGCCGGCTCGGGGCCTTCGTCGCCGATGAGTCCGGATGGGAGCGAGATGACGGGAGAGTTGACGGCAGGACGGAACTCTTCGACGAGCACGACCTCTCGCGCCGGCGTCAGGGCGACGACCATCGCCGCCTCGGGTGCCGTTCTGTGCTCGACGTACTCCCAGCCTCCCCGACACAAGAAGATCAGATGCCGGCCCTCGAAGAGTGTCTTGCGGTCGTCGCTCATGGACGAAAGATAGTGCGGCCTACCTTCGCGGCATCGTCGATCTCGGCGAGCAGGCCGGCCATGTCCTCCGGAATGGGCGCCACAATTTCGAGGAGCTCCTGCGTCTCGGGATGCCGGAAGGCGACTCGCTCGGCGTGCAGGACCTGTCTCGGGAACTCCGTGAGCCGTCTCTTCAGCTCCGCATCGCGTATCCGCGGATATTTCGGCCTTCCGTAGATCGGATCTCCCACGATCGGTAACCCTGCGGCCGCAAGGTGGACGCGAATCTGGTGGGTCCGGCCCGTCACCAGACGACATCGCAGGAGCGTGAGCCCGAGCGGGAACCACTCCTTCTCGATCTCGTAGAGCGTGCGCGCCTCCCGCGTGCCGGCCGGCAGTTCCGCCGCGGTCCGGAATGCCTTCATCTTCTTGCGGTCGCGGGGATCGCGGCCGATCGCGAGCGAGATTTCCCCTTTTCGAACCTTCGGCACACCGGCCGTGAGAGCGAGATATTCCTTTCGGAGGTTTCTCTTGCGCATCTGGCGAGACAGGAGCTGATGCGCGCGGTCGGACTTCGCGACGAGCAGAACCCCCGACGTGTCACGATCCAGCCGGTGGACGATCCCCGGACGCAGCTCCCCTCCGATTCCGGCGAGATCCTCGACGTGGTGCAACAAAGCGTTGACCAGCGTTCCCGACGCATGGCCCGCCGAAGGGTGGACGACTAGGCCGGGAGGCTTGTCGATCGCGAGCAGATCCTGGTCTTCATAGAGTATCGAGAGGGGGATCGCCTCGGCGGAGATTTCTACGGCGCGCGGCTCCGGCACCTCGACGGAGATCTCCTCGCCGGCTCGAACGACGTGCGCGCGCTTGGCGGGGTGTCCGGCAACACGCACGGCGTCCTCCTCGATGAGCTTCTGGATCCGCGAGCGCGACAGGTCTGAGCAGACCGAGACGAGGAAGAGATCGAGACGCGTTCCGGCGGAAGGAGGCCCGACCTGAAAGCGGCGAAGCATTCGATTTTGGATTTTAGATTTTGGGTTTTGGATTGAAAACGGCTTTCGACTCAAATCTCAATCTAAAATCTAAAATCCAAAATCTAAAATTCTTCCGCCTGGCTTCGTCGCGAGAGATAGAGGAGCATGCTGCCGGCCAGAATCGCCGCCAGTAGTCCGATGAACTGCGAAGTCGAGAGAATTCCCGGGATCAGGAAGCCCCGGACGAGGTCTCCGCGCCAGATCTCGAGGATTCCGCGCGTGATCGCGTAGAGGAGGATATATAGCCAGAAGACCTCGCCGTCGAACGTCTTTCTCCGATAGGCCCATTGCAGGATGAGGAAGATGAAAAAGGCGTTGACGGAAAGGTAGATCTGCGTCGGGTGGAGAGGCACGTTGAGCGGTGTACCGACCGCTTCGTTGGCAAAAGGGTCGGTAAAAGTGACGGCGAACGGACCGTGGCTTTCCTTGCCGTAACAGCAACCCGCGGCAAAGCATCCCCAGCGGCCGATCGCCTCGCCCAGTGCGATTGACGGCGCACCCATGTCGGCGATTCGCCAAGCTGGTAGGGCGTGCTTCTTCATGTACCAGATCGCAACCGCCGTCGCCGCGATGAGGCCGCCGTAGAACACGCCGCCCGACCGGAGCACCTCGACGAGGCTGGCGGGGTTGGCGAGGTACCTTCGCCACTCCACGGCGACCAGCAGGAGCTTTGCCCCGATAATGGCGGAGGCCAGAATGTAGAGCGAAAGATCGAGAATCTTCTGATCCGGCAAGCCCTCGCGCAGGGCCTTCCGGCGCAGGAGCCAGATGCCCGTCAGGTACGCGATCGCCAGGATGACGCCGTACGTCGGAAGGTAGAAGTGTCCAATATGAACCAGGCGCGGGAAAATGGGCTATCCCTCCGGGGAGATGTCGGCCCGGGGCGCCTCGCTCTCATCCTGTCGGAGCATGTCGAGAAAGAGCAGCCCCACGCCGATGCAGATCGCCGAATCGGCGATGTTGAAGGCCGGCCAGTGATGCCCCGAGATCGCGAAATCCAGGAAGTCGACGACGTATCCGAATCGGACACGATCGAGCAGGTTGCCGACGGCGCCGCCGAGAATCAGAGCAAGACCGACCTGCAAGCGCACGCTGCGGTGGGAGGAGCGCAGGGCATAGGCCGAGACGACGAGGAACACGACGACGGCCACGCTATTGAGCAGCACGGCCTTGATCGACGAGTCGACGGACGCGAAGAGGCCGAAGGCCGCCCCCGTGTTGCGCACGTATGTCACGTCGAACACATCCTGGACGATGGAGCGCGACTGGTGGACTTCGAGCATCCGCGTCACGAGTCCCTTGGTCCATTGATCGAGAAAGAGGACCGCGAGAGATACGAGCAGATAGGCACCCCGATAAAGCGTCGACTCCCGGAGATTGCCCAGAAAGTTCACGCCGCCGCCCCTCCAACGACCCCTCGACAGCGGGCGCAGAGCCCGGTGCTCTCCGCTTCGGGCGTCACCTTCCAGCATCGGTCGCAGCGCCGGCCGCGGGCCTTCCGGAAACCGAGCTTCAAGCCCGGGTAGGCCAGGGATTCGCGCCAGCCGTCCGGGGAAGTAGCGGCGCCTTCGATCGTCTCCGACACGATGAAGAGGTCGGCGAGGCCTGCGCCCTCGGTCCCGGTGGCTGCCCGGTCCGCCTCGAGAAGCTCGTTGCGGGTCAGCGCGACGGCGCCTTCGAGAGAGGAACCGATCACTTTTTCCCGGCGGGCTTCTTCCAGTATCAGGGCGACCTCTTCGCGCAACTTCGTCAACCTCTCCCAGGCCGCTTCGGGGACGGAGTCTTCCGGCATTTCGTCCACGCCGTCGAAACGCGCCAGGTGGACGGATTGTTCCTTCTTTCCGGGAAGGGATTCCCAGATTTCCTCGGAGGTAAAGGGGAGAAGGGGAGCCATGAAGGTCGCGAGAACACACGCGATCCGGTACATGACGGTCTGGGCTGAGCGGCGCTCGGCCGAAGCGGCGCCCGAGGCATACAGCCGGTCCTTCAAGATGTCGCAATAGAAAGCCGAGAGAGTCGTCGCGGAGAAGTTCACGAGCGCGTGGTACACCACATGGAACTCGTAGTCCTGGTAGGCGGCGCGTAGCCTTTCGGAAAGACCGCGGGCCTTCCGGAGAGCCCAGCGATCCAGGGGCAGGAGGCGTGAGGCCGGGACACCGTCGGCCGCCGGGTCGAAGTCGTAGAGGTTGGAGATCAGATATCGCGCCGTGTTGCGAATCTTACGGTATGCCTCGGCGCAGCGCGCCAGGATCTCTTCGGAGATCGGCGTGTCGTCCCGATAATCGAGCGAGCCGACCCACAGTCGCAGGATGTCGGCGCCGTACCTCGGGATCAAGTCCTGAGGCTCGACCGAATTGCCGAGCGACTTCGACATCTTTCGACCCGACACGTCCTGGAAGAAACCGTGCGTGATGACTTCGCGGTACGGCGCGTCGCCGAAGAGCGCGATCGAGGTCAGAAGCGACGATTGGAACCAGCCTCGGTGCTGGTCGTGGCCTTCCAGGTACACGTCGGCGGGCCTTCCGCCGTCGCTCCGCGTGAGCTCCGGCCATTCGCCCGAGCGCAGCACCGCCAGATGCGAGACGCCGGAGTCGAACCAGACGTCCAGGATGTCGGTCTCCTTTTCGAAGCGGTCGTAGCCGCGGCGTTCGGCGTCTGCGGGAAGGAAGTCTTCCGCGGGCTGGGCGTACCAAGCGTCCCCCCCCTCCTTGCGGAAGACGTCGGCGACGCGCTCGAAAAACTTTCTCTGCTCCTCCGGAGAGTCCTGCCATGGATAGACCTCGCGGCGCTCTCCGTCCCGCATGGCGTAGAGCAGCGTGATCGGCGAACCCCATCGGCGCTGCCGCGAGATGACCCACTCGTGCCGGTTCTCGACCATCCCCGCAATTCGCGCCTCCCCCCAGGCCGGAATCCATTGGACCCGAGCAATCGCCGCGAGCGCAGCGGCGCGCACGTCCGTGCGCGGATCGTCGAGCCTCACGAACCATTGCACGGTCGCCCGGAAAATGACCGGGTTCTTGCAGCGCCAGCAGTGAGGATACTCGTGGCGGAAATTCCAGTCCGCCTTGCCCACGAGCGCCCCCGCGGCCGTCAGGTCCTCGACGATCTCCTTGTTCGCGTCGAGCACCTTCTTGCCGCGGTACTTCTCGACGGCCGTGAAGCGTCCCGCTTCGTCGACGGGCGAGAGGATCGGGAGCCCTTCCCTCTTTCCAGTTGAAAAGTCGTCCTCGCCGTGCCCGGGGGCCGTGTGGACCAGTCCGGTGCCGGCGTCCATCGTGACGTAGTCGCCGAGCACGATTCGAAAGGATGCCGCGGCCTCCGTCTCGCTCAGCTCGCCGCGCGACTCCGCCGCAAGGGGATGCTCGTAGCGCAGGCCCGCGAGCTCCGAGCCCTTGGCGCTTCCGTGCACGTCCCACTCTTTCCATCCCACGCTCTGCGCAACGGACGCGGCCAGCCTCTGCGCCACGATGTAGAAGCTGTTGCCGGCGCCGATGAGCACGTACGTTTCTTCCGGATGGACCGCGATCGCGACGTTCGATGGGATGGTCCATGGCGTGGTCGTCCAGATCAGGAGGTATGCGGGGAAGTCTCTCCGGTTCTGCGGGCGATCCCGCGGATCGAACGCGCGATCCAGACGGCTGCGGTCGATGATCAGAAAGCGCACCCAGATCGCCGGATCCTCGCGCTCCTCGTACTCGAGCTCCGCCTCGGCGAGCGCCGTCCGATCGGTGAAGCACCAGCGGACGGACTTCAGGCCTCGAAATACGAGATCCTTCTTGTAGAACTCGCCGAAAGCCCAGGCGATGCCGGACTCGTAATCGCGGCTCATGGTCGTATAAGGGCGTTCCCAGAGGCCTCCGACGCCGAGCCGGCGGAACTCCTCCCGCTGGATTCCGATGAACTCCTGCGCGTAGGCGCGACACGCCTGCCGGATCTCGACGGCGGTCATCTCTCGCTTCCGGGAGCCCAGCTTCTTGTCGACCTTCTGCTCGATCGGAAGGCCGTGGCAGTCCCAGCCCGGAACGTACGGCGCGTCGAAATCCATCATCGTTCGGCTGCGGACGACGACATCCTTCAAGATCTTGTTCATCGCGGTACCGAGATGGATGTGGCCGTTGGCGTAGGGCGGACCGTCGTGCAAGATGAACTTCGGCCGCCCCCGCCGCGCATCCCGGATCGCGCCCTCGAGCCCCATCGCCCGCCAGGCTTCGAGCCGTTTCGGCTCGCGCCGAGGCAGATCCGCCCTCATCGGGAAGTCGGTCCGCGGAAGGTTCAGTGTGCTCTTGTAATCGGTCTCCTCGCTCATGCCGGTCGGAAGATTAGCAGGGGAGCAGTCGGTCGCGAAACGTCAGGGCATGTGCGCGGCCTTCGTCGCGGAAGTCAGCAGCGCCACCGCGGCCGCCGCGATGTCGCGGCCGTGCGTGATCGTGACTTCGGCCGAAAGGACCTTCAGCAATCGGGCGCGGACGAGAGCGTTGCCGTGGAAGGTCAGAAGAGGCTTCCCGCGTGGATCGCGCCCGATCTCGATGTCCTGGAAGGCCAGTCCCCGCCAGCCGGTTCCGAGCGCCTTCATCGCCGCCTCCTTGGCGGCGAACCGTCCGGCGACGTGCGCCGCAAAGGCTCTCGCGTGGCGGCGGCCCCGATCGATCTCGCCGGGGCGAAAGATACGCGCGAGGAAACGCTCGCCGTGTCGCTCGAGCACATCGGCGACACGGTCGACCTCCGCGAGATCGAGACCGAGAAGCAGTCCGACTGCCGCGGAGCTCACGCGAGCCCCTTCAGCCCGAAGAAACGGGCGATCCGGGCGCGAAGGGATTCCGGCTCCACCGGAACGGAACCCTCGCGGGTGCTGACGAGTCGGTTCGCCGTGTGGCGGCGCCTCTCCTGGATGATGGCGTCGAGCTTCGCGACGAGCGAAGGGTTGGCCTCGAGGATCGGAGCGATCGTCGCCTTATCGATCTCGATCAGCGTCGCTTCGGTAAGAGCTCGCGCCGTGGCCAGCCTCGGCTCCCCCGTCAGAAGGCTGATTTCGCCGAAGGCGGCGCCGGGTTCGAGAAAAGCAATCTTCTGGCTCGCGACCCCCTCGCCGTGGACGGAGATGCCGACCCGTCCTTCCACGATGAGGAACATCGATGAGGTCGTGTCACCCTCGCGGACCACGATTTCGCCTTCGCTGTAACGATGTTGCCGTACGCCCGCCGCGAGCTCTCCTCGTTCGGAAGCGGAGAGTGGGGCGAAGAGATCGCTGGCTTCGATCACCGCGGGGATCGCCTCGGTCTCCAACCGCCGCGGGAGGGGTCCGGCGGCGTACTGATGCTGTCGGATGACCGGATAGGCAATCGGCAGTCCTTCCCGTTCCAGCCGATACCAGACCCGCTCCCGCACCTTCGAGTCGATCTCGAGGTACCGTGCGTAGTCCTCGAGCCAATACCGTAGCTCATAGACCACGGCGGAGGAGTCGAAACGGGCGAGATAGGCGACCGGCGAGGGGAGCTTGGCGACCCCCGGCGCGTCCCGAGCGGCCGCCTCTAAAGCGGCGCGCGCACGAGCGGGAGGCGCGGCGTACTCCAGGCCGACCGCGAGCGTCCGCGCCATGGGTGCCCCACCGCGTCGGAAGACCTCGAGCCGGTCACGGCTGGCGACGCTGTTCGGAATGACGATGGCGTGCCCCTCCATCGCGCGTACCTTGATCGCCCGCCAGGAAAGCTGTTCGACCAGACCGATCGTCTCGCCCGCTCGGACCATGTCGCCGACTTGCACGGTTCGCTCGAGCGCAAGCGCCACTCCCGAAAAGAGATTGCCCAGTGTCTCCTGCAAAGCCAGACCGATGACCGCGGTGATGATCGCGGAGGTCGTCAGCAGCGCCGGGAGGCTCGCCGACAGGATGACCTGGCAAAGGATGGCGAGGATGATCCCGAAGACCAGAAGGCTCACGATCTGGCGCAGGAGAGCCGGAGCCGGGGTGCCGCGGCGGAGCCGGAAGCCGAGGTCGAAGAGGAGAAGATCGAGAATCCGTGTGAAGACGAGCGCCGCCGCGAGGAAGATCACGAACGCGCCGTAATTCCTGGTCCCCTTGGCGTCGGTCATCGGGACGCCGACGCTCGACAGAAGGAGCACCAGGCCGGCGACCAGAGCAAGGATCAAGAACGCCGTCAGGACGCGGCCCACCGCCTCCGCGAGGCGAGTCTTCGATTCCGTCATCGCGCGGCGAGCCTTTCCGCCAGGCGGCTCGGATCGGCCGCCTCCTGGAAGAGCCGGATCGCGGCGACTCCCGAGATCCGATCCCGATAGGCGTCGAGCTCCGCGAGACGGTCTTCGTCGATTCCACCGATCGCGTATACCTCGCCGGCCTGGGAGCTTCGAGGGGGAAGGCGGGCGAGCTCCGAGGAACCGAGCGGCGCGCCGTAGGCGAGTTTGGATGGGGTTTCGAAGATCGGGCCGATCACGACGAGATCGGCTCCGGATTCGATGGCCTCACACGCCTCGGCTGCCGAGTGGGTGGAAACCCCGATGTGGAAGCCTCGCGGGGTATTCGCGCGAACGCGCGCGAGCGGCAGGCCGGAGGAAGGCAAGTGGACACCGGCGGCGCCGGCCGCGAGTGCAATATCGAACCGGCCATTGACGTAGAGCGGCGTCGCGGGGCCGAGCCTCTCGCGTGCGCGGCGCGCCCATTCCAGCCCTTCACGATCCGAAGCTTCTCTTTCTCGGAGTTGCACGGTCAGCTCCGGGGCGCCGGCGAGCGTGTCGAGCAGCTCGAGGAAGCGTTCGTCGCCCACGGAGCTCCGGTCGGTCACGTAGAGGGCCTTCATTTGCCGTCCACCGATTCCGACGGACGCTCGAGCGCACGCGAGAGCTTGCGGAGGTCGGCGGCTCCCGCGGCCAGGTGAACCAACCCCAGACCGGATACGAAGCCTCGAAAAAAACCGGACCCCAGGAATCCTGGCAGAGGCGCGCGGCCTGTCCAGGGGCGCAATAGAAGGTAGACCCCCACCGCCGTGCAGTAGAAGACGAAGAAGGCGTTTCCGAGAATAGACAGGACGCGGCGGCTCACCTTGCGCGATTCTACCGCCGGGTTTCGGACGGAACCCCCGCCGCCCATCCGGTGGCGTGCGACGCCGGGCTCGTCGATCCCATGATCCGCTCTTCTCACGGTGAGCTCACGGGATAGACATAGGTAAGCCCTCGCGGGCTGTCCCTGTCACACCACCGTGCGTACGGGTCCGTACACGGCGGTTCGGCTGGTCAAGGAGTCGTCCTCACGATCAAACGGGGAAGGCCAAGTGAGTCGAGGAGGGCGCTGGGCAG
>DASXTI010000124.1:0-3794 GCA_036505535.1 Thermoanaerobaculia bacterium
GGTCGAACCACACGAGCCGGCGGATCGCAATCCCGCCGCTCTGGTAGGCAAGCGTCCCGTCCTCTGAAACCGAAAACGCGGCGGCCCCCCACGTCTGGGCGTAATCGACGTTCCTGGCAACCGGAAACGGATCCTCCGAGAGTCGAAGGCGGGACATGTCGAACCGCTGCGCGAACAGCGTCCGATCGCGAACGAAGAGCAAGAGGCCCGGCGGCGCCCAGCTCGCGGCGGTGTCGATCCTCGAGAGATGGACGACCTCCTTCGAATCGAGCGAACCGATGGCCATGCCGCCGTTCTGCGGCTGGCTGCTCCGGATCAGGAAGAGGAAATGCCGCCCGTCGGGAAGGAAGCGCGGCCGCCAGTGACCGGTCTCGCCGCGCGACTTATCCAGCGCCGTGACCGGTTCGGGATTGCCGCCGCTCGCGGACACGCGAAGAATCGGACTTGCGCCGCCGTTGGTCGTCAAGAGGATGACGCTCTCACCGTTCCATGTGCCCCCTCGGCCATCGGTCATCTCGCAGATCGTCTGGGCGGGACCTCCTGCGGCTTCGATTCTTTGAAGCTTGTTGTTTCCGCCGAACGCGATGTAGCGCCCATCTGGGGACCAGAATGGGTCGTAACCGTCCTGCGTGGCCTCGAGACGGCGCGACTCGAGCAAATCGAGCGATCGAACCCACAGAAAGGAACGGCCGGTCTCGTCGGTAACTCCGAAGACGATCTGGCGTCCGTCGGGTGACAAGGCCACGGGCGAATCGACGTTGTTGTAGTTGGCCTTCGCCGGCGGCAAAACCTCGAAGCGCACGCTCCGTGGCGGTTTCGGCGCGCGACGAACGTAGCCCGCGGTTGCAAGCGTAGCGATGATGAAGAGCATCGCCGCAACGGACCAAGCCAGCCGCTCCCGATTCTTCCGGCGCGACGCGACCGCGACTGGCAATCCCGCCGCCGACCCCTCCGCGACCCACTTCAGCTCGCTCGCGACGTCGTGCGCGCTCTGCCAGCGGTCCTCGGGATCCTTGGCAAGACAGGTCTTTACGACCCGGTCGAGCGCCGGCGGCATCATCGGCTGTACCTGCGAGATCGGCTTCGGGTCGCCCCGCAGAATCGCCGAGATCAAGGAGGCCTGGGTGGAACCGGAGAACGCCTTCTTGCCCGTGGCCATCTCGTAGAGCACCGCGCCGAAGGCGAAGATGTCGGTGCGCGCATCGGTGTCCTTGCCCTCGAGCTGCTCCGGCGCCATGTACTGAAACGTCCCGAGGACCGTGCCCTCCTGCGTCAGGTTCGCCTGCGTCGGAAGTGCGGTCAGAGCGCTCTGGGAGCTGGTCGGCTGGAACGCCTTTGCCAATCCGAAGTCGAGAAGCTTCACGCCCGACTTCGTCAGCATCACGTCGGAAGGCTTCAAGTCCCGATGCACGATCCCCTGCCGGTGCGCCTTGTCCAGGGCATCCGCGATCTCGATCCCGTACCGAAGCGTTTGCTCGGGAAGTAAAGGCCCCTTGACGAGACGCTCCGAGAGCGTCTCCCCTTCGAGATACTCCATGACGAGGTACTCAGTCTCGCCTTCTCTCCCGACGTCGTAGAGAGCACAGATGTGCGGGTGTGAGAGCTGCGAGATTGTCTTCGCCTCTTGCTCGAACCGCTGGCGGGACTCGGGCGAAGAAGACAGACGCAGCGCTAAGACCTTGATCGCCACCGTCCGCTCCAGCCGCGTGTCACGTGCCTTGTACACCTCGCCCATTCCACCGGCTCCCAACGGCGACAGCACCTCGTACGGACCCAACCGACTCCCCGGCGAAATGCTCATCTCAATCGCAAATCGCAAATCGCAAATCGCAAATATCTATGACCTCCCCCATACCGCCCGCGCCGAGGGGAGAGAGAATCTCGTAGGGACCGAGGCGCGTTCCCGGGGACAGGCTCACGGCGGAAAGGCCAGCCGGCGCACGAACTCGGTGTAACGCGGATCGGAGCGAATCGGATCGAGCTGTGGATCGACCTTCAGGAAGGGCATGCACTGCGATCGGACCTGGTACGCCTTCTCCAACCAGCGGAAGGCCTCGTCCGTTTCCCCCAAGTGCGCGCAAATCACGCCGACCTGATAGGGACAGACGTAGCGTGTCTTCGAAATCTCCTCGAGCCGCGCGAGCACCTTGCGGGCGCCCGCGAGATCTCCGGCTCTTGCGATTGCTCCTCCGGACATCGCCATGATCAGGGGGCTATGGTCGACCTCTTGGGCTGTCCGCGCCTCGGAGAGTGCTTCGGAACGGAGACCCTTCTGGGCGTAGACGATGGAGAGGGTCGCGTGCGCCATCCCAAGGCCCGGCTCGAGCTCGATCGCTCGCCGCAGCGGCGAGACCGCTTCCTCGGGCTGCCGGCTCACCATCGCGGCCCACCCTGCGTCGGCGTGAATCATGGGAGAAAGAGGGTCGAGCTCCCGCGCGAGACGGCTCTCCCGCAGGCTCTCGGACGGCCGCCCTAGGACCGCCAGCAGCCATGAGTACCGGTCATGCGCCGGTGCGTAGTTGGGATTGAGCTCGAGCGCTCGCCGGAGTTCCTTCTCCGCCTCCGCCCACTTCCAGTCGTAGATCGTGTACACGAAACCGAGCGATGCATGCGCTTCGGCCAGAGAGTCGTCCAGCCGGAGGGCTCTCACGGCCGCTTCCCGGGCCCTGGGCATCGCCTCCATCGGAGGCAGGTAGAAGTCCGAGAGATACGCCCACGCGTCGGCGAGACCCGCCCAGCACCGCGCGTCGTTGGGGTCCTTGGCGAGGCCTCGCTCGAAGAGAGTGATCGCCAAGCGCAGCTCCTTCTCGACGACCATGCTCACGTGCTGGCTGCCCTTCATGTACAGCTCGTGGACCTCCGGGTCGACGGGGCGCGCCCGCGCGAGCCGCGCCCGCTCCTCCGGCGTCACGGCGGCCCGCACCTCCCCCGCGACGGCCTGCGCCACCTCGCTCTGGAGCGCGAGCACGTCGCGCAGGTCGCGCTCGTAACTTCTCGCCCAAACGTGGCGGTCGGTCTTTGCATCGATCAACTGCGCGGTAATCCGCACTCGGTTGCCTGCCCGACCGACCGAGCCCTCGAGCACCCCGTCCACTTTCAGCTCTTTCGCGATTTGCGACAGCGGCTTCCTCGATCCTTTGTAAGCCATCGCCGAAGTCCGCGAGATGACCCGCAGCGAGCCGATCTGCGCGAGGTTTGTGATCAGCTCCTCGGTCATTCCATCGGCAAAGTATTCCTGCTCCGGGTCGTGGGAAAAGTTTTCGAGCGGCAGCACGGCGAGCGACCGGATGTGCTGGGGCGACCCACCCGGCCGGAGCCGCTCCCGAAGGCCTCCGACGTTCGTCGCGAAGAGGATCGCCAAGAGGACGGCGGCCGACCCGAGAAGGGCAGTGGCGTAGCCCGAGCGTCGCGAGCCGGCGGGGGCCCGCGCCGCTCCCGCGATCGCAGGGGCGCTCCCGGCCTCCGAGAGCGCGAAGCCGAGATCCCGGGCCGACTGGAAGCGCTCGGCTGGGCTCTTCTCCAGACACCGTCGCACGATGCGGTCGAATGCCGGCGGCACTTCTGGGCGCTCGTGGCTCGGCTCCGGCGGCTCCTCTTTCAGAATGGCGTTCATCGCCTCGACCGCCGAGGCGCCCCGGAACGGCCGCCGCCCCGTGTGCATCTCGTAGAGCATTGCGCCGAAAGAAAAGATGTCGGATCGGTGGTCCGCCGGCTGTCCGCGCACCTGCTCGGGCGACATGTATCCGATCGTACCCATCGCGACGCCTGGCTCGGTGCCGGGCGCCGTCGGCGCC
>DASXTI010000125.1:0-9666 GCA_036505535.1 Thermoanaerobaculia bacterium
CCGGTGAGAAGTGTCCGGGTAGCTCTCGAAGACAGGAACAGCGCTTACGACGCACTTGCGCAAATTGACAAGCGCAGGTTCAATCCTCGCCGCGGAGGCGAACGTTCAGCCCGCCCGACTCTTGAAGAAGTTCCGAATGAAGCGCTGGAAGAGCAGGCCCAAGGCGAGAATAGCGCCAGAGATGGACAACAGTGCTCCGACGGCTCGGTCCGGAGTGCGACCAAATGTTACTTCCAATTCGCTCTTGCCGGCCGGCACCGGGATCGACACAAGGCAGCTGTTGCCCCACGACTCGATCGCGGCAGCCTCTCCATTCACGCGGGCCCTCCACCCGGGGTACAGGATGAGCCGCAGCACCACGGTCGCCGGGGCCGATGTCTCCACGCGTATCAGCCGTCTCTCCGCCTCCCAGCGCTCGACGTCGGCCCTGCCCGGCCCGCCCTTTGCCACGAGAGCCCTCGGCATGGCGAGAGGCAGAGAATCCACACGACATCGGGCCGGCAAGTAGGTTCCGGATGCGCTATGAATGACTCCTCCTTGTTGTAGCCCCGACAGGACCTCTTCGATCACGTCGCGCTTGGAGACTTCCATTCGCAACAAGGTGCGGATTGGCGTTCTCAACAAGGAGAACGCGCCGACGAGGGCCCACCCCGCGGTGATGGTCAACAACCAGGCCCTCTTTCGGCGGCTGCCCTCGAATGGGACCGCTGCCACGACGAGGTAGGCGCAGGAGACATTGAACATTGCGAGCAGTCGCGATGGGAACTGGACATACCGCAGCGCTGGAAGCCACTTCCACGCGAACGCCGTCACGGAGAACATGAACAACGCGCACGCCCCTGCGAGAACCACGAAAAACGGCTGCACCGCGGGACTGCGCTGCTTCCGAAGCGCGAAAAAAGCCAACGCGACCGCCGTGACTACAAACTGGCCGAGCGCGATCAGAGAGAGGACGAGATTCGAACCGCCCTTGCGGAGGGGACTTCGTGTAAAGAGAAAGTTGTTCTCGGGACTCAAGAGTGGAGTGGTGTGGACTACCTCGTGCCTTACCCACCTGGTTTCATACGCCGCCGGAACGATGTAAAAGCTTGCCAGTAGGAATCCCAGCACCATCGACGCGATCGCACGCGCCAGAATCCGGGCCGAACGTTGCCCTACCGCGAGGACCAACACCAACAGGGCCATGCAGTACGTCGAGATCACGCCCGTCGGAGCGTTCGCGAGCCAGCAGGCGGCAAACACGACCGCGAGCTTGAGGATCTCCACCTCGGAGCGGCGATTGCCGATGCGCATCACGTAAAGCACGAACAAGGGCAGAAGCACGCTCGCAAGCAGTTGCCCCATGCGGCTGCCCGCGTAGGCTAGGAACAGGGCGTAGGGGTTGAACGCGTAGAGCAGGGCGGCCCACGCGGATTCCTCCGGCGGAAGGAACTCGCGTGCCAATCGAAACATCGACAGTCCCGCCCCCACTAGAACGAGACAGACGAATGCCTGCGGAACCAGGGTCCAGGGCATCAGGCTTCCGAGCGCGGCCCCCAGCATCGGCGAGCCGGGTGGATAGAAGACGAAGCGCGGGTCCCCGAACCCGTAGTTCGCCAACTGCGACCAGCGAGGAAACAGGACTCCCTGTCGCCACTGGTGCGCGACCTCGATCCAGCTGGAGAAGTGGAATTGCATGTCATCGCCCCGGGGCTGCCGCAACCGATATCCGGCGACAGCCTGAGCGAGAAGCATCGCCATGCCCAACAGCAGAGGAAGGGCAAGGGCCCTAGTGCCGCCCTCGGATGGACGGCCGGAAAATCCCGCAGTTTCGGATCCTGCACCGGCGCGATTCACGCTAGGGTCCTTGGCCGACGGAAGTCAGTGTGGATGGGTGGGGTCTCATGGGGCGAGTCTTTCTTCCGGCGTTCGAGGATGATTTTCTTTTGCGGTTGTCGAAGGCTGGGCCAAGAGACGAGTTTTTCGCGGCGCGCTGGCGCTCGAGAGCGCGACGCCATAGCGCAGGAGCCCAGGGAAAGGCAAGTGAGGAGGCGAAGGCGAACTTGAGGAAGGATGCCACCGAATGCTTCTTCAGAGCGGGCATACACTTTCGAACGATTCGGCCGACGCGTTGATGTCCAGCAGGACGGGACGACGAGGAACCTCGGTGCTGCGCTTATCTTCGGGTTCGCTCGACCGGTCCCTCGGCCCCAACCGCTGCTCGACCGCCAAAAGATTGCCGCCGCACCTCAGCTCAAACGGAGCCCCATCGCACGTCAACTCTCCTCGATCGCCCTCAGCCTCCGACTTCGGCCTCATCGAAGCCTCGCGGGAGGTTCATCTCTGCGAGGTAAAGCAGTCTACTTGACCCTCGCGAGGTCCGCCCAGTTTTTTCCCGGCCGACCAGAGCTGGTCGTCACGTGACCCGGCGCTAAGGAGCGGCGGCGCCCGGACAGGGTGGAGAGGAGGCGGCCGATGCGTGGAGCGGCTTATGGCTTGGATCAGCGGTCGTACCTGATGGGGCTTCGAGAGCAAGGGCGGACTCTGGCGGAATTGATAGGGGTTTTGAGATTCCTCGCGAGGTCCTTTCTCGCTGGTGGTCTCGGTAGAGGGCGGCTCAAATTGATGGCCCAGTACGTCGCCGCGCATGCGCCACGCGATGTCGACCGGCCCTGGTGGAGATAGACGGCAAGGTTCGGGATTGCGGGTCTCAGGTCTCGGATCTCGGGTTCCATGGAGGCGCGAGATTTTCTTGACATTACGAAAAACTTCGTACTAACTTGTTCGTATACGGATCCGGAGGGAGGAATGGCCCGGAAGAAGGCCCCGCGTCCCACTGAGGCCGAGCTCGAGATCCTGAGGGTTCTCTGGGAGCGCGGCCCGAGCACGGTCCGGGAGGTTCAGGCGGAGCTTTCGGAGGGCCGGGCCGTGGGCTACACGACGGTCCTCAAGCTCCTTCAGATCATGGCGGAAAAGGGGCTCGTCCGCCGGGACGAGAGCCAGCGGGCGCACGTCTATGCGCCTCGCATTCCCGCCGAGCAAACGCAGCGGCAGCTCGTCGGAGACCTTCTGGCCCGAGCCTTCGGAGGATCCGCGACGCGGCTGGTTCAGCAGGCCCTGTCTTCGAAGACATCCCATGAAGAGATCTCTCGCATCCGGCGGTTCTTGGACGAGATCGAAAGGGGTCACAAGTGAGGCCGCTCCTCACCGTCTTGACGCTCCCCTTCTGCCGCGCCCTCGCCCTGGCGCTCCTGCACTTCCTCTGGCAAGGCACCCTCGTCGCGGTTCTTCTCGCCATGGGAGACTTTCTGTTTCCAAACGCTCGCGCGCGCGCTCGATACCTCGCAGCCTGTGTGGCGCTGGCGACGATGCTGGTATTGCCCTCGGCGACCCTCTGGCATCTTGCGGATCGGAGCGTCAACGGGGATCCGCGGATCGAGACCATGCAGGCGGAGGCTCCCGCCGACTCCGGCGCGTCGACAAAAACGGACCCAGTAATGGCAAGCGGCCGGCTCGCTCTCCTTACGCCCTGGATCGTCCTCTTCTGGCTGGCCGGAGTTCTCGCTCTCTCGCTTCGCGTTCTCGGCGGCTGGTTCGCGGCGCAGAGACTCAAGCATCGCCGGACGCGCGGCTTGACGGATCAGTGGGAGGCGCGGCTCGCGAGTCTCGCGAAGCGACTCCGGGTCTCGCAGCCGGTTCGGCTCCTGGAGTCGGCTCTGGTCGAGGTCCCGACCGCGATCGGAGTGCTGCGTCCGGTGATCCTTCTTCCGGCCGGGATCCTCACGGGCCTGGCGGCCGACCAGATCGACTCGCTCCTAGCCCACGAGCTCGCCCACATCCGGCGGCGCGACTGTCTCGTCAACTTGATCCAGGCTTTCGCCGAGACGCTGCTCTTCTATCATCCGGCGGTCTGGTGGGTCTCGCGACGGATTCGAATCGAGCGCGAGAACGCGTGTGACGATCTGGCCGTCGCGGCAACCGGCGATGCCGCCGTTTACGCGCGCGCCCTCGTCGAGCTCGAGGAGCGACGAGGTTTCGCGCCGAGGCTCGCCATGGCTGCCAGCGGCGGCCGTCTCTGGAGACGGATCACGCGTCTGTTTCCCGCCGCCGAGGCACCGGTCAACCGCTCGCCGCGCTGGGTCGCCGCGGCGCTGGCACTCGGCGGAATGCTGGCTATCGGAGCCGCCGCCAACGTCCTGTCCGTCGATGGAGAGAGCGGCGCTCGCTCACCCGCCGGCGGCCCGAGCGCGATTGCACCCGTCCCCCGAGCATCGAACGATTCCGCCGAGGAACCGGCGGCTCCGCCGGGCAGACGAGCCGAGAAGACGGGGAAGGATCCCGCGCCACAGCCCACTCCATCCGAGGTTCCGGCGGAGCCTGCAGACGGCGAAGATCCCGCCGCGGCCAAAGTCGAGGGAACGAGCGCCGGCGGCGGGCTCCTCACGCCGGAGCAACTGATCGCCTTCCGGATCCACGGCATCACGCCCGAGTTCATTCGCCAGCTCGAGGCGCTCGGATACGACAAGGCGTCGCCCGACGACTTGCTCGCCCTTCGCATCCACGGCGCGACGCCGGACTACATCTCGAAGATGAGCGCGGTCTCCGGGAAGCTCCCGCTCGCAAAATACGTCGCTTTTCGAATCCACGGCGTCACACCCGAGTCCGCCAAGGACCTCGAGGCGCTCTTCGGGAAGCTGTCGGTCGATGAGATTCTGGCCATGAGAATCCACGGCGTGCACGCCTCCTTCGTGAAGGCCTTCCGCGATGCCGGCTACGGGACGCTCTCCGCCGATCAGGCGGTTTCGCTTCGGATCCACGGCGTGAACCCGGCCGATTCTGCCGCCTGGAAGAGCCTCGGGCTCGATACGCCGTCGATCGACGAGCTGCTGGCGATGCGAATCCACGGTGTCACGCCCGAGCTTTTGCGCGCGATGAGGGAGCTCGGCTTCGCTCATCCCTCGGTCGACGAGATGCTCGCGTTCCGCATTCACGGAGTCACCCCCGAATTCGTGAAGGAGATTCACGCTCTCGGCTACGCCTCCATCTCGGCCGAGGAGCTCGTCTCCTTCCGGATCCACGGAGTCACCCCGGAGCACATCCGAGCGATGAATCACAGGGCCGGACGAAGGCTCACCCCCGACCGGCTGATCGAGAGTCGCATCGACGGGCACGACGAGGAGACGGAAGAGTGATCACAAATGCGCACGACGAGAAGAGACATTCCCGGCGGGTCAGGCGGACGAAGCTCCTGTACTGGGCCGTCGTTGCCGCGCTTCTCCTCTTGACACCCTCCCTTTGGATCTTGGGGGATAACCGCGCCGAAATCCAGGGGCGCTGGCTGATCGATTTCGAGAGGGATGACGCGATCCAGCTCACGCTCCAGCGTCGATCCGACGGCCACCAAAGCTGGAACAGCTCCTCGGGATTTTCCCTCAGAGACTTCCAGGGATTGAGGCGGCCCGCCGGCGCGGCCGATGTTCCGGTGCGCTTCGAGATGCTCCGCGACGCGGGAACGATCTCCTTCGAGGGGCAGCTCAACGAGTCCGGCGGCGGCGGGCGCTTCCGTTTTGCGCCGAATCCGGAGTACGTCGCCGCGCTCACGAAAACGGGCTATGGATCGCCCGACGCCGACCTCCTCTTCTCGTTGGCCGTCCACGACGTCAGCCGCGCCTTCATGCGCGAGCTCGAAGGCCTCGGCTACAAACACTCGCCGCTCGACGACCTGCTCTCGATGCGCATTCACGGGGCGGGTCCGGAGTTCATCCGCGAGCTGAAGTCCCTGGGCTACGAGGGCCTCTCCGCCGACGACCTCGTCAGCATGCGAATCCACGGAGCGACAGCCGAGTTCATCCGACAGATGAAGTCCCTCGGCTACGACCACCTCTCGCCCGACGATCTGGTCTCGATGCGGATCCATGGCGCAAGCCCCGAGTTCGTCCGCGACCTACGGTCCCTCGGGTACACGAACCTCTCCGCCGACGATCTGGTGAGCATGCGGATCCACGGGGTGAGCCCCGAGTTCATCCGGGGTCTGCAGGAGCTCGGATACAGGAACGTCTCGGCCGAAGATCTCGTGTCGATGCGGATCCACGGGGTTTCGATCGACTACGTCAAGAAGATGAAGGCGCGCTTCAGGAACGTTTCGGTCGACGAGCTCGTGGAGATGCGCATCCACGGACGGAATTGACGAGACCCGCCATTCGCTCGCCCTGTCCGGAATCGAACACCCGAGTCCCATAACCGAGCAATCCCAGCAGGTATCGGGCCGGTTTTGGCACATGTTTCCAGTCACTTAGGACGAATGCCTCCTGGCACGCTTCTCGCCCCTTACCGCGGCGTGGACATCATCCGCGAGGATCTCTCCGCGAAGCGGCGCAAGAAGCGGTTCGTCATCGCCGGCGCCTGCGCCGGCGCCGTCCTCCTCATCACGCTCGGCCTCGCGCGCTTGAAGCCCGCCGCACCCACCGTCGAGAAGAGCACGGTCTGGATGGACACCGTCAAGCGGGGCCCGATGCTCCGCCAGGTACGCGGACCGGGCACGCTGGTCCCCATGGAGATCCGGTGGATCTCGGCGGCGACCGAGGGACGCGTCGAGCGGCTCGTCAACCTGCCGGGAACGCCGGTCAATCCCGACTCGATCCTGCTCGAAATGTCCAATCCCGTGCTCGAACGGGACGCGGTCGACGCCGAATCGCAGCTTCGCGCGGCCCAGGCCGAGCTGATCAACGTAAGAGCGAAGGGCGATCGGGACATCATGGACCAGGAGGCCGCCGCCGCCACCGTCCGATCCGACTACCACCAGGCACAGCTTCAGGCCGAAACGAACGAAGGACTCTACAAGGAAGGCCTCATCGCCGGTCTGACGGTGAAGCTCTCCCGGGTGCGCGCCGAGGAGCTCGCCACCCGCAACGCGATCGAAGGCAAGCGGGTCGCGACCGTCGCCGAGGCCGCGCGCGCGCAGATCGCGGTCCAGGAGGCCCGCGTCGAGCAGCTCCGCGCGCTCGAGCAGCTCAAGCGCGCGCAGAAGGAAGCGCTCCACGTGCGCGCCGGCATCGCCGGAGTGCTTCAGGAGCTTCCAATCCAGGTGGGCCAGGAGGTCGCGCCCGGAACGACCCTCGCCAAGGTGGCCGAGCCGACGCGACTGAAGGCGCAACTGAAGGTCGCCGAAACGCAGGCCAAGGACATTCAGATCGGACAGCCCGCCTCGATCGATACGCGCAACGGCATCGTCGCGGGGAAGGTCACGCGTATCGACCCCGCGGTCTTGAACGGCACGGTCACCGTCGACGTCGCCCTGGAGGGCCCTCCGCCGCCCGGCGCCCGTCCCGACCTCTCGGTCGACGGCACGATCGAGCTGGATCGGTTGAAGGACGTGCTCTACGTCGGCCGGCCCGCCTTCGGGCAGGAGAAGAGCCTCGTGGGCCTCTTTCGGGTCGCCGAGGACGGCGACGAGGCCGTTCGCGTCAAGGTGCGCCTCGGGAAGAGCTCAGTCAACACGGTCGAGATCCTCGAGGGCTTGAAGCCCGGCGACAGGGTCATCCTCTCGGACATGAGCGCATGGGATTCGTACGACAGGGTCAGGCTGAAGTGAGGGAAGGCATGAGCACGAATGGACATCCGGTCATCAAGCTCGACGGCGTCACGAAGGTCTTCTTCACCGACGAGGTCGAGACACACGCGCTGTCGGGTGTCCACCTGGAGATCGCGCACGGCGAGTACGTCTCGATCGCGGGCCCCTCGGGCTGCGGCAAGTCGACGCTGCTCTCTCTCCTGGGGCTCCTCGACTCCCCGACGCAGGGACGCTACTGGTTGAACGGCAAGCCGGCCGAGGCCCTGACGCTCTCGGAGCGCGCCCGCATCCGCAACCGCGAGATCGGCTTCATCTTCCAGAGCTTCAACTTGATCGGAGACCTCTCGGTCTACGAGAACGTGGAGCTGCCGCTGACGTATCGGGGCATGCCGGCTCACGAGCGGAGGAAGCGGGTGCAGGAATCGCTCGAAAAGGTCGGGATGGCGCATCGCATGAAACACTTCCCCTCGCAGCTCTCCGGCGGCCAGCAGCAGCGTGTAGCGGTCGCGCGCGCGATCGCCGGGTCTCCCTTGATCCTCCTGGCCGACGAGCCGACCGGGAACCTCGACTCCGTCAACGGCGAGGCGGTCATGAGCCTCCTCCAGGACCTCCACCGGGCCGGCGCCACGATCTGTATGGTCACCCACGACCCGCGGTTCGCCAAACACGCCGCTCGCACGATCCATCTCTTCGACGGGCGGGTCGTCGAAGAGGAGAAGGGAGAGGAGCGCATGCACTCGGAAGAGGAGTTGAAGGAAAGCGGCTATCGATTGAGCTGATGCGCTCCCTACTCCAGGACCTCCGCTACGCCGCGCGCACGCTCTCCAAGAGTCCCGGGTTCACCGCGGTCGCGGTCGCGACGCTCGCGCTCGGCATCGGCGCCAACACGCTCGTCTTCAGCCTGTTCGAATCCCTCCTGCTTCGCCCATTCCCCTTCCCGAACCTGGACCGGCTCGTCACGGTCTGGGAGGAGCCGCCAGCGCACGGCGGCGGACCGCAGGTTCACCGCAGACCCCTCTCCCCGGGCGACTTCCTCGACCTGCGCCGCGAGGCGACGTCGTTCGAGAAGACGGCGGCCTTTCGGTACCGGGACTTCCGCCTCACGGCGGTCGCCGAAGCAGCCGATGTGCGCGGGGTCTCCGTAGACCAGGGCTTCTTCGAGACGCTCGGCGCTCGGCCCACCACCGGCGTCGCCTTCGGGCCGACCGACTTCGAGCCGGGCAGGGACCGCGTCGCGATCGTCAGCGAGGCCTTCTGGCGGCGAGAGCTCGGCACCGATCCCGGCGTGCTGTCTCGGGAGCTCCTCCTCGACGGAGAGCGGTACGCCATCCGCGGCGTCATGCCGGCGGACTTTCACTACCCTCTCGGCTCAGTCGAGATCTGGACGCCCCTCGCCTTCCGCAACGCCGAGGAGAGCGAGCGAAGCGTCTCCGACCTCGTCGTGGTCGCGCGCTTGAAGAAGTCCCTCGGCTTAGTCGCCGCGCGGGCGGAGGTCGGCGCGATCGCGCGCCGGCTCGAGCGCCGGTATCCCCGGTCGAACACCGGGCGCCGGTTGACACTCCTCCCGTTGCGCGAGGAGCAAGCGGGGGTGATCGCGCCGCTGCTCTCCGTCTTCGGGGCGGCGGCCGTCTTCGTGCTGCTCGCCGCGTGCGCGAACGTCGCCAACCTTCAGCTGGCGCGGTCGGTGGCCCGACGCGGAGAAATCGCGGTGCGGATGGCGCTGGGGGCCGGGCGGTGGCGGATCGGCCGTCAGCTCGCGGTCGAAAGCCTCCTGCTCTCCGCCGGCGGACTGGGTCTCTCTGTGTGGCTCGTCGACATCGGACTGGAGGGCATCCGTAGGAGCCTGCCGCAGGGGATCGCGGTCTGGTTCGCGGGCTGGAGAAACATCGGCCTGCACGGGCCGGCCTTCGCCTTCGGTGCATCGGTCGCGCTCGCTACGACGGTGCTCTTCGGTCTTCTTCCGCTGGCACGCCTGCGACGTGCCGGCCCGGGCGCCCTCGACCTGCGGGGAAGGGCTTCTAGCGCTTTCGGGCGGAAGGGCGGGCTGTCGGGATCCCTGGTCGTCGTGCAGGTGAGCCTGGCGTTGGTCCTGCTGGCCGGAGCGGCAGCGACGGTTC
>DASXTI010000126.1:0-4239 GCA_036505535.1 Thermoanaerobaculia bacterium
GAATAGAGGAACTCGCGCGTGTACGAGGAGACCGCCTTGTCGGCGATGTCCTGCGTGGCTTCTTCCGTCGTCTCTTCCTCGGCGCTGCGGGTCTTGGCGATCTCGGCGGAAAGGCTGGCCTTCTTCTCCTCCAGAAGCCGCCGGTACTTCTCCATTTCCTTCTTGGTCATCCGCGCGGGCTTGGCCGCTGTCGAGGGCATTCGTGGCTCTCCTTTTCTCGCCCCCCTTCCCAGGTTCCGAGGGGCTGAATTTGGACCGCCGATCTTAACTGATTTCAGCGAGAAGTCCAGCGATTTCCGGCATTTAACGCCCTCTTCCGCGGACTACTTTTTCTCTCGCTCCCAGAGGAATTTGCGGGAGACCCCGAGCCGCTTGGCCGCCAGCGAGCGATTCCCGCCCGCGCGACGGACCGTTTCCTCGATGTAAGCGCTGGTCAGCTCGCGCAGCGTCCAGCGGTTCTCGACGGCGGCGGTCAAGAGAGACTCCTGCGATCCGAGCGTTCCGGCAGGGAGATCCTCGGGCCCAACCTCCGCCGACTCGGCGGTCAGCACCGCCTTCTCGACGACATGGAGGAGCTCCCTCACGTTGCCGGGCCAGTGATGCCGCAGAAGCGTCTTCTCCGCCTCATTCGTGAAGCGGCGCGCGGGACGCTCGTACGACCGCGCGGCGTGTTTGAGGAACTCGCGCGCGAGCGGCAGGATGTCCTCGGGCCGATCGGCCAGCCGCGGCAGCCGCATGGAGACCACGTCGATGCGGTAGAAGAAGTCGTCGCGAAAGGCCCCCTTTTCGACCAGAGTGGCGAGGTCTCGTCGGGACGAAACGATCAGCCGCGCCCGAAAGGGATAGGTCGTCAGGCCGGAGAGGCGCCGAAAGTTCTTCTCCTGAAGAACGCGAAGGAATTTTGCCTGCGCCGCCGGGGAAAGGGAGGAGACCTCGTCGAGGTAGACCGTCCCGTCCTCGGCGACCTCGAGCAACCCGCGCTTGGCGACGACGGCTCCCGTGAACGCGCCGCGCTCGTGGCCGAAGAGCTCGCTCTCGAACAGCTCGTCGGAGAGGTTGGCCGCGTCGATGCGGACGAACGGGCTCGACGCGCGCCCCGAGATGTCGTGCACGGCGCGGGCGAGGCGATCCTTCCCCGTTCCGCTTTCGCCGAGGATCAGAATCGTGGAAGGGAGATCCGCCGCCCGTTCGAGGGAGGCGATCTCGCGAGCCAGCGCGCCGTTGCGGGTCCGGAAGAGCGAACCCAGGGAGCTGCGCCTGCGAGCACGGGATGCCTGTTCGCGCTCGCGGGCACCAGCGGGCTCATCTTCCATCGGATTCGGAAGCGGCCTTTTCACCATGGGATGTCTCTGACTCGGCCTCTCGCCCTCGTCCGGCGCCGTCGAGGCGCCGCTTAAGACAACCTCGCGAAGCGGCCGGTCTCATTCTGCGCGTCGCCCCACAACCGCTCGAGGGCATAGAAGCGCCGCGCCTCCTCCTGGAAGACGTGGAAAACGACGTCGCCATAGTCCATCAGGATCCAGCGGGCGTTCGCCATGCCTTCCACCGAAAGGGCGGGCCCGAGCTTCTCGGTGATCGAGTCCGCGATGGCGCGGGCCTGGCGGTCGGAGCCCGCGGTCGAGAGAACGAAGTAGTCCGCCATGGTGGTCAGCTCGGTGAGGTTGAAGACGAGAACGGCGGCGGCCTTCCGATCGAGCGCCGCAGTGAGACCTTCCCGGACTTTTTCCTGGGAGGTGAGCCCGGGCTTCAACGCTGCGGCGTCCCCGGATTGTAGAGACCGTGCTTCGTAATGTACTCCGCCACCGGCTCCGGAACCCTCCCCGCGATGCTTCGCCCCTGGGCGAGGTCGTTCCGAATGTCCGTCGCGCAGATTTTAACCGATCCCGCATCGAAAACGGACAGGCGATCCGCAAGCCCCGGAACTTCGGGCATGCGCAGCCTTTCCCCGACGAAGGGCTCGCGATAGAAAGCGGCGATCCGGGCCAGGCGTGCAATCTCCTGCGGCTCTCGCCAACGCGCAAATCCGGAGAGCATGTCCGTCCCCATCAGCAGCCACAGCTCGTCTTCCGGGCGGCGGGCGCGGATCGCACGCAGCGTGTCGATCGTGTAGGAGGGGGGCTCGCGGTCGAGCTCCTCCAGATCGATCGACCAGTCCGGCCGGCCCGCGAGAGCGAGCGCGACCATCGCGATGCGGTGCCGTGGATCCGTCGGCAGGGATTCCTTGTGCGGCGACAGGCGCGCGGGCACGTACATCACGCGCCGGAGCTGGAACTTCACGGCCGCCGCCTCGACCGGGAGGACGTGGCCGTTATGAACCGGATCGAAAGTGCCGCCGAAGATGCCGATGCGCATGGTCAAAGGCTATCCCGAGTGAAACAGGGGATACCGGCTCGATCACCGGTTATGCCTATTATGCCTTTCATCCCGAGCCCCTCGCCCTGCCGTGTCATCCCGAGCGAAGCGAGGACCTTACTTTCTTTGCTTCGAGATCACTCGTCTCGCTCGGGGTGAACTCCGCGCGGGATCCCTCGCTCGATCGCCGAGCTCCCTGTCAAGTCCGAGATCCCTCGTCGCTGCGCTCCTCGGGGTGACGCAACGGCGGCGCGGCGACTTCGTGGAAGAAATACGCGACCAGCTCGCTCAGTCCCGTGTGCGTCGCGGCCGAAATCTGCAGGAATGGAATTCCCCGCCGCTCAGCGGCGCGCCGGATGGAAGCGGGACGATCCGGATCGGACACGGCGTCGCACTTGGACGCGACGAGGATGCGGGGGCGCCGCGCCACCTCGGGCGAGAACCGCGAGAGCTCCTCTTCGATCGTCGCGACGTCTTTCTCCGCATCTTTCTCCGCATCTTTCTCCGCATCACCGGCGACCGAGGCATCGACCAGATGGCAAAGCAGGCGGCAGCGCTCGACGTGTTTCAGGAAGCGAATCCCCAGCCCCGCTCCCTGGTGAGCGCCTTCGATCAAGCCGGGAATGTCCGCGACAACCAGCGTCCGCTGGTCGTGCGACGTCACGACGCCGAGATGCGGGACGAGCGTCGTAAACGGATAGTCCGCGATCTTGGGCCGGGCGGCGGAGATCGCGGAGATGAGCGTGGACTTGCCGGCGTTCGGGAAACCGATGATCGCCACATCGGCGAGGAGCTTGAGCTCGATCGCGAGACGGCGCTCCTCGCCCGGCAGGCCCGGCTTTGCGAAGCGCGGTGCCTGGCGCGTGGGCGTTGCGAAGTGCTGATTGCCCCAACCCCCATTGCCCCCCTTCGTCAGAAGGACGCGCTGCCCGGGCGTGACGAGGTCCGCGATCCGCTCTCCGCTGTCGAGGTCCGACACGACCGAGCCGAGGGGCAAATGGACCTCCACGTCTTCTCCGCTCTTCCCATGCCGGTTCGAGCCCATTCCGTGCTCTCCGCGGCCGGCACGGAATGAGTTCTGGTGACGCAGGTGATAGAGGGTGTTGTACGCGGGATCGGCGACCGCCCAGACCGAGCCGCCATGGCCACCGTCACCGCCCGAAGGCCCGCCGCGCGGCACGAGCTTTTCGCGGCGAAAGGCGACGCAGCCATTCCCGCCATCCCCTCCTTTGACGTGGATCTCGGCGGTGTCGATAAACATGCGGAGCAATGTAGAAGCGGGGCTCGTCCCCGCTGGCGGGCGGCCGCGAGGGCCGCCACTGCGATTCGCGGCTAGGAGCTGGCGATTGGCTCGATCGAGATGGTGCGACCGAGGCGGCCCTTATCCTTGAAGCGAACCACACCGGAAACTCTGGCAAACAGCGTGTCGTCCTTGCCACGGCCGACGTTCGGCCCGGGAAAGAACTTCGTGCCGCGCTGGCGCACGAGAATCGATCCGCCGGGGACGACCTGGCCGCCGAACGCCTTGACACCGAGCCGCTGGGAGTTCGAGTCGCGGCCATTGCGGGAGGAACCCTGACCCTTCTTGTGCGCCATACGACTCCCTACCCTTCGATCGCTTCGATCCGAACCTGGATCATCGTCTGTCGGTGACCCTTGGTCCGGCGGTATTGCTTCGTTCTCTTCTTCTTGAAGACCAGGATCTTGCGGTTGCGGATCTCGCCGAGGACCTTGGCCTGCACCGTCACGCCCTTGAGCGCCTCGGCGCCCGTGCGGATTCCATTCTCCCCCGAGACGAGGATCACGTCGGCGCCCGAGAGCGCCAGGGATTCGCCCTTGGCAATCCTCTCGCCCGCCGGCTTTTCGATCCGGACGACGTCGCCCGCG
>DASXTI010000127.1:0-18843 GCA_036505535.1 Thermoanaerobaculia bacterium
TCCCCTCCGATCCGGTAGCTCGCCCCGTGCGCGAAACGCGGTCGGGGCCTTTGTGTCGGCGCGCCCCCGGCGGCAAGGACGCGCAGGCAGGCGTCGAAGGCCAGAGCGCCGAGAGCGACGAGGACCCGCGGAGGGGAGAGGATCGCGAACTCGCGTTCGAGGTACTCGCGGCAGTTGTCGAGCTCTTTCGGCAGGGGACGGTTCCCTGGCGGAGCGCAGCGGCATGCGGCCGAGAGCAGTGCCCCGTGAAGCCTTAGACCATCCTTTCGTCCGACGGAGGTCGGCTGGTTGGAGAGGCCGACGGCGTAAATCGCGTCGAAGAGGAAATTGCCCGATTCGTCTCCCGTGAAGAGGCGTCCCGTGCGATTGCCGCCGTGCGCGGCGGGAGCGAGGCCGACGATCAGAATCCGCGCGCCGCCGCTGCCAAAAGCGGGGACCGGCCTCGCCCAGTATTTCTGTCCCGCGAAGCGTCTCGGAGGATGTCGCGCCGCCTCTTCCCGCCAGGCGACCAGACGCGGACAGCGCCGGCAGGCGACCACCTCACGCTCGATCGAGCGGAGCGTGTCGGTCGGACTCATCGACTCAGCCTCGATGCATTCGTTCCGTAGGGGCGGCCCTCGCGGCCGCCCGCTCGCGACGGGCGGGGACGAGCCCCGCCCCTACCGTGCCTCGACGATAGGGAGCCGCGGCGACTATCCCCGCGTGTACTTCCCGGTGAGCTTGGCCTCGGCGAGGACGTGGCCTTCCATCGCCTTGACGAGCTGAGCCTTGGTTGCCCCCGCCGGGAGCTTGATGTCCGTGTCCAGCGCGTAGAGCTTGAACTCGTAGCGATGGGTGCCTCCGGGCGGACAGGGGCCGCCGTAGCCGATGTTGCCGAAGTCGTTCTTCCCCTGCACGCCCCCGCTGGCGAGCTTCGGCGTCGTCGGAACGGCCTCCGGAAGATTCGCCGTCGCGGGTGGCAAGTCGAATAGGACCCAATGCACCCAGACTCCGGCGGGCGCATCCGGGTCATCACAGATCAGCGCCAGACTCTTGGCTCCCGGCGGAGCACCCGACCACGACAGCGAAGGGGAAGCGTCCCGCCCGTCGCACGTGAATTGCCGCGGGATGGCGCCTCCATCCGGGAATGCGGAGCTCTCGATTCGCATCGCCATGGGACCTGCTTGGAGCAATTCCCGCGCCACGAGCAGGCCGATGACCAGGAGGACTCGCGGCCTCACTTTTTCGCCGGCAGCGCCTTCGGCACGCCCATCGACCGCCAGCGCTTCTTGTTCTCTTCCCATTCCACCAGGGCGCGCTTGCGATTGGCGGCGGCGGCCTCCGCGCGCTTGTCGTCCTCGCTCGACTCCGGGACGGCTGCTGGCTGCGGCTGGTCCTTCGGGCTCGTCTCGGGTGCGGCGCTGTTCTCGGTCACGGCTCTATTCTAGCCGCAGAAAATCACGGGATGATGAGCATCCCGATCATCCCGTTGTGCTGCTCCGGATCGCCACCACAGTCGTTCCGGGTGCACAGGAAGGGATAGCTGCCGCGCTGGTAACCCTGCGGCGTGAAGGAAGGAACGACGAAGTCATGTCCCGGTGAGATGTCGTCGCTCGAGGGCAGTCCCAAATCGCTGATTCCGGAGAAGCCGTGTCGCGGGTTGGGTGTGCCGGGCGCATCGACACTGCGGAAGACGAGGGTGTAGGTCGTCCCGACGGTCAGCGTCAGAGGAGCCGAGACCGGCCCACCCGGCGAAAAGTCCCAGGCATGCACCGAGACGATCACTGTCTGCGGCTCGGCGGGAGCGGGTCTGTCCGGCGCGCCGACGACGAGGTAGGGATCGGTCGTCGCGTTGTCGATGACCGCCGCATAGGAGAAGAGGGCGCTCGCTCCGCCGCTGTCGACGACGACGGCCGCGTTGGAGGTCGCGAGGGATGCCGCGCCGATTCGCCCGAAGATGTCGTTGATCTGCGCGCCGGATCGCGGGAGAAGCGCCGCGTCGAGCTGCGTCGTGCCGACGAGAGTGCTCCCGTCGTAGACCTTGAACGTCGGGCTGACCGGGGCGTCGTTGAAGTTGTAGACGCCCACGTTCGTTCGGAAGCCAGCTCCGGAGCCGCCGTTACGGACCGAGGTCAGAATCGTGACCGGGAACGCGGCGTACGACTCGAGGCCCGGAACGAACATGCCCACCGTCGGCTCGGGCGAGGTCGAGTAGAGCCGGCTCGAGACGACGAGGTCGCCGTCCGTCCCCATGTGCGTGAACTCGACGGCCCCGGCCGAGTCGGGCGATGAGAAGAGCGAGACGCAGATGTCGTCGAAGGCGCGGGACTCCCGCGGCACGAGCGTGAAAGCCTGGACGGAGGCGGCGCAGGCGCCGATGAAGCACCGGTAGTCGGCGGTCACCGTGAGCGTGTTCGTGTACGACGTGTTGAAAGCTCGGACGTCGGAGTAGAACGGCGCCGCGCCGACGACGGAGGCCGCGGCGGTCAGATAGATAGTCTCACCGTGCGCAAAGACTGCCGACCCGAGGCCAAGGAATATGGCTGCCGCCCGTCGTCGCACACGCGTACAGACGATTGGCGGAGCCTTCCGTTGACAAAGAGGGCCGCCCTTTCGAGCGGCCCGAAGGGACAGGAAGTCGAAAACCAGACCTACGGATTCACCACGACTGTTCCGGTCATTATGGAGCCATGGTTGCTGCAGAAATACGGAAAAGTACCGGCTTGATTGAAAGTGAAGTCGAACGTCAAACCAGTCCCCGGCCCGTGGTTCCACATACCGTCCCCCGAGCAGGGAGGGCACGGACCCGAGGTCGTCGAGTGGAACCCGCTGACCCAGACCCAGTGGATTGTGTCGCCCACATGGATCGTCGACGTGCTGTTGCCGCTGACCTGGTCGACGAAGTTGTTCCCACCCTGTCCCACGTTGACCGTGAACGTCTGACCCGGCGGTGGAGTCGGCGTCGCCGTGGGGCCCGGCGGAGTCGGCGTCGCCGTCGCGCCCGGCGGAGTCGGCGTCGCCGTCGCGACCGGCTGGGGCGGCTGGTCCTCGGCGCCGATGACGAGGTAGGGGTCGGTGGTGGCGTTGTCGATGACGGCGGCGTAGGTAAAGAGAGGGCCGGTGGCGTTGACCACGATGACGGCATTTGCCGTGGAGAGGTTCGGCACGCCCGCAGCGGTGAAAATCAGGTTTACCTGCAGGCCCGAGTGCGCCCCGACGGTCCTCGAGACGGCCGTCCCCGCCTGCACGCCGCCGTCGAAGATCGTGAAGGTCAGGCTCACCGCCGCGTCTCCGGGATTGAACACCCCCGCGTTGGTCCGGAATCCCGCGTCGGGTCCCGCGTTGCGCACCGACGTCAAGACCGTGTTCGGGTATGCCTCCGAGATCCCCAGTCCCGGGATGAACATGCCGACCGTGGGCGTGGGGGCCGTCGAGAAGAGGCGGCTGGTGACGACGAGCTGCTCGCTCTCCCCCGTGTGGGAAAACTCAACCCCACCCGCCGAGTTGGGCGTATTGAAAGCCGAGGCCGACGCGACCATGTCGTCGAATGCCCGGGACTCCCGAGGCGCCAGCGTAAACGTGATCTGAGGCGTGCCGGCCGGACACGTGATGAAGCACCGATACGTGGCCGTCACCTCGAGGCTGTCGGTGTAGGACGTGTTGAACGCCCGCACGTCCGAGAAAAACGGCGCCCCTCCCACGATCGACGCGGCCGCCGGCAGCGTGATCACGGTCGTTCCGTCCGCGCGCTGCCGCAGAGGCGCCGCGAAGACGAGAAGGGCCGGCAACAGCAAGAGAAGCTTTCGCATGGTCAACCTCGCTCCATTAGGTTAGGCAGGCTACCTTCCGGTTGGACTCCTGCTCCGACGTTTTAAGAAGCCTTAACGACGAAAAGCTCACACGTATAATCCCGGCCCACCGTGACCTCCTCCGCTCTCGAGCTCGAGAGACTCCGGCGCGGGTCCGTCGACCTGATCGACGAAGCCGACCTTTCGCGCAAGCTTCGGAAGGGGGCGCTCACGGTCAAGGTGGGCTTCGATCCGTCCGCGCCCGACATCCATCTTGGGCACACGGTCCTCTTGCGAAAAATGCGCCACTTTCAGGACGCCGGTCACCGCGTCGTCTTCGTCATCGGGGACTTCACGGGGATGATCGGCGATCCCTCCGGGAAGAAGACGACGCGGCCCCAGCTCACTCGCGAGGAGATCGAGGCGAACGCCCGGACCTACACGAATCAGGCCTTCAAGATCCTCGACGCCGAGAAGACCGTCATCGAGTTCAACAGCCGCTGGCTCGGCGCGCTCGGCGCCGCGGGGCTCGTGCGTCTGGCCTCGCGGATCACGGTCGCCCGAATCCTGGAGAGGGACGATTTTCAGAAGCGTTGGAACGCGAAGCAGCCGATCGCGCTCCACGAGCTGCTCTACCCGCTCGCCCAGGGATACGACTCGGTGGCGCTGAAGGCCGACGTCGAGCTCGGCGGGACCGACCAGCTCTTCAACCTCTTGCTCGGCCGGGATCTGATGCGGGCGGAGGGGCTCGAGCCGCAGGTCGTGATGACGCTGCCTCTGCTGACCGGGATCGACGGCGTCGAAAAGATGTCCAAGTCTCTCGGCAATGCGATCGGGATCCTCGATCCCCCCGGCGAGATGTTCGGCCGGATCATGTCGATTCCGGATGCACTCCTCTGGAGCTACTACGAGTTGTTGACGGACATCCCGGCGGGCGAGATCGCGGCGAGGCGGCGGAGGGTCGAGACGGGCGAGGAGAATCCGCGAGATGCCAAGGCGGACC
Organism: Thermoanaerobaculia bacterium; assembly: GCA_036505535.1. Taxonomy (GTDB): domain Bacteria; phylum Acidobacteriota; class Thermoanaerobaculia; order UBA5066; family Gp7-AA6; genus DAHUXD01. The sequence continues at coordinate 4,771 of DASXTI010000127.1, forward strand.
TCGCGCGCCGCATCACGGCCAACTTCCATGGGGCCGACGCCGCTGCCCGCGCCGAGGAGGATTTTCGCCGTGCCTTCTCCCGCGGCGAGGTACCGGAGGAGGTCGAGACCCGGGAGGTCTCCGCGGAAGGAGGCGGTCCGGCCGCGAAGGCGCTCGTGGCGCTCGGGCTGTGCGCGTCGATGCGGGAGGCGCGCCGAAAAATCGCCGAGGGCGCGCTGAAGGTCTATGGAGAAGGCGCCTCGGAACCGCGCGAAGTTCGCGATCCGGAGGAATTCCTGGCCTCCTCGGGCGCGACCGTGCTGCGCCTGGGGCGGCGCTTTATCCGCGTCGTCTGGAAACGATGACGGCTATCCGCGTGGTCTGGAAGAAATAGGAACGGGCTTTCCCGCCAGGTCCGATTCGAGCCGCGCTCCCCCGTCCGATTTCGTGCGGGGCCGACACCGTTTGCAGATGCCGCGCATCTGGTGCGAGTGGGAGAGCAGGATGAACCCATGGCGTTCCGCTACCTCGTCCTGAAGCGCCTCGATGCGGGGTTCGAAGAACTCGATCACGCGCCCGCACTGGTCGCAGATGATGTGATCGTGATGATCCCCGGCGCGTAGCCGCTCGTAACGGTAACCCGCCTCGCCGATCCGCACGCGGCCGACGATGCCCGAATCGACCAGCAGCTCCAGCGTCCGGTAGATCGTCGCCCGGGAGATCTTCTTGTGTTTCGAGCGCAGCCGCACCAGGAGCTCATCGGCCTCCAGATGCTCGTGCCGTTCGAAGATCTCATCGAAGAGGAGCCGGCGCTCGGAGGTGAGCTTAAGTCCCCGACGTTCCAGATACTTGCGGAATATTTGCAGCTCGCGCTTTTCCATGTGATTGCGACTCAGTCTCGATTGCGTTATTGTTCACGACTCGCCCGCGATGTCAAGCGCGGCGGAAGGGAAGACAGGCCCGCACCGATGTGGCAGGGATTCACGATTGCGCTCCGCGAGGGCATCGAGGCGTTCCTCATTGTCGCCCTGACGCTCTCCTATTTGAGGCGCACGGGCCGCCCGGCGCTGGCCAAAGCCGTCTACGCCGCGATCGGCGTGTCCGCGGTCACCTGTGCGGGCGCCGGGTTCTTCTTCTCGAAGGCCGCCAACCAGCCGCTCTGGGAAGGGATCCTCGCGCTTGCCGCCGCGGTCCTCGTCGGGAGCCTGCTCGTCTACATGAAGCGCGTCTCGGCCCACCTGAAGAAAGACATCGAGGCGCGGATCGAATCGAGCGCAGCGGCCGGTAGCCCCGCACGCGCTTTCTGGGGGGTCTTCGCCTTCGCGCTCCTCATGATCACACGCGAGGGGATGGAGACCGCGCTTCTGATCGCCACCGCCTTCTTCCAGCTCCGCTCGGCGGCCGTGGCCGCGGGGCTCGGCCTGGGACTCCTCGGGGCCGCGGCGATCGGGGTTCTCTGGACGCGTCTGGGTAAAGGGGTCGATTTGAGAAACCTGCTGAACATCTCGGCGGTCTTTCTGGCAATCTTTCTCGTGCAGCTCACGCTCTACGGCGTCCACGAGCTGGCCGAAGCGCGCCTGCTCCCCTCCTCCCAGGTCGTGCACGATGCGACCGAGATCCTCGGGCCCGACGGCCCAATCGGGCATCTGCTGGCCTATGCGCTGGCGGTCATTCCCACCGCCTGGCTCGCCGGACTCTGGTGGAGGCACCGTCACCCCGCGCCTGCCGGCGCGAACATCGCGAAGACCAACGCGGCGTGACGCGAGCGTCATCCTGAGGCGTGCCGCGCCGAAGGATCCCCGCTCTGTCGCCGCCGCTGGCTTCGACAGGCCGCCTAGAGCTTCTCGACAGTCCGTTCTGTGAAGAAGAGACTCGGGAATGCCTGGTGGAAGTAGGCGGTCACATCCGTGACGATCCGATTGGCCCCCTGCTTCCAGCCGGGGTCTCGAAACCGATAGGTCTCGCCCGTGTGCGTCACGAAACCGAACTCCAGGCATAGGTTCTTCTCCGGGCGCAGGACGCAGGTGTTGAAGACCTCCTTGATGTTGCGCACGTAGATCGCGAAGTTCTTGTCCGGGTCCTCCCGGTCGTACCAGCGAACCGTGTCTCCCTCCACGATCAGGGTGCCCGTCTTCTTGGCAGAGGTGCCGAAAACCCCGAGGGGGTCTTTGCGCTCCGAACGCGCCAGCCCCGGAAACTCGGCGCGGCGGGAGACCTGCGTGCCGGGAGCTGCCGGGCGTCCGGAACGCAGCATCGCCTCGATGACGGGCTCGGAGATTCCGGCGCCCCGCAGCTCGAGGATCTCGGAGGTCGTCAGCGAATATGCCACGTCGTCGGTGCGGATCTTGTTGAGCAGGAATTCGTCCGAAAAGCCCGCCTCCTTGAGCTTGATGACGTCGCGGTAGGGCCTCGCCACGGCCGGCGGTGGGCCCGTGAAAGGCTGATCCGGCACGGCGGCCGCCGGCGGGGGCGCAACGACCGTCGTCGGCCGGACGGGTGCGGGGGTCGGAGACATGGCGATGGGCGTCGGCGTCGCGGGAGGTACGCTCGGTGGCGGCGGGGACGACGAGCATCCCGCGGCGACGGCCGCGGTCAGAAGAACGGCAAGTCGCTTCGAGGACAACACGGCGGATACTCCTTTCCGATTCTATTCAAGGCTCGCGCCATGCCCATCGCGGCTCCGGCCTACCCATCAACCGGTCTTGACCGCCCAAGGGGTCTCCGATATCGTCTGCGATTGAGACTGAATCTCAATCCAGACGGGGGCGCAGCAATGATAGGGCGGACGGCGGTGTTTCGGTGGAGCGTTGGGGTGGCTCTGATGGCCGTTTCCGGCGCTCCTGCCGCGGCCTCCGAGCGGCCGCTCGCGACCGCCGAGCGGAGCGTTGCGGTCATGGGCACGACGCTCGACCTGGCGGTCCGCATGGAAACGCGGGGGGAGGCCCTCGGCGCAGCGGAGCGGGCCGTCGCCGAAGTGCGGCGCATCGAGGACCTGCTGACGACCTGGCGCGACAGCCCTCTCGCTGCTCTCAATCGCGCTCCCGTCGGGGTGGAAGTCGCTCTGAGCCCCGAGCTCACGCGGGTACTCGCGGATGTTTTCGCGTGGACGCCTCGGACCGACGGCGCCTTCGATCCGACCATCCTGCCGCTCGTTAAAGCCTGGGACCTTCGCGGCTCGGGACGGATTCCGAATGCTTCGGAGCTCGACGCCGGGCGGAGGGCGATGGGCGCTCGCGCATTCCGAATCGACACGGCGCGCGGCGCCGCCGTGCGCCTGGACGGGAATGCCGGCATCGACGAGGGGGCCTGGGGAAAGGGCTACGCGCTCGAGCGCGCGCTCGAGCTGCTCCGGAAGGCCGGTGCGACCAACGCCATGCTGAATCTGGGCGGCGAGGTCGCGGCGATGGGAAAAGATCCGGAGGCAAAGGACTGGACGGTCTCGCTCGCGCATCCCCGCCGGCGCCAGCAACGCGTCGCTGTCCTCGCGCTCGCCGATTCCGCGATCTCGACCTCCGGCAATTCCGAGCGCGCCCGTGAGTTTGGAGGAAGAACGATCGGCCATCTGCTCGATCCGAAGACCGGGGAGCCCGCACCCGACTTCGGCTCGGTGAGCGTGATCGCGCCATCCCCTTTCGTCGCGGACGTCTTGTCCACGGCCTTCTTCGTTCTCGGGCCGCGGAAGGGCCTCTCGCTCTCGGAGCGGCTTCGCGGCCAGGGCGTGCCGCACGAGACGCTCTACTTGATCGAACGCGGCGATGGACTCGAGGCGGCCGCCTCGCCCGGAATCGATGCGATCGTGGTCTCCGCCGATCCGGCCGTGCACGGCCTCAATCCTGCCCATCCGTAAAGGAGGATGACTCATGCGCCGAATGTCGAGATATATAAGTAGTTACTTATATGTTCTCCTCGCGACATCGATTCTGGCTTCGGCCTCGGCGCCCCTCCGGGCACAGGCTGCGCCGCTGACACCCGAAGAGCGGATCGAGCGGCTCGAGAGGCTCTTGGCCGAGACGCGGGCGGAGCTTGCGGCATTGAAGGCCTCTTCGACGGCCGCGACCGACGCCAGGCTCGCCGAGATCGAGCGCAAGCTCGACATCCTGACCCAGGAGATCGAGGCTCTGAAGGTCGGCGAGGCCGCGCCGGCTCCGATGCCGAAGCCGCCGGAGCCGGCCGCGCCGATAGCCGACCTCCGCCGTGGGCTCGGCCTCTCCGCCTCGAAGGTCTACGCCGTGAAGAGTGGGGTCTCGATCGGCGGATACGGCGAGGCGCTGTACCAGAACTTCGCCTCGAAGGACCAGAGCGGCGCGCCGTCGCTCGACGAGGATCAGGTCACCTTCCTGCGCGCGGTCGTCTATCTCGGCTACAAGTTCGACGATCACTTCGTGCTGAACACCGAGCTCGAGTACGAGAACGCCGTCGTCGCGAGCGATAAGGGGGGCGAGGCCTCAGTCGAGTTCGCCTACATCGACTACATGCGCTCACGAGCGCTCAACGCGCGGGCCGGCCTCGTGCTGATCCCCATGGGCCTCATCAACGAGCTCCATGAGCCGACGAGCTTCCTCGGCGCGCGGCGGCCCGACGTCGAGGACGTGATCATCCCCTCCACCTGGCGGGAGCTCGGCTTCGGACTCTACGGCGAGGCGGGACCCATCGCCTACCGCGCCTACATGGTCAACGGCTTGAATGCCGCGGGTTACTCGGCCGACGAGGGCATCCGGGAAGGACGCCAGGAGGGTTCGGAGGCCCGGGCGAAAGACTGGGCGTTCACCGGCCGGCTCGACTACACGGGCATCCCGGGCCTGCTCGTCGGGGCATCGGTCTTCACCGGCGACGCGGGCCAGGGGCGTGTGACGCCGTCGGGACGCGAGATCGACGCGCTGACCACGGTCGTCGACGTCCACGCGGACTGGCAGTGGCGAGGCCTGTGGCTGCGTGGGCTCTACGCGCACTCCAGCGTCGGCCAGGCGGACCTCGTCAACGAGGCAAACGGCTTTACCGGAGACGCTTCGGTCGGCAGCCGCCAGGAGGGATGGTACCTACAGGGTGCCTACGACCTGTTGTCGCTCCGCCCCGGCTCCCGCGCGTCGCTTCTCCCATACGCGCGGTACGAGCAATACGACACGCAGGCGTCGGTTCCCGCGGGCTTTGAACGCAACCCGGAGAACGACGTCCGGCAGCTCACCCTCGGGTTGGCGTTCAAGCCGATCGACCGGCTCATCCTCAAGGCCGACTGGCAACGGCGCCGCAACGCCGCGAGGACCGGTGTCGACCGGTGGAACGTCGCCCTCGGATACATCTTCTAGAAATTGATGATTGAAGATTGAAGATTGTTGATTTGAAGCCGAACGCGCGGGTCATCGTGCTGGCGCTTTTAGTGGGGACAGCGTCGTGGCCCCTGGCCGCGAAGGTCTTCCTCACACAGGAGGAGGCGCTCAAGCTCGCGTTTCCTGGCGGGGCGGTGGAACGCAGGACGGCATTTCTGACGAAAGATCAGCAACGCGAGGCGCAGAAGCTCTCCGGCGGCGACGTCTTGCCCGGCGCCCTCGTCGCCTACTACGTCGGGACGACGGACGGCCGTGTGCTCGGCACCGCCTATTTCGACACCCACGTGGTCCGGACGATGACCGAGACGATCATGGTCGTCGTCGACCCGAGGGGAGCGGTCGCTCGCATCGAGGTGCTCTCCTTTTCGGAGCCGGAGGAATACCTGCCGCGCCCGCACTGGTATTCGCAGTTCGCCGGCAAGGCGTTGAACGACGAGCTCTCGATGAAGCGTGGCATTCGTCCCGTGGCGGGGGCGACACTGACGGCGCGCGCGACGACCGAAGCCGCCCGGCGCGTGCTCGCGCTTGATCAGGTCATCCATCGAGGCGTTGCGGCCAGGCCCACCTCTACACCCGCGCGGCCAGCCGGCGGATCCCGATGAAGCGCTGGGAGGCCTGGTGGAACCACGTCGCGCTGGCGGCGGTCTCGCTCTCCGGCCTCGCCTACGGAGTGCTAAAGTACTTCGTCCCGAGCACCGATCCCGACTCGCGCCTCCCCCATCCCTGGCAGCCGGCCGTCATGAAGGCGCACGTCCTCGTCGCCCCGCTGGCGGTCTTCGGCGTGGGACTGCTCCTTCGCCGTCACGTCTTTCGGAAGCTCCGGCACGGCGAGACGAGCGGGCGCCGCACGGGACTTCTCCTGCTCTGGATCTTCGCGCCGCTCGCTCTGAGCGGTTATCTCGTCGAGGTCCTCGTCGCGGGCGCAGCCGTCCGCGCGGCCGGCTGGGCGCATGCCGGGATCGGCGCGTTGTTTCTGATCGGCTACGCGCTGCACCCCAAGCGTAAGGCGCCCGAGGCCTTAACCGAGAAACAGGGGGAACCGGGGGTCAGGTCTTAAAATGTGTGAGTTTGCCGAGGATTACGGTTCACGCGTTTTAAGACCTGACCCCACTCCTAGAACAAGAACGTCAGCCCTGCGTTGTAGTTGACCTTCTCGTTCTGGACGCCGTGGAGACTTTTCACCGCGGGGATCTGGACCGCCAGCCGAAGCACCAGTCCGTGTCCGACGTTCACGAGCAGGCGAGGCGTCACGTAGAGAATGCTGCCGCCCGTGTTGGGGTCGACCTCTCCCTCGCGGTTGACTTCGTCGCGCTGGGCGTGGCGGAAGTTCATCTCCACGACGCCGTCGAAGACCTCCGAGAGCTTTCGCTCGTAGGCCACGTTGGCCATCGCGATGTTGCCGTACTTGTAGCCGAAGTCGTTTCGGCCGGTGCCGCGATACTGCACGGAAGCGAAGACCGTGGAATCCGCGTCGAAGAGATAGAAGCCCGACAGTCCGCCGAAGAGATCCGTCGATCCCGTGCCCGGCTGAGCGTGCTCGTCGACGCGCTCGCCGTCCTGCCGGACGTCGTTCCGTCCCCAGGGCGTCTTCACGCCGAAGACCGCCGAGATCCAGGTTCGCCGACCCAGGCCCGGCCCGAAGTTCGAAGACCAGAGCCGGACGAGCCCGTAGAGCTCCGGATCCGAGACGCCGGTTGTGCGAACCCTCTCCGATTCGTCGGCGAAAGTCGTCGTCAGGTCGCGGTGGCTGACCGGAAGCCGCGCGACGACCAGAAAGCGCTCGGCGAAGGAATAGGAGAGGGTCGCCGTGTAGCGGTTCTCGACCTCGGCGTCGGTTCCGATCCGGCCGTCTTCCACGGTGCGCTGGCTCTTGGAGAAGCGGTCCCAGTCGAGAGCCAGATGAAACTGACCGGCCGAGTAGACGTTGGTCCCCAGAGAATTGAACGTCGGATCCCCGCACCGGCAGATCGAGCATGCGAATGCCGGCGCCGCCGGCATGACGAGCACGATGATGAGAAGGCAGACCCCCAATGCGAGGCGATGACCGAGAGACGAATTCCGTTTCACCGCTGAATTCCCCTTTTCTGACGCGGCGGGAAGATCCCGCCGTCTGACTCGAGCCGGTCAGGAAAGAAGGAGAGGGACGTGGTCGGGCGGACGAGCGGATGCGGAAAGAGGCTTGGGGACGGAGACCGGAATCGGGGTCGAACGAAGATCCGGAGCAAGCAGCCGAAACACCGACGGGACCAGTGCGAGCGGAGACGGCGCGAAGGGAACGAGACTTCCCTGATCCCTCTGCGGACAGGTCTTTAGCACCGTCTCTCCCTGCCCTCCCTCGCTCAGCGGACAGCATGCCGCGCCCGGCGCAACGGCGTGGCCGCAGGCCATGGCGCAGGCACGCGCCTCCGCCCCACTCCCGAAAGCGAGGGGCATTTGCGCCGGCGCGACCGCGGCGGCAAGAAGCACAAAAACGGCAAAGCGGCGCACGGCGGTGATTCTATGCGGTTCGGGCGCCTGGGGCGTATGCTCCGCGAAAAAGGGGAGGATCCATCATGCTCACGGGAAAGAAAGTCGTCCGGGTTCTCGGCCTGGCGGCTTGCGCGATGCTGTGCGGGGGTGTCGTTGGCGCACAAGACCGGCCCACGTCAAAGCTGCTTCCGACGGGGCAGCGTCCGGACTTCGGCACGCAGGACTACACGGTGACGACGATCTCGGCCCTGTCATTTGTGCCGAGATCTTGGGAGATCGGTTTCGCCGTCTCGCCAAGTCTGGGCCGCTACAGTGGCACCAACACGCACATGAACTACTACTCAACCCTGAACGTACCCGCCGGGTCCATAATCGATTTCATCGGCTTGAACAGCACGACCGACACGGACGCGGTGCTCGGCGTCGGCCTCTGGCAGCGGGACTCCGGTGGGAACAAAGTCCTCCTTGCGGGCTTCTCGGCTCCGGCTCACGGCTGGGGCACCGATCTCGCAGGCCCGCTCGGCATCCAGGTGGTTTCCAATCTTGGCACCGAGCTCGTGCTCGATGTCGAACAAGCTCCCAACCCGAATTTCCAGTTTTTCGCGTGGGTGGAGGTGTGGTGGCGGCGGACGGTGAGCCCCGCGACGACGCAGACGTTCAACGATGTCGCGCCCGGGGATTTCGGTTTTCAGTTCATCGAAGCCCTGGCGGCCTCCGGGATTACCGGAGGCTGCGGCGGCGGCAACTTTTGCCCCAATGCAAACCTGACGCGGGCGCAGATGGCCGTCTTTCTTTCCAAGGCGCTCGGCCTGCACTGGCCGAACTGAGCGGGAGGCCGCAAGGGCCTCCCCTACGGTGCCGGGGGGACGCTTACGCGCGACTGTTCCAGAGGACGTCGGGGACGCCGCGCGCCTTGTTCTCGTAGCGCGCCATGACGAAGAGCGCGTCGGAGAGGCGGTTGAGGTAAGTCACGGTGTAGGCGCCGACCCTTTCCTCGCGGGCGAGAGTCACGACGAGGCGCTCGGCGCGGCGGCAGACGGTGCGCGCCACGTGGAGCTGCGCGGCGCCGGGGCTGCCTCCGGGGAGAATGAAGTTCTCCAGCGGCGCGAGCTCCTCCGACAAGCGGTCCATCAGCTTCTCGAGCGCGACGACGTGGCGTTCCTCGATCCTCGGCACCGGCATCACCGCCTTGTCCTCCTCGAGGACACAGAGGTCGGATCCGAGGTGGAAGAGCTCGTTCTGGATTGAGCTCAGCGCTTCTCGGAGCATCCCAGTCACACCCGTCGCCACGGCGACGCCGATTTGGCTGTTGAGCTCGTCGACCGTCCCGTAGGCCTCGATGCGCAGGGAGTCCTTCGGGACGCGCTGGCCGCCCCCCAGCCCGGTCGTGCCGTCGTCCCCCGTGCGCGTGTAGACCTTCGTGATACGGGGCATTTGCTTTAGTCTGTAGTTTGTAGTCTGTAGTTGGTAGCTTGAGAAGTCAGCGGCCCACTACCGACCACTGACTACTGGCTACCGACTCCCCTAAAACCTCACGTCCACTCCGCCCGCCACCAGCCTCCCTGCGGCTGGATAGCCCGCGGCCTCATCGTACCGGCGATCCAACGCGTTGACGAGGCGGAGGTACGGGGCGAGGTGGGACATGACCTGCCAGCGCACGATCAGATCGAGCCGGAGATAGGACGGATCCTCGGTAGAAGCGCCCGTCAAGGGATCGCCGTCCGGCCGCCGGCCGACAAAGAGCAGCCGCGGCGCTAGGTCCAGTCCGGCAACCGGCTGCCAGTCGAGGCCGAGGGAGGCCCTGTGGCGGGGCCTCCGCAGGAGCGGCGTGTCGGTGACGCGGTTGACCGCGTCGAGATACGTGTAGATCGCGTCGGCCGCAAGCCCCGGCAGGACGGCTTGCCTCCATCCGAGCTCGATGCCGCGAGTACGCGCGCGCCCGACGTTGAAGTTCCGAGACTCCGCGAAATCGAAGACGATCAGATCGCGCAGATCGTTCCAGAAGAACGACAGCTCGGCCCTGCCGTTTCCGACGTATCGCTCAACACCCAGCTCCCACGAGGTCGAGCGCTCGGGCTTCAGGTCGGGGTTGCCGGAGAAAGGATAGTAGAGCTCGCCCACGGTCGGCGCGCGAAAGGCGCCCCCACCGGAGGCCCGCAACTTCCAGAGCGAGTCGGCGGAAAGCCAGGCGATCGTCGCGCGAGGACTCCAATGGCCTCCGAAAGTCGAGTGGTTGTCGAAACGCGCCCCGGCGGTCAACGTAAAGCCGCCGACGGTCAGGGTGTCCTGCGCTCCGAGTCCCCAGAGCGTCGTGCGTTGGCCCTCGAGATTCGGCCCGAAGTTGCTCGCGTCGTCGACCTTCCACCGCTCCCAGGACGCGAACCCCGTCACCGCGTGCGGGCCGATTCGGGCGGTGTCCGCAACGCGTGCCTGAAGCGTCTCCGCATCCGTCTGGGTCGAGAAGCCTCCGGCCGTGTCGCGGTATTCGGGCTTCGAGTGCACGTCGGCCAGGAGCACTTCGAGATGGTTGGAATCGGAGAGGGCGAAGGTGGCCGGCACGGAGAGGCGCTCCTCCCGGAAGAGGCCCCGCGCCGTGCTCGGCGCCCCGGTGGGGCCGGGGTTTCCGACCTCGCCGTCTAAGATCCCGCCTTCCACGGCGATCCGGCTGCCCTCGCCGAGGCGAGCCTCCAGACGTGCGGAGCCGTTGCGCTCCCGCCAATCTGTATTGGGCCTGTCGCCGCCGAAGGCAGCGTATCGGTAGCTCGCGGTCGCGGCGAAGGGACCCTCGCCTGCCGAGACGAATGCCGACCCCTCCCCCTGACCCTGATTGCCGGCTTCACCCGTGAGGCGGCCGGAGATGCCCTCGGAGGCAGGCCGCGTGAAGATCTGCACGACTCCCCCGATCGCGTCCGATCCATAGAGCGCGGAGAACGGGCCGCGGATGACCTCGATGCGCTCGATGTTCTCCGTCGTGACCGCGGACCAGTCGTAGCCGGCGAAGAATGGGGAGTTCATCCGGGCACCGTCCACGAGGACTAAGGTCTGCGTCGAGTTGGTCCCGCGTGTGAAGAGCGAGGTCACCGAGCCAGGCGTTCCGGACTGCACCACGTCGAGGCCCGGTACCGTGCGCAGCAGCTCGAGCACCGAGGTCTTCTCGCTTTTCTCGATCTCCCGTCGTGTGATGACGGTCGAGGCCGAGCCGACCTCCTTTTCCTCCTCGGGCACCAAGGTCGCCGTCACGACGACGCTCTCGGAGGCGGGAGGCACAGACTGAGCGAGCACTCGCGGCGGCAGCGCGAGGAGGAGCAGCGCGGAGACGATGACGGCGAGCGCCTTCTGCCTTCGCGACAGCGCATCGAGACCGAAGAGACCGGCCGTGCCGAGAAGGTCGGCCGCGAGGGTGTTCCAGAAGAAGGGAACCGCCGCGGCGTAGCAGAGAAGAAGACCCGCGGGGGTCTTCGGATAGAGCGGATCGCCGGCCCACTCGGCGAAGTTGGAGGTCAGCAAGAAGAGCGTCGACGCGGCAAGTGAAAGCGCCGTCAGGCGCGCCGGCCCGGCCTTGCGCCGGGCAAGACCGCCGGCGAGAACGATCGTGGCGAACGTCGCATAGATCGTGAGTCGTACCGAGGAGATCGCGGCCCGGCCCGTTCCGAGGTCGAGGACGAAATCCGAGAGCGCCATGGCGGCCAGAGGGACGGCGAAGGAGAAGCGCCGGGGAAGCCGCGCGCCGCTGTAGAGAGCGAGCGCTCCCAGAGCGACGAAGTTTGGGGGATGAGGAAGAAGCCGGGAGAGGGCGCCGAGGAGAACCAGCAGAATCGCGGTCGTCATTCGAACCTCCCGTTCGGTCAGACGAAGGGCTCGGGCGGTTCGAAAGGTGTCCCGTGCTCCGGGAATCGGAGGCGCGTCCCCTCTCGTTTGACCCCGTCCGAGAAGCGTGTCGTCCGGCAGGTCTCCTGGCTTCCGGATCTTCCGCCGTCGGGCTCCTTCCCGAGCGCGCGACCGATTGCCCGATCTCACGCGCCCAGTGGTTTGCTGCCCGAGGCGTCCCCGGTGACAGTGGCGGGGGCCGCGCGGGATTTTCACCCGCTTCCCTTTGCCAGACGATTCAAAGAACGCCGAAGACCCGACACGATACTGCGGAGCAGCGCAATTTTCAACCGGTCGAGTCATTGTTCGGAAGACGCATACAATGCGCCCCAAATGCGCGGCCCCGACTACACGCTGGATCTCGACCGCTTGCGGCGCGTCGGGTTCCCCGAAGTCGTGCTCGCGGAAGGGAAGAGCACGGCGCAGATCGTCGAGATCTGCCGTCAGCTCTCGCGCGCGCACGATGTGCTCGTCACGCGCTTGGCGCCCGAAGCGTGGGAGGAGGTCTCGAGCTCGCCGCTTCCGGGCCGCGCCGAATACGATCCGCGCTCGGCGACCCTGCACATCTCCGTCGGAAAGCCCATGCCCCGCGTCGAGGGGGGCGTCGCCGTCGTCACCGGGGGAACCGCGGATACGTCGGTCGCCGAGGAAGCGCGCTCGACGCTCGAGTATCTGGGCGTCTCCTCCATTCTCGTCCCGGACGTCGGCGTGGCGGGCGTGCTACGGCTGCTGTCCCGCCTCGAGGAGATCGAGCGCGCCGATGTCATCATCGCCGCGGCCGGAATGGAGGCCTCTCTCTTCTCCGTTCTCGGCGGTCTCGTCGGCCGGCCCATCATCGCCGTGCCGACCTCTCACGGCTACGGCGCCATCTTCCAGGGTCTGGCGTCGCTCTTGTCCGCCGTCAATTCCTGCGCCAACGGCGTGGCGGCGGTGAACATCGACTCCGGCTATGCCGCCGCCATGGCGGCGTACCGGATTCTTTCGGGAGGGCCTCGCCGATGGGATCGAAAAGACAAGACGGCACGGACAGCGCCCGCGAGTACATCCACGCCGCGGCGGCCGGCGTCGACCGCAAGAGGAAGAAGGCGCTCCTCGGCCGCCCCACGACGCCGGTAAGAGTCGGGAAAAAGACCACCGTCTCGGAGCTCCTCGACGCCTATCGCGACGCGTCGTTTCAGGCGCGGGCGCTCGGCAAAGCCGCGCACGTCTTCGAGGCCATGCTGAGGGATGAGGCGCGTCCGACCGTCTTCCTCGGCATGGCGGGCTCCCTCATCGCCGCCGGGATGCGGCAGGTCATCGTCGATCTGATCGAGCAGAACATGGTCGATGTGGTGGTTTCGACGGGCGCGATCATCTCGCAGGACTTCTATCAGGTGCGGGGCGGGCGCCACTACCACGGACATCCCGACGCGGATGACCGGGAGCTGCGCGATCTCTACATCGACCGGCTCTACGATACGTTCATCGACGAGGAGAAGTACTGGGAGACGGACCTGACGGTCTCGAAGTTCGCCGACGCCCTCAGCGGAAAGACCCTGTCGTCTCGCGCGTTCCTCGCGCTGCTGGCCGAAGACGCGCGCCACGATGGCGGCTCGATTCTCGGCGCCTGTGCGCGCCATGGGGTGCCTCTCTTCGTTCCGGCGTTGAACGACTCTTCGATCGGCATCGGATTGACCGAGCACTACCACCGCGCCCGCAAGGCCGGCAAGGCGCCCTTCCAGATCAGCTCGATCCGCGACAACTACGAGTTGACGCAGATCGTCGTGCAAAGCCCGGCCACCGCGGCGCTCTACGTTTCGGGGGGCGTGCCGAAGAACTACATCAACGACTCGATCGTCATGTCGTACATCTTCGGAATCGACACGGGCGGCCACAAGTACGCGCTCCAGATCACGACCGACGCGCCGCACTGGGGGGGCCTCGGCGGCTCGACGCTGTCGGAGGCCACTTCCTGGGGGAAGGTCTCGAAGGAAGCCACCCACGAGATGGCCTTCATCGAAGCCTCCGTGGCGTTGCCGCTGCTCTACGGGTACGCGCTGCAGAAGGACGCCGCCCGGGGCCGCAAGCGGCTCAAGTACACATGGGATGGGGACATTCTGAAGAAGATCAAGCGGGTCTGATCTCCTACCTTAACCTTACCCTCTCCCCCGCACTCAGGGGAGAGGGGATTCTCGTCGCGAGGGATGCTTTGCTCGCGACGCGGAGAGTCTCCCGAGCGAACGCGAGGGAGGAGGTCCGCGTCGCGGGAGCCCGCAGCGATCGCGCAGCAGCGCGACGCGCGAGGGCGACGTGACCTACAGCGCCTCGCCCTTCAGCGGGATCTCGATGACGCCTTTCTCTTTGTCGGAGGTGTAGAGGGTGACCTTTCCATCCACGGCGCCCTTCTTGACCTTCTCGCTCGCCTTCACGACGACCGTGTAGGAGACACCTTCCT
>DASXTI010000128.1:0-22139 GCA_036505535.1 Thermoanaerobaculia bacterium
TTGGGCTTGGTGAGGCTGCCGGGCGGATAAAGAAGGACGACGTCCTCCGGTTGAACGAGATGGAGTTCCTCGCGGGCGATCTTCTCGGCGGGAAACTCATGCTTGTTGGCCGCCTCGATCGCGGCCTTCAACTGCTCGTTCTCTCTGCGCTTCTCGGCGATCTGGCGGTCGAGCGCCTGGACCTCGGCGCGCGCGCGCCGCAGCTCCAGGACACGCCGGTCAGACAGCAGGAGGATCCCCATCAGGACCGACGAGATCGCCAGCGACACTAAGAACGCGGTCCACGGCCTCGGCTCGCGGGGAGAGCCCGAATCGCCCCTCATCGCGCGAAGGCCGACCGGCCCGCGAAGGAACCGGCCGACTCGAGCTCCTCCTCGATCGCGAGGAGCCGGTTGTACTTGGCGAGGCGCTCGCCCCGGCAGGCGGACCCCGTCTTGATGAGTCCCGAATTCACGGCAACCGCCAGGTCCGCGATCGTGTCGTCCGCAGTCTCGCCGGAACGGTGCGAAACGACCGTGCGGTAGCCGGCGCTCTGCGCCAGCCGAACCGCGTCGAGCGTCTCGGTCACGGTGCCGATCTGGTTGAGCTTGACTAAGAGCGCATTGCCGACGCCGTCGGCGATGCCGCGCGCGAGAATCTCGGGATTCGTGACGAAGATATCGTCGCCGACGAGCAGGATCTTCTCTCCGAGCTCCTCCGTCAGAGCCCTCCACCCTTCCCAGTCTTCCTCGGCTAGGCCGTCCTCGATCGACGCGATCGGATACGCGGCCACCAGGTCTGCCCAGTACGCGATCATCTTGTCGGAGGAGAGGGCCTTCTTCTCCCCTCTCAGGTGATATTTGCCCCCCTCGTAGAACTCGGAAGCCGCCGGATCGAGCGCGATGACCACGTCCTTGCCGGGAGTGCGGCCCGCCGACTCGATTGCCGAAAGGAGCAGCTCGATCGCCTCGCGCGATGAGGCGATATCCGGGGCGAATCCTCCTTCGTCGCCGACGCCCGTCGAGAGCCCCTTCTTCTTCAGAATCTCCTTCAGGGCATGGAAGACTTCGGCTCCCGCGCGGAGAGCCTCGGCGAACGACGAGAACCCGACCGGGCAGACCATGAACTCCTGCGGGTCGAGCCGATTGTCGGCGTGGGCGCCGCCGTTGATCACGTTCATCAGAGGCACGGGGAGCGTGGTCGCCGCTGTGCCGCCGATGTAGCGATAGAGAGGGAGGCCGGAGGCCTCCGCGGCCGCGCGCGCGACGGCCATGGACACGCCGAGCATGGCGTTGGCCCCGAGGCGTCCTTTGTTCGGGGTGCCGTCGAGCTCGATCAAGATCCGGTCGATCAGCGCCTGGTCGCGGGCATCGGCGCCGGAGAGCTCCTCGGCAATCTCGCCATTGACGTGGGAGACAGCCTTGAGAACCCCCTTGCCGCCGTAACGCTTCCTGTCTCCGTCGCGAAGCTCCAGCGCCTCGCGCGTCCCCGTCGAGGCGCCGGAGGGGACGCCCGCGCGCCCGGACGCGCCTCCCGATAAGAGAACTTCGACTTCCAGAGTCGGGTTGCCGCGCGAATCGAGGATCTCGCGTCCGTGGATGGCCTCGATTCCGAAGCTCATGCGATCAGCTCACGCCCGGCCCGGGCGAGGGCGTCCAGATCCGAGGATGAATGCGCTTCGATGTACACACGGGCCACGGGCTCGGTTCCCGACTCTCGAACCAGAATCCACGAACCGTCCTCCAAAATCAACTTGATTCCGTCGAGCAGATTGACGGACGCGACGGGCCGGCCCGACACGTTGGAGGGGGGCGTCTTCCGGTACTCCGCCAGACGCTGGCGGGCCTCCGCGGAAAGCTCGATGTCTATCCGCCGGGTCAAGAACGTTCCGATCTCCTTCCAGAGCTCCGCGCGCAATTGCGCGATCGTCTTTCCCGTCGCGCCGACGAGCTCCGCCGAGAGCAGGTCGGCGAGGATTCCGTCCTTCTCGGGGACGTGTCCCTCGATCGTCAGTCCCGCGCTCTCCTCGGCGCCGAAGATGATCTTCCCCTCCAGAAGCAGCTCGCCGATGTACTTGAACCCGACCGGCGTCTCGTAGAGCGCAACCCCGAACTTCTGCGCGACGGCGTCCAGCGCATGCGTCGTTGCGACGCTGCGGGCTACTCCACCCCGCCGTCCCTTCCGGCCGAGCCGGTCGTTTGCGAGCAGAGCCAGGATCTCGTTGGGCTGAATGTAGGCGCCCGTGTCGTCGCAGACGCCGAAGCGATCCGCGTCCCCGTCGCATGCGAGGCCCAGCCGCGAGCCGCGGCGGAGGATCTCTCCGGCCAATTCCTTCAACTCGCGCTCGCCACACTGCGGGGACTGGCCCCCGAAGAGCGGATCGGCGTTGGCATGAAGCCGCGAGAGCTTCGCTCCCGTCCGCTCGAGATACGCATCCAGGAAACCGGCGGCGGTTCCAAAACGGAAGTCGAGCGAGAAATGCGCACCGCCTCGACCCACTTGCTCCGCGTCGACCTTTCGATCCAGATCCGCGAGATAGGCGGGAGCAGGATCGAAACGCCGGACGGGATCCTCGGGCGGCGCCTTCTCGTGCGCAATCGCGACGATTCCCGCTTCGATCTTCTGGGTGATCTCAGGCAAGGCCGGCGCGCCATCGGAGGTCGAGAACTTGATTCCGAGGTACTGGGGCGGGTTATGGCTTGCGGTAAAGTTGACCGCACCGACGGCGCCGCGGCGCCGGATCTCGAAGGCAAGAACGGGCGTGGGAACGGGTCGGGCGCTGACTTCGGCCGCGAAGCCGCGGCGGGCGAGTATGCGCGCGGCCTCCGCGGCGAAACGGTCGGCCAGAAAGCGCGTGTCGTATCCCACCAGAACCAGACCTCCGGGCCGGCCCTCCGCAGCGAGGACGCGTGCGATCGCGGCGACGACGCGGCGCGCGTTGGGAAACGTGAAATCGTCTGCCAGGATGGACCGCCACCCCGAGGTACCGAACTTGATCGCCGGCGCAGTCGTCACCGCGTGAAGCTAACACGGGCCGCCGGATTCACAGCCGCGTTCGCCACCGTCGGATGCACCGCCGTCCCGCCGGATCCCGCCGCCGGCGCCCTTCGCGTCCGCGCGCCGCATCTCGAGCATCCCGTCACCGAGACCTACCCCTC
This sequence comes from Thermoanaerobaculia bacterium, assembly GCA_036505535.1. Taxonomy (GTDB): domain Bacteria; phylum Acidobacteriota; class Thermoanaerobaculia; order UBA5066; family Gp7-AA6; genus DAHUXD01. Next base: position 3,138 of record DASXTI010000128.1, read on the forward strand.
CGCGTCCCGTCCGGAGGATCCCGTCAAGCTTGCCGTCTGGGAGCGCGTCAATATCGACCGCGCCGCGGCCGGACGGCTTCCGGTCGCGTGGGACGAGGCCGCCTCGCGAGTTGCCGACACCTTCTGCGCCGAGCAGATTCACGAGGGAACCAGCGGCCACTATCTGACCGACGGGATGCCCCCGTACGCGCGGACGGCGCTCGCCGGGATCTTCGGCATGCAGGCGGAAAACGTCGTTTCGTGGAAATCGAGCGGCCCGAGATTCGACGCCTCCACGCTCAGCCTCGCCTTATCCGGCCACGCCGGCATGATGAGCGAGCTCCCCCCCTCCGACGGCCACCGCCGCACGATTCTCGATCCGGACGCGACCCACGTCGGCGTCGGGTACGCGCAGGAGCACGGAAACTTCCGAATGGCCCAGGAGTTTCTGACGCGCCGCCTGGCGGAGCTCGCACTTCTCCGCGTGGCGGAGGATCCGGACAGGGTTCTCGCCAATGGCCGCGCCCGCGCCCCATACCGAGTCGAGTTCGTGACGCTGGCCCACGAGGCCTCGCCGCGCCACCTGACCCGGGCCGAGGCGACGGCGCGAGACACCTACACGTATCCGATACCGGCGCTCGCCTACGTCCCCGAGGGAGTCAAGTCTCTCCGTGTCGTCGGCGCCGAAACGCAAGACCGGTTGCGGGTCGGCCCGGCCGGTGATTTTTCCTTTCGTTTCACTCCCGGGCGGCCGGGTCTCTGGACGATCGTCCTCTATATGGCCTCCGGCCGCGGCAAGCCGAGTCCGGGCGGCATGTTCGTTCTCTGGATCGAGAAGGCAGCCTCGTGATCACGATTCTCGTCGTCGGCGGCCCGGCGTCCGAAATCGTCTCGCTCGTCCCGCGCCATCCCTCCATCGAGATCCTGACCGCGAGCGGCGTCGAGGACGCGCTCGAGAAGCTGGCGCGCAACCGCCGGATCGACGCCGTCTTGCTCGCCGATCCGATGCAGGCACGCGCCATGGCGGAAGTCGTGAAGGAAGAGGATCCCGCCGCGCCGCCGCTCTACGCCTCGGCCGCCGCCGGCGAGATTGCGAAAGTGGAGCGCCTCCGCGCGGCGACGCTTGAGGAGCTCCTCGAAGAGCTCGCGGCGAAACTGTCGGCGGAAGGCTAGCCGGCCAGCAGCCACAAACAAAACGGGCGGCCATGAAGGCCGCCCCGAGACACATGCGCGAGTCGAGTGACCGCGCTTCTCCTCCTTACGCCCCCAGAGACATTCTCCGCACGAGGACGTAACCCACCACGGCGAGTAACAAGATCAAGGCCGCCAGGCCGAGCGGCGACAGAGTCGGCACGATGGCTCCTTGCGGAACCGCCTGACCCGTGAACGAAACACCGGAGTTGATCGTCAGCGTGCCTCCCGGGTTGAGCGTGCGCGCGGTCCACTCGAGCGCCGCACCGTCGTCGAGACATCCGGGCGCCACGGTGTTGGACAGGCTGCCGGCCGAAATCTCGGACCAGACCGTGCTGTAGCCGTTGGCGCTATAGCGGTCGGCCGGCGTCGTTCCGAGCACGGAGATCGTGTACTGCAGCTGAGTCGTGCAGCTGGCATCGGCGCCGTGGCTGCCCGAGGCGGTCGGAGGGGTAGCGAACGGAAAGCCCGCGTCGTTGTCGGCGAGAAAGAGGTCCGCTCCGTCAAACGTGTCCCATGTGACCGCACCCGCGCCGACGTTCGAGAATGCCAGCGCGATGTTAGCCGTCGCCGAGCCATTGACGTAGGTCAGCGTCTCCGTCAAGCGAAGCCCTGTGGTTCCCGCGTCGACCACGATGACTTGTGTGAACGGGTCAACGGCTGTGCCGGTGCCGGACACGGGGGTGAAGGAAACCACCGTCCAGGGCGTGTATGAATTGGATGCCGACCCGCACGGATGATTGTTGAAGTCGGGTCCGTAGATCACGCCGCCGATGCCTGCGAACACCCCCCAGTCGGCCGTCTCGCCAGGATTGCAGCCCGGCGGATAGAACTGCCCCGTGCCCGGCACGTTGGAGTTGTACACCTGCATCGAGGTGTCATCGCCGATGTCGAGGGTCAGCGGCGAGCCGGTGATGGTGTGAACCGTGGGGGCGCCAGCCGGGGCGTGCGGCGGAACTCTCATCTTCTGAGCCCAGAGAGGTGCGGAAAACGCGATGCACGCAACCGCGAGCACGAAACGCTTCATAGTTTCTCCTGCCTTTCCTTCTCCAAATGTTGGCGGCAGGTTAGCGGCATGACCCCTAACTGTCAAGAAGAACAGGAGTTTTTCGGCGGCTGTACGGATGGACAGGCTCGCTTCCAGCGGGCTCGCCTCTTGGCCGCGAGTTCCCATGGGGGCCGGGGTTCCGGGGGGTCGGAGAAACGCCTCCTTCTTCCGTGCCGCTGCTTCGCAAGTCGTGGTAACGTAAGGGGTTTTGGGGGTCTTCTCATGAGCTGTGGCAGTGGCGGCGGGTGCGGGATCGGGAACTCCTATAACCCGGGCCAGTACGTCGGTATCCGAATCAACGAGCACGAGGACGGCCGAAACGTCCTGTGCGACACGATGGGGATCGAGGTGTCCCGCGGCGCTCGCGTCGTCGTCGAGGGGGACGGCGGGATGGATTTCGCCGAGATCACCAACCTGCGCCCCATGATCCTCAAGCAATGCCAGCTCCGAGATGCCCGGCGGCTGGTTCGAATCGCCTCCGAGTCGGATCAGTCGAGCTACCGAGCCAAGCTCGCCCGCGAGGGGCGATTCTTTGCCGACACCCAGGCGCTGGCGGCGGAGAAGCGGCTCTCGCTCAAAGTGGTACGCGCCGAGGAGACTTTCGACGGCCGAAAAGTCACCGTCTACTACACTTCCGAGACGCGCATCGACTATCGCAAACTCGTCTCCGACCTCGCCATGAAGCATCCGGTTCGGATCGAGATGCGGCAAATCGGTCCTCGCGACGAGACGAAGATGCGCGGGGGCATCGGCCCCTGCGGCCTGACACTGTGCTGCTCGACTTTCCTGAAGTCCTTTCACCCCGTAACTATCAAAATGGCCAAAAACCAGAACCTCTCCCTGAATCCTTCCAAGATTTCGGGCATGTGCGGCCGGTTGATGTGTTGCCTCGCCTACGAGGACGAGGGGGGTCAGGCCGCGGCGGCGGTCCCGAAGAAGGGTCAGAATATTCCGGCCGACTTGCCTGTTTAAGCAGCAAGCGTCCCACCTTTACCGGGACAAAGAGAGACAGTCGTGGTCAATCGCAATACTTCCGGCGGTGCCTTCCGAAGCGATGATGAGGCTCCCGCCAACCGCAAGCTGATCCGCCCGAGCCTGTCCGATCTGGCCGACCGCTACCCCACGCGCTCCTTTGCGCAGCGCAAGCAGGTCCCGCCCGAACAGACGAATGCGGAGAGCTACTACTACCTCAAACAGATGGCGGCCAAGACCCCCATGGTCGTCGTGTTGAGCGACGGCGAGGAGATCCGTGGCTGGATCGAGTGGTACGACAAAGCCTGCCTCAAAGTAAACCGGGAAGGCGGGCCCAACCTGCTCATTCCGAAGCGCTCGATCAAATACATGTTCAAGGAAGGCGAAGCCCTCGGCAGCGACGTCAGCGGAAACCGCTAGAACGGTTCGGCTCGGTCGGTAGCCCGCGGGCAGCCGCAAGGGCCGCCCCGCGAAGGAAAACCCCCGGCAGTAGGCAACGTCAGCGTGGGCCGGCGTTCACGGCCGCCCTACAACCAATTCTATCGGGCGCCGCGCCCCGACAGAACCGCGGGAACCGTTTTCAGCAGGATCTTCAGATCGAGCATCGGTGACCAGGTGTCGATGTACTTCAAGTCGAGCGCCATCCAACGGTCGAAATCGACCTCGCTTCGTCCCGAGACCTGCCAGAGGCACGTCAGTCCCGGCTTCATGCTCAGCCGCCGCCGCTGCCACGATTCGTAGCGCGAGACTTCCTCCGGCAGCGGCGGGCGCGGGCCAACCAGGCTCATGTGTCCGACGATCACGTTCCAGAGCTGTGGCAGTTCGTCGATGGAGAGCCGCCGGAGGAGACGCCCCACGGGCGTCAAGCGCGGGTCACGCCTCACCTTGAAGACGGGACCGGTCATCTCGTTCAAGTGCGAGACTTCCGACAGCCGTTCTTCCGCGCCGTGCTCCATTGTCCGGAACTTCAGGACCGTGAAGTGGCGCCCGTTCAGACCGCAGCGGACCTGCCGGAAGAAAATCGGCTTGCCGGAGAAGAGAAGGATCGCCAGGGCCGCCAGAAGCTGGATCGGGAGGGTGATGAGGAAGAGCAGGAGCGACAGAGCCAGATCGAGGCCGCGCTTGGCGATCAGTTGGCCGGGGTTCGAAGGCGTGGTGGTAAAGGAGAGCAGCGGGATCCCGTCCAGCTCTTCGAGGACCGGATGCGCCAGCACATGCGGGAAGATGTCGAGCGAGACGTGAGCCGGCACACCGTGCCGTTCGGCCACGAGCAACGCCTCCTCGTACTCCCCGAGCTTTCCCTTCTCGATGACGAAGATCACTTCGTCGACGACCTCCCGGACGAGCACGGCTTCCATGTCCGTGATCCGGCCGAGGCACGGCCAACGGTTCCGGAGCTGGATCTCTCCGCCGTTGTCGTCGTCGAGATAGCCCAGCACCCGAAAGCCCCAGTGAGAATGTGCTTCGAGGAAGTCGGCGAACTGGGACGCCTTGGCGCCCGTGCCCACGATCAGCGCCGTGCGAAAGTTGTAACCCCGCGCGCGCACCCACCGCGAGGTCAGCCGCAGCGCGATCTTCTCCGCCGAGAGGAACACGAAGTTGCAGATCCCGAAAAGAACCAGGAACCAGCGGCTCACGAACTCCAGCCTCAGGCCGTAGATCAACAGAACCAGGATCGCGGTGCCGCCGAAAGCGACTTTGGCGGCTGCCCAGATCTCTTCCCCGAGCGGAAGGGTGCGATGGCTGCGGTAGAAGCCCGCCGCGTAGAGGAGCAATCCCCAGATGGGCAGCGCGAACGGCAAGAGAAGCAGATACAGATCGAACGGGGCGAGGGGAAGCGGAAAAACGCCCGGAAAGGCGCTCTTCAGAATGGAAGTCCGGAGCACATAAGTCACCGGCAGGGACATCGCCGTGAGCGCGAGGTCCGTCAGGAGCACTCCCAGGGCGATGGCGTGGGCTTTTTGCTTCAGCATCGGACGTCACCAGGGGCGGAGAACCGGGGGGGCCGGGCCGATGTTATGAAATGGCGTCCCCCGCTGCAAGGATAGCCTCGTACCGGTCCGCCACATCCTCCCAACGATATCGCTGTCGTGTTCGTTCTCTCGCCTGCTCTTTCCATACGGAATAGGCCGCCGGGTTATCCAGGACCTCCTTCAACAGACGAGTCAGGGTCTCGGGCCGGTTGACATCGAAGGAGAGCGCCGCTCCGCCGGCGACCTCTTCGTTCTCCGGCGTCGCGTTGTAGCACACCACGCGCCCGTACCCCATGGCCTCGACGAGGGCCGGATGTGTCCCACCGACCTCCGTCGCCTGGACGTAGACTGCCGCGTTGGCGAGCAGCTCGCGATACCCCTCGCCGTAGATCGCGCCGGGCATGATGACTCGAGGCCCGGCGGCTGCGCGCAGCCGCGCAATGTAGTCGGCCGCGTAAGGCGCATCCCCCACGATGACGAGCGGGGTCTCTCCCGGCACGTCCCGATAGGCGCGGATGACCGCCTCCGCGTTGTTTTCGGGCTCCAGCCGCGACACGTACAGGACATAACGCTCGGGGGCGAGGCCGAGGCGCTCGAGGGCGTCGCGCCCCGTCGGCTCCGGCAGATCGCCGCCATAGGGGATGAAGACGGACCGGATCCCGAAGCGCTGCCGGTAGTAGTCCTGAATGACCCTCGCGTCCGATACGACGACGTCGGGCAGGATGGTCGCGAGCCTCTCGGAGACCCGGTAAGCAAGACGGCCGACGGCGCTCCACTTGCGCCGGTTGCTCTCGAGGCCGTCGACGTTCAAAACGACGCGTGTTCTTCCGGAGAGGCGCGGCAAAAACGACGATGCGGCGTTGATCGCGTTGCAGATGAGAACGGTATCGAAGCGCTCGAATGCCGCGTCGACGCCAGAGAGGACGCCGTGCACGACGGTGTCGAGGTATTTCGTCGCGATCGTCGGCAGCACCCGGACTTTCGCGCCGCGCCAGACCGATACGCCTGGCTCGGCGTAGTGCGTGCGCGTGTAGACCGTGACGTCATGGCCGCGAGCGGCCAGTCGCGCGGAGAGCTCCTCGGCCAACGTCTCGAATCCGCCGTAGCGCGCGGGGATGCCGCGGGTGCCCAGAATGCCGATGCGCACGAGGGGAACCTATCGCAACGGCTTCGACGCTCTCACCGCTCTCACCTTCTCGCGGATCTCTCTGCGCTTCGCCCACAACCGCTGCCGGTTTCGCCACAGCCATCCGAAAGCCGGCAGCGAGGTGCGTTCGACGGTCAGGCAGGCGCCAAGGACGACGATGTCGCGCGCCAGTGTCGGCACGAGCGTCTTCAGCAGCTCGGTGCCGGACTGATTGTTGACGCGCAACAGAAACCGGTTTTTCACGGAATGCATGTTGGCGAGATCCGTCATCTCGCGGCGCCGCTCGGGAAGACTCCGGCGGCGATGGTACGCGAGGGCGGACGGCACATAGAGGCATCGCCAGCCCAGGTTCCGCAGCCGCCAGGCCAGATCCGCATCCTCGCGATAGAGAAAGAAATCGGTGTCGAAGTAGCCCGTCGAGATCTTCGCGTTCTCCAGCGCCGCGCGCCGGTAGAAGCCGGCGGCGCCCGACGTGCCGAAGACCTCCTCTTCTCTGGCGAAGCGGCCCGCCGCGATCTCGCCCGCTCCTCGGTCGAAGTGGCGGCCCGCCGCGGTGTAATAGATGCCGGCCGAGTCCAGCCGGTCTGTCGGTCGAAGGTCGACTCCCTGTGCGCGAAGCAGCCGGCCGGAAGCGGACCCGACGTCAAAAGCATCACGGGCGTCCAGGCGCCGCACCAGCACGGAAGCGAAGTCGGGTGTGAGCCGGCAGTCGGGATTGAGCGCGAGGACATAGCGTCCGGAAGTCGCTTCGATGCCGGCATTCATCGCGGCGGCGAAGCCCAGGTTCTCCGGAAGCGCGAGGAGGCGGACGGCGGGGCCGAACGGCCGCGTCACGTCGCGCGACCCATCGGTTGAGGCATTGTCGACCAACAGCGTCTCGCAGCCGACTCCCCGCTGCTCCACGGCGGAGCCGAGGGAAACAGGCAAATCCGCGGCGTCGTCCTTGGAGACGACGATGATGGAAACGTCAGGCATTCGATTGATGATTGATGATTGATGATTGAAGATTGTGGGAACCCAGCCCGAGAGCGACGCTCAGCACTCGGAGGTACGCGCGAGCGGCATCGGCGCGCGAGCGGGGGACATTGGCGCGAAACGGCAGCACGATGAGGCGCAGAAGCATGCCGACAACGAGCATCATCCGGTAAGCTGCGCGAGCCGCGATTCCGTAGCGCGTTCTCCGATAGCGCAACGCGTTGCGGTAGAAGATCGGTAGAAATCGGGCGTAGCCGAGACGCGATGCGGATTCCCCCCCGCGGTGCCGGAAGCGCGCCTCGGGCAGGTACAGGATGCTCCCCTCGCGTCCGAGCCGCTCGCACAGGTCGACGTCTTCGTACCAGGCGGGGACGTACCGCTCGTCGAAGCCTCCGAGCCGACGAAAGGCGCTCTTTCGCACCGCGAGAGCGGCGGCGGCGGTTTGCTCCACCGGGAGAGCCGCGGTACGCGCCGCGTCGGCATACCGAAAACGCCGGCGACCACGGTTGTTTGGCGCGATGTGATCGACGAGGAGAAGCTCGCGCGCATCGGATGCGAGCGTCGGCAACCGACGCAGCTGGAAGGTCGCCTGATCTTCGCGATCCGGCGGCGCCAGACGCAGCGGTCCCTCCGCTGACGTCGACCCGTCCATCTCGATCAGCCTCGGCGCAACCGCGGCGACCGCGGGCTCCGCGTCGAAGGCGCGCGCGATCGGCGAAAAGGGCTCTCCCTCCGCGCGCGTGTCTGGATTGAGGAAGAGGAGGATGTCACCTGGCGCAATCTCGGCGGCCTGGTTGGCGGCCGGCCCGAAACCGCGGTTGGTCTCGTTGATGAGCAGGCAGGCCTCCGGCCACGACGCGCAGATCGCTTCGCGGCGCAGACTTCCTCCGCCGTTGTCGACGACCACGAGCGACACCGCGACGCCGCCCTGCGGAATCCGAGCGCGCGCCTGCGCAAGGGACGACACGGCCGCGACCAGATCCTCGGCGTCATCCCAGGAGACGAGAATCGCGGTGATCTCCCGAGCCGTCATCCGGTTTGCCGCTCCGAAACCGGCCAGTGCGAAAGCCGATGCCGCTCATTCCTCGCGCGAATGATCAACAATGGCAGCCTCGGCCAGACGAGGAGCGGAAGCGCGATCCCCTTCCAGCCCACCTGGCGCGCGTGCGCGAGATCCGCCCGCAGGAGCGCGAACGCGTTCCGCATCAGCAGGTCCGAGTCGAAGTTGCGAAAGAGAGTGCGCCAGCGGTTGCGTGCCGTCCAGAACGCGCGCTTGAACGGGGTCCGCTTCCCCGTCCGGGACCCCTCGTGTCGCGCGACGGCTTGCGGGTCGCAGACGAAGCGCCAGCCGGCGCGAGACAGCCGCAGCGAGAGATCCACGTCCTCGTAGTACGCGAAGAACGATCCTTCGAACGCCGCGCCGTCGGGAGCCAGGACTTCGAGCGCCTCGCGGCGGTAGAGGGCGGCCGTCGCGGAGACACCCGAGACCTCGAACGGCGACCGGGGACTCGAAGATGCGTCCGCGCCGGAAAGAATGGGAACGGCTTCTCCGCGTCTGTTCCACTCCAGCCCGGCCGAGTCGATCTTCCGGCCGTCCAAGGAGAGGACGAGCCCCTGGGCCGCGGCGAGGCGCTCATCGAGAGCCAGGCGAGCCATCAGGCGAGCCGCATAATCCGGCGCGAGCACGGCGTCGTTGTTGACCAGAAGGACGAAGGGGGCGCGCGTCCGGGCGATCCCCTCGTTGGCTGCCGTGGCAAATCCCAGGTTGCGCGAAAAAGCGATGATGCGCGCCGCGGGCGCCTCCTGCGCGACCCGCGCGCGCTCCTCCGGCCGCGAGCCGTTGTCCACCACCGCGACGGACAACGCGACGCCCCGCTGCTCGGCGAGCGACGCCAGGGCGCGGAAGAGCGCCTGGCCTCCGTCGCGGTTGATCACGACGGCATCCACGTCGGGGAGGTGGGAAGAACCGCTCAAACGGTTGACTCGATCGGCGTGCGCGATATGAAATCGCGTTTTCATGCTACCACGCGAGTATTTGCGCGAGAACGCGGAGCGACTTCTGCGCGAGATGCCCGAGCGGTTCGCGACCGCGGGCCTCGAGTCGTACACGCAGCTCGACCGCGAGCGTCGGGACGCGGTCACGAGGCTCGAGGAGAAGCGCCGGCGCCGCAACGAGCTGACAGCGCTGCGCGGCAAGCCCTCTGGCGAGGCGCTCGAAGAAATGAAGGCTCTGAAGGAGGAGATCCGCGCGCTGGAGGAGCGCGCCGAAGAGGCCGACCGGATGCTGGCGGCGGCCGAGAAGGCGATTCCGAACGCGCCCCACGAGTCGGTTCCCCGCGGCTCGGATGAGGCCGCCAACCGCGTCGAGCGAACCTGGGGTCAGCCGCGCCGCTTCGATTTCGAGCCCCAAGCGCATTGGGACTTGGGACCCGCGCTGGGCATCCTCGACTTCGAGCGCGCCGCCAAGCTCGCCGGCGCGCGCTTCACGGTTCTCGAGGGCGCCGCGGCGCGGATGTCACGCGCGCTGATCGACTACTTCCTCGACATCCATGTCGAGGAGCAAGGGTACCGGGAGATTCTGCCCCCCTTCCTTGCCAACGCCGAGTCGCTCTTCGCCACCGGCCAGCTGCCGAAGCTCGAGGCGGATCTCTTTCAGACACGGGAGGGGTACTATTTGATCCCGACGGCAGAGGTCCCTCTCACGAACCTTCACCGAAACGAGATCCTCAGGAGCGAGGATCTTCCACTCTCGTATACGGCATACACGCCCTGCTTTCGCTCAGAGGCGGGTGCGGCGGGACGCGACACGCGCGGCATGATCCGACAGCATCAATTCGACAAGGTCGAGATCGTGATGCTGACCAAGCCCGAAGATTCGTACGCGGCGCTCGAGACGTTGACCGACCACGCCGAGGAGGCGCTGCGGCGACTGGAGCTGCCCTACCGCGTCGTCTCCCTCTGCACGGGCGACCTGGGCTTCGCGGCGGCCAAGACCTACGACCTCGAGGCCTGGCTGCCGGGACTCAACGCATACAAGGAGATTTCCTCCTGCTCGAACTTCGAGGCCTTTCAGGCGCGCCGCGCGTCCATTCGCTTCCGCCGCGCCGAAGGGGAGAAGCCCGATCTCGTCCACACGTTGAACGGTTCGGCGCTTCCGGTCGGACGCACGATCGTCGCGATCCTCGAGAACTATCAGAGGCCCGACGGCTCCGTTGCGATTCCGGAGGCGCTCCGGCCGTACATGCGCGGTCAGACGGAGATCCGACGGGCGTAAGGCGCGAGGCGTGAGCCAGTACGCCGCCGAGACGTAGTGCCGCAGCAGCACGTCTTCGAAGCGATCGTCGCAGCAGCGCGCCGTCTGCCGAGCTATCCGCGCCTCCGAGTGCTGGATCTCTCGGCCGGCCGGGGCGAGATCGCGGCAGCGCTCACGCGCGACGGCTGCGCGATCCGCGGCACCCACTTCCGCGAGGACGACTACAAGCTGGCTGACTCATCCCGGCCGCTCGAAACTGGCGGGATCGTCATCGATGCGAATGTGGACCTGATGCGGCCGCTCCCCTACCCCGACGCGTCCTTCGATGTCGTGATCTTCAGCGAAGTCGCCGAGCACCTACCGACCTCCATTCCAATCGTCGCCGAGATCGGGCGCGTGCTCGCGCCAGCGGGCAGCCTCATTCTCTCCACTCCCAACATCGCGCGCCTCCACTCCCGATGGCATTTCTTCTGGAGCGGCACGCACAAGCTGATCCGACGCCGAGCAGGCTGGGACCTCTCCGCCGACGACCTCTATGCCTACCACATAAGTCCGATCGACTTCCCGCTGCTGCACACGCTGCTCCACCAGGCCGGGCTCTCGATCGTCCGCCTGGACATCACGCGCTTCAAGTGGAGACACGCGTGGCTGCTGCTCTTCTATCCCTTCGTCTGGCTGACGACGCGAATCGAGACGAGACGCCGCAGGCAGGGGGACACCCATGCCCGCGGCGAAGAGGACCTCTTCCGCTGGATGGTTCATCCCGCGATGCTGGTGAGCGAGCAGCTCCTGTTGACGGCGCGGAAGATGGGGTCAGGTCTGTGAACTGTGAATCCTCTCGAATAGCCGGCCTATCCCTAGGAGGCCCGGAAGACTCACTTCACAGTTCACAGACCTGACCCCCCTAAGATCGCATCGGGGGCACGAGCGCCCCGGCCGAGACGATCATCTTCATCGCCTGCTCGGGCGTCATGTCGAGGTAGGTGACCTTCTCCTCGGGAACGACGAGGAGGAAGCCCGTCGTCGGATTGACGGCGCTCGGAACGAATAGGCTGCAAAGCTTCTTCCCCGTCCTCGCGCCGGCCTCCCCCGGCGTCGTCGAGGTGACGAAGCCGAGCCCCCAGGTTCCCGGAGAGGGGAACTCCACGATGGCGACCCTGCCGAAAGAACCGACGCGCGAAGGCCCGAGAAGTAGCTCGGCGATCTGGCGCAGCGTCGCATAGATCTTGTTGATGAGCGGGACCCGGTGCATCAGCCGGTCCCACAGCGCGAACAGCCGTTTGCCGAGGAAGTTCGTCGCCAGGAATCCCAGCACGAGCAGCAGGGCGTTGAGCAGGACGAAGCCGAGCCCCAGCACCGAGATTCCGCGGGCCCGGAGCTGACCTCCGAGGATGTCGTCGAAGAACTTGAACAGTCCCCAGACCACCCAGAGCGTGAGCGCCGTCGGCGCGAGGACGAGGATTCCGGCGACGTAGTATCGCCGCACCCGCATCCAGAAGCCGTTGGACATCGATTCCATCGTAACGCGGGAGGGTCCGTAGAATAGGGGAACGATGCGGATTCGTATCTTCCTCTTCTCCGCGCTTGCCCACGTTCAACCTGCACTGGCGCAGGTTCTCGGATGGCAGACCTTCGGTCCCCCCCTCTACCAGGTCAACGCCATTGCCACGGTCTCAAACGCGGAGGCCACCGTCTATGCCGGCGCTTCGATCTACGAGGTGTCGCAGAGCGCCATCTTCGTGAGCACCGATGCCGGAAGGACCTGGCGCGCGCTCGTCGAAGCGCCGAGGGGGGACTTCTATACCGAGATCCTCGTTGACGCGGGCGACCCGAGGAGGATTTATGCGGGCGCTCTCAGCAACGGATCCGCCAACATCTACCGCTCCATCGACGGCGGCGAGACCTGGTCACTCGCTTGGACCGTCTCCTCGAGCTGTTCTCCCTCGCTCGGTCTCGGCGCTCAGCCGGATACCGTCCTGCTCTCCTGTGGAACGCGGTTTCTGAGGAGCCGAGACGCGGGCGCATCCTGGGCGGAGCTGTCGACCCCCTTCACCGAGCCGACGCGCCTGGCGAGCGGGATGGTAGGAATGCTCTTCGGCTATGGACCGACCCGGATTTTCCGCGGATCTTCCGACGGCGACTCGTGGTCCGCCGTTGCGAGCGCGCCGGCAAGCTGCCCCGGCATCAATGTTCTGCATGTCGATCGAGTCGATCCGACCCTCTTCATCGTCGGCGCCGGCCTGCTGGGCCCCGGCGGCTTTCAGTGCGGAGGCGTCTTCAAGAGCTCAAGTGCCGGCGCGACGTGGACAGCCACGGGGCTTTCGGGCGTCTACGTGACCGACGTGGTTGTCGACGAACAGAATGCCTCGACCGTTTACGCCAGCGCGAGCTACCTCGCCGGAATCCTTCCGAAGGGAGGGGTCTACGAGAGCGCGGACGGCGGCACGACCTGGAGGACGCTCCGTTTACCTGCGCTCGGAGCGTTGCAGCTTGGGCTTTCTCCGTCGGGCCGTTTTCTCCACGCCGCGACGTCGATCGGCGTCTTCGACCTCGGCATCCGCAAGACCCGGGTCGTGGCACCAAGAGAGTAGCCCGCGAAGGGCCCGCCGGCGCTCACCCAGCGGCGCCGCGAAGAGGCAAACCGCTGGTTTGTTTCTCAGACGCTATCCACTAACATCAGCCTTCCTGACCATTCGCGGATGAGGTGGGTGAGTGGCTGAGCCGAGGCCCGCGGCTGCGGGCCGAGACAGCGACGGCCCCGCCGGCGCTCACCCAGCGGCGCCGCGAAGCGGCGAACCGCTGGTTTGTTTCTCAGACGCTATCCACTAACATCAGCCTTCCTGACCATTCGCGGAGAGGTGGGTGAGTGGCTGAAACCAGCGGTTTGCTAAACCGCCATAGGGGCCTAAACCTCTATCACGGGTTCGAATCCCGTCCTCTCCGCCAAACTACTACGCTCCAAGCCGCGATGGACACGGGTTCGAGCCGACCACCGACTCGGCCACCGTAGGCAAGCCCCCGGCAGTAGAGAACGCCGACCGAAGGTCGGCGGTAACGCAGACCCACGGCGGTAGGCAGCGCCGGGTCCGCCGGCGCTCATTCCGTCCTCTCCGCCAGTTTTCGCCGAGCCTTAATGAGTAAGGGCGGCCTTTTGCGGCCGCCCGCTGACACCGAGCGGCGGCTCAGCCGGGCGGGGACAATCCCTACCCTACGTATGCCGGCCATTGCACCCGAGACGTCCTCGTGGCTGCCCGTCGGAAGAAGGCTCGGATACGATCCGCGCCGGTGCGGAAAGGTCTCCTCGTTCTCGCCATCCTGATCCTTGCCGCCGCCGGGTGGTGGGTCTACAGAAACGGTTCGCTGACGCGGCTGCGCGCCGAGTTTGCGCCGTGGATGGGGCGACTGGGACGATGGCGGGACGGCTGCGAGGCGGTACGGCGAGCGCTGCGGAGCCGCGAGCCGACGGCGGCCGACCCGGACGGAATCGCCGAGCTGCGCGCCTGGGCGTGGAAGGGCCTCGAGCGGATCGGCTACGTCGACTATCGAGTGGAAAAACCGACGCACGAGATCTTCCCCTCGAGGGAGAGAACGTCGGGCCGGGTCGTCTTCATGGTTGGCGGGTTCCGCGCCGATGGCGCCCGGGTCGAAAAGGCTGGGAGCGTCGTCGTCACCGAAGAGAGTCCCTCAACTCCGTCCTCTCCCGCCGGAAGAGGAAGTAGAGTGTCGCTGCAGTTCGAGCGCGTCCTGGAAGAGCGCATCGAGACAGCGCCCCGGTTCCACAACGCCACCACGGATTCGGGTCTCGGCGCGCCGCGCCGCGACCCCCCGCTGAAGTTCGTCAATCACTTGATCGCCGGTATCTGGCCCGGCTCGGGCGTGGCCGTGCTCGACTACAACCGGGACGGCTTCGAGGATCTCTTCGTCGGCGACGGCGTGCGCTCGATCCTCTATGAGAACGACGGCCGCGGCCGCTTCACCGACGTCACCGAAAAGGCGGGCCTCGCAAGGTCCTCTAGGGAAGGCATCCCCGCGACCGGCGTCGCGGCGGGCGACGTCGACGGCGACGGTTTCCCGGATCTCTTCGTGACCGACGCCTTCGGCCCGGCCCGCCTCTTCCGGAACCGAGGCGACGGCTCCTTCGAGGAGATCACGGCTTCCTCCGGCATCGTCGTTCCCGCCAACGCACGCTCGGCGGCGTTCGCCGACGTGGACGGCGATGGGGACCTCGATCTCTTCGTCTGCGTCACGGGGGACTACTACAATCAGATGCCGGACCCACCGTTCGACGCCAACGATGGCCGCCAGAACTTCCTCTATTTGAACGACGGCCGCGGCCACTTCACGGACGCGACGAAGGTCTGGGGGCTCGCCGGGATCACGCGCTGGACCCTCTCGGGCCTCTTCGCAGACTACGACGGCGACGGCCGCGTCGATCTTCTCGCGACCAACGACTTTGGGCTCAAGAACCTCTTCCACAACGAAGGGGGGCGCTTCGCGGACGTCGCGAAGAGGGCCGGCGCGCAGGTACGAGCCTACGGGATGTCGGCGGCATGGGCCGACTTCAATGGAGACGGCCTGCCCGACCTCTATACGACCGGCACCGACACGCAGTGGTATTTCCTGCACGAGTACCCTTCGGTTCCGGTCAGCCTGGCAGGCCGCCTCTTCCTGCACGCCGCGATCCGGTGGTGTGAGGAGATGGCCTCGGGCAACACGCTCCTTCTCCAGCGCCCGGACCATACCTTCGAAAACGCGACCGCCCGGTCCGGCGCGCGGCACGCCGCATGGAACTGGAGCTCGATCTCCGCCGACCTCGACGACGACGGCTGGCCGGATCTCTACGCGACCAATGGCATGTGGGGCGATGGCCGGGACCGCGACCGCGAACTGGAGTTCTGGTGGGACTCACTCGCGTACTGGGACGACTACGTCGCCGGAACGCGAACCTTCGACCGCAAGGGCGCCGGAATCGCCGGAATGGAGAGAGACCGCTATTTTCGCAACCGCGGCGGCGCGGCCGCCGGCGCTCCGCTCTTCGAGGAACGAGCCTTCCTCGACGGTCTGGATCTCGAGTCGAACGGACGCGCGGTCGTCGCCTTCGACGCGAATGGCGACGGCGCGCTCGACCTCTATGTCCGCTCGGTGGGAGCCCCGGAGGCGCTCTTTCTCGGCTCGCGGCGTCCGGAAGAGCACTACCTTCGCATTCGCCTCGCGGGATCACGAGGCCTGGACAACCGCGATGGCATCGGAGCCCGAATCTCCGCAAAATTGCCGGGCGGCCGCCAGATCATCATCGAGACGGGCAACGCGAGTGGCTATCTCTCGACCGGGAGCCCGATCGCGCATCTGGGGCTCGGGAAGGTCACGCGCCTGGAAGACCTGACGGTCCGTTGGCCTTCGGGAAAAGCCCAGGATCTCGGGCCGATTCTCGACGTCGATCGGACGATCCGCGTCGATGAGGCGAGAGGCCTCGAACCCCCGGCCGACCGCCCGCAGTAAACTGGACCCTCCATGGATGCGGTCGCGGATCTCTCCCCTCTTTCCTATGACGTCGTCGTCGTGGGCGGCGCCGTGGCCGGCGCTTCGACCGCGATCCTTCTCAAGCGCGGAAATCCCGGGCTGCGCATCTTGGTCGTCGAGAAGACCGACCGGTTCGATTGGAAGGTCGGCGAGTCCACCGTCGAGGTCTCCGCCTACTTTCTCACGCGCGTCCTGAAGCAGTACCGCCACCTGTCGGAAGAGCAGCTCCCGAAGCAGGCGTTCCGATTCTGGTTCCACAACGATGAGGTGTCGTGTTTGCGCGAGGCTTCCGAGACCGGGCCGACGCAGCTCGCGCGGACGCCCTCTTTCCAGCTCGACCGCGCGAAGCTCGACGAGCACCTGCTGGCGGTCGCGCGCGAGGAAGGCTCGGAAGTCTGGCGACCCGCGAAAGTCACGGGCTTCACCCTCGGCGAAGGTCTGGGGCCCAATGCGCTGACGATCGAGCGGAGCGACGGGTCCATGGCCACGGTCTCCTGCCGCTGGCTCGTGGACGCCACCGGGCGCCAGGCGATGCTGGCGCGCAGGCGAGGCGGCCTCACGCCAATTGAGTCCCACCCCATCTCGGCGATCTGGGTCCGGTACAGAGACGTCCCGGACATGGATGGCATCGCCGTCGCGGGCACCGACCCCGGAGATCGCTGGGCGCGCGCCGTCCTCACGGCTCGCCGCCTCGCGACGAACCATTTCACCGGCTGGGGCTATTGGATCTGGTTCATCCCGCTCCGGGGAGGAGAGACGAGCGTCGGCCTCGTATGGGACAAAAGGCTTCTCTCACCGGAAGGCCGGACACCGCTCGAGAAGCTGACCCGCTTCCTCGATACCAATCCGCTCCCCCGCCAGCTGGTGCAGGGGGCCACACCGATCGAAGGAGATTGCCGGTACTACGCCCACCTTCCCTACTTCGTCGACAAGTTCATCGGCCCGGGCTGGACGTGCGTGGGCGACGCCGGGGGGTTCCTCGATCCCTTCTACTCGCCCGGCCTCGACCAGATGTCCTTCTCCGTCTGGACGCGCACGCGCCTGATCCTGAAGGAGCTCGCCGGCGGGCCGGCCGAAGAGATGGCGAAGGACTACGCCGACCACAACCGCCGCTACGACCGGTACTTCAAGTACTTCTACGAGTCGATCTACCGCGACAAGTACCACGTCATGGGGGACTACGACGCGATGACGGTGGCGTTCCTCCTCGACACCTCTCTCTACTACTTCGCCGCCGTCATGCCGATCTATCGCTGGTCCGCCGAGCGGCTCGGCGTGCCCCCCTTCTTCCAGGATGGCGCCGAAGTGGGCTTCTACCCGATCCGCTTCTACAACCGCCGTTTGACGGCCATCGCGAAAAGAAAGATGGCCCTCGGGATCTACGGCAATCACAACGCGGGCCGTCGGCCCGGCTTCGTCGGCTTCTCGGTGCGCGGGTCGATGTACGTGATGCTCGCGCACGGGCTGCTGCGGTGGGCGAAGGCCGAGCTGGCCAATGCCTGGACCTATATCGTCAAGCCGAGGCCGATCGAGAAACGCGAGCCTGCGACCGCGGTCGCAGCCGACTCGCGGAGCGTCCCGGGATTGAAGATTGCCGATTGAAGATTGAGGAGATCGCCGTCCCAATCGCCAATCTTCAATCGGCAATCGACAATTCTCCGTTATCGTCCGTGCATGTCCTCGCGCGGCACCGCCCTCGTCACCGGCGCGTCGAGCGGCATCGGATTGGAGCTCGCCACCCTGCTCGCGGGGGGCGGGCATGACCTCGTTCTGATTGCCCGCGACCGCGAGCGGCTCGAAGAGATCGCTCGGGGCCTGAGAGAAGAGTTCGGGGTCGCCGCCACGATTCTCGCGGAGGATCTGACGCATCCCGCGGCGCCGGAGCGCATCGGCCGCGAGCTCGAGTCGCGGGCCCTTTCGATCGACGTTCTCGTCAACAATGCGGGCTTCGGCGTTTACGGATTCTTCGCCGAGACACCGATCGCCAAGGAACGGGAGATGATCCAGGTCAACGTCACGGCGGTCACCGCGCTGACGAAGCTCCTTCTGCCGCCGATGCTCGGGCGAAGGCACGGACGGATTATGAACATGGCCTCCACGGCCGCCTTTCAGCCGGGACCTCTGATGGCCGTTTACTATGCGACGAAGGCCTACGTGCTTTCCTTCTCCGAGGCGCTCGCCAACGAGCTCGCGGGCTCCGGCGTCACGGTCACGGCCCTCTGCCCGGGTCCGACGATCACGGAGTTCCAGAGGAAGGCGGGGCTGGAGGAAACACGGCTCTTTCACAGCCCTCTCGTGATGAGCGCGCCGGCGGTCGCCCGAGCCGGCTACGAAGGAATGATGCGCGGCAAGCGCGTCGTCATCCCGGGAATTGGGAACTTCCTGCTCGCCCAGTCCGTCCGATTCTCGCCGCGGCGAATGGTCACCGCCGTCGCCCGGAGAATTCAGGAGTCCCGGAAATGAAGAGAGACTGCGCGCCGCCGACGTCTCGACTCTCTCGCTCAGCGGCCCGAAGTCGCCGCGGCGATCCCCTCAACGGCGTACCGGATCGCGTCGCTCTCGAAGCTCTTCACCGCGCCGGCGATCTTGCAGCGGCGCGACGCCGGAGGCCATCGAACCGCTGCCGATCGCGTCCGGCCTTCCGGGAGGCGGCGCGACCGGTGTTCGCCTCCCGTCCGGACCAACCTATTTTTCGAGCTTGAGCTTGAGCCCTTCCGCAGCCACCTTGAGGCTGGCACCCTTGGTCTCACTCTTGAGGTGAATCTCCACGCCCTTACCGTTCACGAGCGCGGCAACACCCGCACCTTTGCCAGCCGTGGCCCCGGCGCCTGCGGCCGCGTAGATGCCATCGAAGTCATCGAGCGTCTTCAGCTTGAATACCTTGCCCGTAGCCTCTGCCTTGGTCACGCCCACCTCGCCCACCGAGAGTCCGTTTACCTTGAAT
>DASXTI010000129.1:0-12249 GCA_036505535.1 Thermoanaerobaculia bacterium
GATGATCCGGGTCCGGCTCGTGGACGAGAGCAGGTCCGTCGACGGGTGGGACCCCCAGGGATGGCTGGGCGGTCCGCCCGTGTAGCTCGTGGCGATGTAGATGGCACGGAATCTCTTCTCCAACGCGAGCCCGATGCTCGCGAGCGCGCTTCCGTGGGACAGGCGTGCCCAGTCCGCTTGCATGAAACGGACCTCCCGCACGTTCATCGCGACGTCGACGAGCTCAAGGCCGAGGTCTTGCGCCGCCTCGGACAGCCGTGAACGGAGCCGCTCGAACTCCCGGGTGTTGTCGAGATCGATGTCGAATCCCCGGACGCAGAGAAGCCGGTCGATCGCGGGAAAGGCGGCGCGATCGCTCATCTCCTTGTTTCGAAGAACGGTGAAGAAGGAGTCGACGCCTCCCGAGAAGAACGCCGCGGTCTCGGTGGGCGCGGGCCGCGGTTCGACAGCCTTCACCTCGGCTTCGATCGGAACGATTCGGAGGCGGGGATACCAGCCCTTCCAGATCCGCATGAGCCGCGATGCGTTGGTGAAAAGGATCGGATCGACGGGGAGGCACAGCCTCAGCGGCTCCCTTCGAGTGACGGCGAGCGGCAGAAGCCACGCGAGCCAGGGGTTGCCGGAATCGCTCAGAGAACCGGCGTACTTCGCGGGCACCTCGAAGAAGTACTCCTCCCTCTCTCGCTGGCGTCCGTCGTACACCACTTCCCCGACGAGCCGCACCCGGCCCGTGCGGGGCGCAGCCTCGGCCAACCGGACGGAAACGAGCTCCATTGCGTTCCCTCTAGCGTAACCTTTTTCGGATCGGAGGCCGGATCCGGCCTCCGGCCCGCGAGGTCGCGGTGCTTTGGGAAGGCGGGAAGGCGGCTACGCCGTCATATCGAGTTGGCGAGCACAACCTGGTGCCACAACTTGGCGATTCTCCAGAGGCCTCGCTTCGTTTTCAGCCAGTCGGGAACGATGAGCCGGCGCTTCAGACGGCGAGAACGCACCATGGACTGGGCGATCGCATCCGCGATGTCTCCTCTTCCCACCGCCCGGGCACGGTCCGCTATCTCGCCGAAGAGGTGCTCGTAGGTGAGGCTCCTGACGTAGATGCGCTTGACCCGCTCCAGATCGGGGTCGTGCGTGCGAAAGGCGGGGCACCGCGACAGGGCGCCGATGACCTCGAGCGTCAGCATGACCAGGTAACACTTCCGGCAGTCGCAACAGTTCTCCGAGGAACGCGCGCGGGGGCACACGTGGAGGCTACGCATCGCCACGTCGGATCGGGAAACGTACTCCGTCTTCTCCATTCGGCCGACGCCCACGCCGTCATGGATGATCCGCGTGTGGCTCGTGGAGAGGAGCGGGTCCGTCTCCGGATGGGATCCCCAGGGACGGATCGGTGCCCCCCCCGTGTACGTCGCGGCGATGTATACGGCTGGGAATCTTCTCTCGAGAGCCAGCCCGACGCTCGCGAGCGCCGAGCCATGCGCGAGCCGTCCCCAGTTCGCTTCCCGGAAACGGACCTCTCGCAGGTTCGTCGCGACGTCGATGAGATCCACCCCGAGCTCCCGCGCCGCCTCCCACAGCCGGGACCGAAGCCGCTCGAACTCCTCGGGCTTGTCGAGGTCGATGTCGAAACCCCAGACACACAGAAGCCGGTCGATCGCGGGGATGGACGCGCGGTCGGTCATCTCCCTGTTTCGAAGAACGGTATAGAAAGAATCGACGCCTCCCGAGAAGAGAGCCGCCGTTTCGGCGGGTCCGGGTCCCGGGTCGACAGGCTTCACCTCGGCATCGATCGGAACGACTCGGAGGCGGGGATACCACCCCGTCCAGATCTTCATGAGCCGTGAAGCGTTGGCGGAGAGCACCGGATCGATCGGGAGACAGAGGCGCAACCGCTCCCTGAGGGTGACTGCCAAGGGCAGGAGGCAAGCGAGCCACGGATTGCCGGATACGCTCAGGGAATCGGCGTACTTCTCCGGAACCTCAAACCAGTACTGTTCCGCCTTTCGCGGCCGGTCGTCGTAGATCACGTCTCCGACGAGCCGCACCCGGCTCCGGCCCGAAGGAGATTTGTCGATTCGAACGGAGACCAGCTCCATTTTCCTTCACTCTACCGTAGCCTTCGTTCGCCGGAGCTCAGAGTCGAAACCGGGGAGAGGAGCCGCGGCCGTAACCTTTCTATGCTTCACGGGTTCATCCACTCGGGACGATGGACGCCGAAGGCGTGGGAAGCCGGAGCGATCAACTCAATGATGCGGTGGACGCTGTCATGGCCAGTCCCGATGCCCCTTCCCGGGAGTCGATTCTCGCTTCTCTCTTTTGCTGCGGCTCGCAGCCGAGCTGCGCGACCTTCCCAGCGAGGATGTCAAGACGCCCCTGAAAGCGAATCTCGAAAGGAGAGCCTCCATGGCGACGAAGAGGACGGTCCATCCGGTCCGCGAGGGCTTTCATACGATCACGCCCTATCTCACGGTTCATGAGTCCGCCGAGCTGATCGACTTCACGAAAGGGGCGTTCGGCGCCGAGGAGCTTCTTCGCTCGACCGGACTGGCCGGCGGCATCCATTGCGAGGTGAAGATCGGCGACTCGATCGTCATGATCGGAGAGGGCGGAGCGTGGCGCGGAACGCCCATGCCCGCCGCGATTCATCTCTACGTCGAAGATGCCGACGCCGTCTACCGGCGGGCGCTCGCGGCCGGCGCCACCTCGCTCGCGGAGCCGGTGGACCAGTTCTACGGGGATCGGGAAGCGAGCGTGAAGGACTTGTCCGGAAACCATTGGTACATCGCCACGAACAAGGCGACCGGCCACGCTCCCCAAGGACTTCGCACGGTGACGCCCTATCTCCATCCTCGCGGGGCGGACCAGCTCATCGACTTCCTCGAGCGCTCGCTCGGAGCAGAAGAGGTCGCTCGGCATTGGGCGCCGGATGGCACGGTGGCGGACGCGAAGCTCCGTATCGGCGACTCGGTGCTCGAGATCGGGGAGGCGCACGGCCCCTGGCAGCCGATGCCGTCGGTTTTCTTCCTCTACGTGGAGGATGTCGACGCCTGGTACCGCCGCGCCGTCGAGGCGGGCGCCCCTTCCCTCTCCAGGCCCTCGGAGCAGCCCTACGGCGATCGCGTCGCGAGCGTAACGGATCCAAGCGGCAACGTCTGGTACATCGCGACGCATGTCAGAGACGTCCAGCTATAGTAGCAATTACTATAGCAAGGGAGGACCGATGTCCGACGAAGTCGAGCCGATTCCGGACGGCTACCTTGGGAGACGCGCCGCCGCCTTGTTCAGAGGATAGTCGGAATCGAGAGCCGGTGGTCGCGTCGGACCGCGACGTGCTAGGTGGAGATTCCCTCCGCGGTATCCGGCGGTTCCGGAGACGCGCCTGCGGCCGTCGCGTGCAAGTTGATCATCTCGACGAAGAGAGTCAACCGCTCCAGAAATGATTCGACGACTTTGGGCCCGTCGCTCGCCCGGCACGTGAAGGAGACCAGCCCCCTGGCGGAATCGAGGCGGAATCGCTGGAAGACGTCGGAGTCCTTGGCGACCTCGCGATACGAATCGAGCCAGCGCTCATCGACGGTGCCGGCGAGACTGACCACGTGCCGCTGGAACAGAGGCCCAATGAGCTCCTCTCGCATGGCGGCCCGATCGACGCTGACGTTGTACATCTCCGATGATTATCGCCCGATGAGGCGGGCGCCCCCCCGGCGCGACAGAAGAGCAAGGCGGGAGCCAACCTGCCTAAGTCACTGAGTCTTTTCGTTTGCGATGGTGGGGGGTCCGGGCGCGGTGACGAGAATCGTCCATCGTGATGGCCGCAGGGTGTCACGCTGCGCCCGGAAATTGGACCCGCCGACTCCGAATCAGTGCGGCGATTTCTCCTTTTCCGCCCTGGCCTTCTCCATCTGCTGGGTCATGGCGACGGCGAACTTGGCGAACTCCTCGCTCGTGACGTCGAAGCTGCCGTACATGTAATTCGTGTTAGACCAGTCCCACTTTTGTCCCGAGCCGCTGTAGGTCTGACGCGTCGTGACTCCTTGCTCGTACTCGTGGTGGAAGGGATCGGCGCCCGGCGGATTGACGATCTTGGGAGTGCCTCCCATGCCGCCCGGGAGCAGATGTCCCGAGAAGCTCCCCACGGATCCCAGCGTAACGATGTGCTCGGTCCCCTCCAGGCGGCGGCCGATCGGCACGACGTGGATGCGCGTTCTCTCCGCTGGCGCGGCGGGTGGAAAGGTCTCCTTGGCGAGGCTTTCCAGAGCCTGCCGCTGAGCGGGACTGGCCTTCTCGTCGATGAAAATGTCAGCGAAGTCCCAGTTGCCCATCCCCTCCATCATGGTCGTGCCCGGCGGGTTCTGCCCCATCATGGCGATCGCCAGGCCGTCGAGCGGTACGTCGCCATAGGTCCCCTTCTCGATGAAGAAGGCCATGCCGCCGCTGCACCGCATTCGCGTCGGCTTGGAGCCGAACCAGCACGGACAGGCGGCGTTACAGGAGCACGCCTCCTCGAGCTTCCCGGAGACCTTCCAGGGCGCCTTCTTCTGTTCTCCGGCCCGTAGAGGCGGAGCGACCGTTGCCGGCAATAGAGCGAAAAGAAGAAGCCGATGCGCCATCCGCATAGAACACCTCTGAAAAAACGGAAACAAGGATATCGCGGCGGAGGCGGCGATGAGCCGGCGAGAGGCCATCGGAAAAGAATCCGATTGAACGCCGCCTGCAAATCGCCAACACTGATCGCGATGGCGAAGGAGAATGCGGGACCTCTCGAGAGTGCGAGGGCCGGGACGTTCGTCTACTTCTCGGACCTCTTGGCCCGAACCGTCGTCGACGCTCAGGGAGCGCCGATCGGCCATCTCTGGGACCTGTCGATCGGCCTGCCGGAACCGTATCCAGTCATCCGGCAGCTTCTGATCCGCCCGCGCGGGCCGACCGATCTTCTGCTCGTCGCCGAGGGCGCGCAGGTGCGCTCCTGGACCGCGGACCCCATCCCGTTGATGGCGCGCGTGCCGGAGCTGCGGCCGAGCCGCCGCAAAGACAAGACCGAAATCTTGCTGCGCGAAGCGCTGCTCGACAAGCAGGTCGTCGATGTCTCGGGGGCCAAGGTGGAGCGCGTCAACGACCTGCATCTTCTGGTGGCGCGCGAGCGGGAGTTGATCCTGGCTCACATCGACGTGGGACTGCGCGGCTTAGTCCGCCGGCTCGGCTGGGAGCGAGGCGTGGATGCGGCCGTGCGCCTCCTCCATCCCCGCGCGCGTTATCTCTCGGAGCAAGGCCTGATCGGGTGGAAGTACATCGTTCCGACCCTCGCCGATCCGGCCGGCCTGCGCCTGGCGCTCTCGCAAAAGTCGATCTCGCAGCTCCATCCGGCGGATCTCGCCGAGATCCTGGAGGATTTGCCGGCAGACTCGCGCCGGTCCGTCTTCCACGCCCTCGAGCTTTCGACGGCCGCGCGGGTCCTCTCGGAGCTCGACGATCCGCGCATGCAGGAGGATCTGCTGACGGAGCACGCCGACCCGGAGAAGGCCGCGGACGTGCTCGAGACGATGCCGCCCGACGCCGCGGCCGACGTTTTGTCCGAGCTCCCGGAGGAAGACGCACGGGACCTGATCCACCGCATGCAACCCGAGGATGCGCGCGCGGTGACGACGCTCATGCGCCACGAAGAGGACACGGCTGGCGGCCTGATGACGACCGAGCTCGTGTCCTTTCCCGGGACGATGACGGTGGCCGAGGCGTTCGAGCACCTCCGACGGATCGCGCCGCACGTCGAGTTCCTCTACCAGTTCTACGTCGTCGATGACCGGCATCGCCTGGTCGGCATCGTCAACATGCGTCGCCTCTTCCTCGGCCGGCGGGACGACCGGCTGCAAGACGTCATGGCACCCTGGACGATCCGCGTTCATCCGGAGGACTCCACGTCACACGTCGCCGAAGTGATCGAGAAGTACAACCAGGCCGCCGTGCCGGTCGTGGACTCGGAAGGCGTGCTCGTCGGGATGATCACGGTCGACGACGTGCTGACCGAGGTTCTTCCGCTCGCATGGAAGAAGAAGCTGCGGCTCTGACGGGAGGCGCCAGGGCGCCGCGTTCGACCCGGTGGAGACAGGTCGCCCTTTTTCTCGCCGTTGTCGGGCCCGGCATCATCACGGCCAATGTCGACAACGACGCCGGCGGGATCACGACCTACTCGCTGGCGGGAGCCCAGTTCGGAACGCGTCTGCTCTGGACCCTGATTCCGATCACCGTCGCCCTCATCGTGGTCCAGGAGATGGCGGCCCGCATGGGCGCCGCGACCGGAAAGGGACTGGCCGACCTGATTCGCGAGAACTTCGGCGTCAAGCTCACCTTCTACCTCATGCTGGCCCTTCTCGCATCGAACTACGGGAACACGGTGTCGGAGTTTGCGGGAGTCGCCGCGAGCATGGAGCTCTTCGGGGTACCGAAATGGTTCTCCGTCCCGATCGTGGCGGTCGCGATCTGGCTTCTCGTCGTCCGCGGAACGTATCGTCTCGTGGAGCGCGTCTTCCTGGTGGCTTGCGTGTTCTATTTCGTTTATCCGGTCTCGGCGTTTCTCGCCCATCCGAGCTGGAAGGACGTATTGCACGACACCGTCGTCCCTTCCCGGGTCTCCTTCGATGCCGGCTACATCGGCATGCTCATCGGCCTCGTCGGAACGACGATCGCCCCCTGGATGCAGTTCTATCTGCAGTCGAGCGTGGTGGAGAAGGGGATTCGGAAGGACCGCTATTGGGTGACGCGTTGGGACGTGGTCGTCGGTTGCGTGGCCACGGACGTCGTTGCCTTCTTCATCGTCGTGGCCTGCGCCGCGACTCTCTTCGCTCACGGCGTCGAGATCAAGGACGCCTCCGACGCGGCGCGCTCGCTGGAGCCGCTGGCGGGCCGGTACGCGTCGGCGCTCTTCGCCTTCGGCCTGCTCAATGCGTCCATCTTTTCCGCCGCGATCCTGCCCCTCTCCACCGTTTACTACGTCTGCGAAGCCTTCGGCTGGGAGGCAGGCGTCGACAAGAAATTCGGCGAGGCCCGCGCCTTCTACGTCATCTACACCGCCATGATCGTGTTCGGCGCGGCGGTCGTGCTATGGCCGCGGTTTCCGCTCATTCGCGTGATGTTCCTCTCGCAGGTCGCCAACGGCATCGCGCTGCCGCTCGTGCTCGTTTTCATGCTGCTCCTCGTCAATCGCGAGGATCTGATGGGCGCTCAGGTCAACGGCCGTTTCTTCAACGCGGTCGCCTGGGCGACCACGGTCGCGATGATCGCCCTGACGCTGCTCCTTCTCGCCAACGCGTTCGGTATGAGGATCGGAGCCTAGCGGTTCTTCCGTCCTCTACCACTGGATGATGATCCGGCCGTCCGCGCGGGTGCCGTTGAGAACCTGGTCGTACTTGTATGTGAGCCTGGTGCCCGCCGGATACTTAAGGTTGGGGTTGACGTTTCCCGAGGAACACGAGTCCCCGGAGCACGCGACGTTGTAATCATTCCCGTTCGTGAGCATCCCCGCGAAGGGCGGCTCGGTAACGCCCGTGGGGAAGCCGGACTTGGGGAACACGATGCTGAGCCTTTGCCCCACCGGATTCGATCTCCAGAAGACGTGCCCAAGGTATCCGATCGTCGCCGTGGGCGGGTTCACGTCAGTCGGGTTGGGGCCGACGGTAACGATCTGGTCCACCGTCGGCGGTGCGGTGGCTTTTACAATCAAGTAACCCACAACGATTCCGACGACGAGAGCAACGGCCACCACGCCGACGCGGGATGATGAATTCGCCATGACGTCCTCCTTGCCTCAAGAGCCGGCCGCAGCGCGCGGCGCGGCAACAATCGAGCGGAAATCCGGGTTATCGCGAAGCCTCGCGAATTCGGGCTGACGGGCGATGATGCTCCGGCAGTATCCGGCGGCAGCGGCTTTACGCAGCCAATCGAGCGCTTCGGAGTCTCGGCCCGCCAGCGCCGCGACGATGGCCGAGTCCGCCATCACGTTCGGGTTTCTCTCGGCGAGGGCGAGCGCCCTCTGGATCTCTTCGGTTCCCTCTCGGGCATGGCCCGTCTTCGCAAGACCGGTCGCGACAAACGAGTGCGCTTCCGCGTCGGCCGGATTGATTCGAAGCTGTTCGCGGGCCAGCCGGATCGACCGCGCATACGCATCCGCCGACTTGCTCGCCGCGCCCGGCGCCATGCGATAGGCGTCGCCGAGGTTGCCCCAGATCGTGTAGTCCGAAGGGGCCTCCCGAACCGCCTTCTCGAGCGAGGCGACGGCGTCGGCATAGCGGCCGGTCCACAACTGGGTCAATCCGAGGTTGGACGCGGCAATCGGATCCTGTGGCTTGAGCTGGAGCGCCCTGCGATACGCCTCGATGGCCGCCGGGAAATTGCAGTACATCGTTTGAGCCCCTCCGAGGTTGCTGAAAGCGCGATAACTGTCCGGAGCCAGACGCGTGGTTCGCTCGAACATCTCCGTCGCTTGCGGCCAGCGCCCCTGACTCGCATAGAAGGCGCCGAGCTGATTGAAAGTGGAGAAGGAGGGCTGCAGCGCGGCCGCTCGTTTGAGGGCGGTCTCCGCGGCGACGTCGTCCCCGGCGACTTCGCTCGCATGCCCGACCCCGAGGAGCGCGTCGACTCTGTCGGGTCCGGCGGCGAGCGCCCGACGAAAGGCTTCCACGGCTTCTTTGGCCTTTCCCGTGGCCAGCAGCGTTTGACCCACCGTGATGTCCACTTCGGGAAGGCCCGGATCGAGCCCGCGCGCGGAGCCGCTGGCGGCGATCGCCCGATCCGCCCAGCTCTGATCCTTCGTGAAGTCGAACATCGCCAGGCTGGCGCGGCCCAGCGCGGCGTGGACGAGGGCCGAGTTGGGCTTCTCTTCCGCCAGCTTGCGCAGGATCTGCACGGCCTGCTCGACGCCTTCGCGCTTGTCGTACCGCTGCAGGAGGCCGACGGCCTGCAGGTACCGCTCCTGCTCCGACGCGGTCTCGAGCCCCGACGGCGTCGGCGTGCGACGGACGCCCCGGCGCAGACGCAGGTCCCGCACGACCCCGTCGGCCACGCGGTCCTGAAGCGCGAAGAGCTCGGATCCGTCGAGAGCGTTGGCGGCGATCTGATTGCCTCTCCCGTCGACGAGGCGATAGGTGATGCGAAACCGCTCGTTCTCGCGCTGCAGCGTTCCGGACAGCAGCGTATTCGCGCCCAGACGCCGGGCGACACGCGCGAAGCTCGCATCCTCGTTCACGGCTTCCACCGTCGCGCGAGGCGTGACGACCTGGAGACCCGGAACGTTGGCGAGACGAACGCTGACCGTTTCGGCAAGGCCCAGTCCCATCAGCTCCCCCTCCGGATGGCCTGTCAGATTGCGGAAGGGGAGCACGGCGAGCTGTCGGGCTTCCACGGTCTGCGGGCCCTCTGCTTTCGTTTTCACGATGAGATAAGCCGCGACCGCCAGCGCAGCGCCCGCCGCCACCGCGGCGACGACGCGCCATCGAGCCGCGGCGCGGGGAGCCGCCATCGCGGCCGCGCCCGACATTCCTGCGAGAGCGGCTTCGATTTCGAGCCGTGCATCACCGGCGTCCCGCAGGCGGCGTCCGGGATCCTTCTCGAGGCATTTTCGGAGAAGCTCCCGGACCCGCTCCGGCGTGCGCCCGGGCAGGAGCTCCCAGTTCGGATCGTTGTGAAGGATCGCGGCCACGGCGTCGGGAATGGTTTCTCCGGTGAACGCGCGCCGTCCCGACAGGGCTTCGAAGAGGATGCAGCCGAACGCCCAGATGTCCGTTCGCTTGTCCGTCTCCTTTCCCCGCGACTGCTCCGGGCTCATGAATTCCGGCGTCCCGACGATCTCTCCGGGGCGCGAATCGTCCATCACCAGGGTGGGGGATCGCGACATGTCGCCGGCGAAGGGAAGCTCCATGGCCTTGGCCAGCCCGAAGTCGAGTACCTTGATCTTGCCTTCGGGCGTGATCTTGATGTTCGCCGGTTTCAGGTCGCGGTGAATGACCCCCTTCTCGTGCGCCACCTCGAGCGCCTCCGCGATCTGGGCCGCGTAGCGGAGCGCGTCGGAGATGGGAACCGCGCCCGTGCCGAGCTTCTGCGCCAGCGTGTCCCCCTCGACGAGCTCCATGACGATGTAGTGCGTCGAGCCGTCTTCCTCGGCGCCGTAGATGGCGGCGATGGCCGGGTGGTTCACGGCCGCGAGCATTCTCGCTTCGCGCTCGAACCGTGCGATGCGGCCGGGGTCGCGGGCGAGCTCCTCGGGCAGGACCTTGATCGCCACTTCGCGCCCGAGCTTGCGGTCTCGGGCACGATAGACCTCGCCCATCCCTCCCGCGCCGATGGCGGCCACGATCTCATAGGTGCCAAGGCGGGAGCCGGGCTGCAAAGCCATGGGAGTCTGCCTGATTCTAGTACCCGGCTGCGCCTAGAATGCGCACATGAAGGCGACGCGCGCGCCTCTCCTGGCTGCCTTCTGTCTCGCCGTGTGCACCCGACCCGCCCTGGCCGCCGACCCTGGCCTTGCCGAGACGATCGACCACTTCGATCACCTGCGGCCGGGAGACCCCGTCGCCGTCTCGAATCTGCATCTGACGTCGGGCCACTTCGAATGTACCCTCCGGTCCGGCAGCGCCGCGCCCGTGCGGGCGGGAGAGGAGGTCGTCGGCCTCTTTTTCGAAGGGGACGGCGTGATGGATTACCTCGCCGCCGATCCGATCGAGGCGCCTGTCGTCCTCTTCGACGCGAAGAAGGGCTCGAGCCTCACTCCGGAGAAAACGGATCATGGAGTTCGTCTCCGCGATTCTTTCCGGCATCTCCTCTGGCTGGCGCAGGGAGAGCCGGTGCCGACGGTCTCGGGCACGGCGGGAGCGCCGCTCGCGGATGCTTTCCGGAGGCAACGCGAGAAGTTCGGGCGCAATCACGCTCCGCCTCTCTCGCATGACTTCGTTCTCCAGCGGATGAACCTTCCGAGCGCGCCTCTGGTGTGGGTGGAGCTGGACGGCGGGAAGGAGGACCTCGTCTACGAGCTCGACGGCTTCGGCGCCCGTTCGGAAGCGCTCGTGACGCTGAATCGGAGCGAGTCGGACGACCGCGAGTTCCGAAAGTTCCTCTGGCCCGCGCCCCTTTCGGAGCAGCCGATCGCCCGCGATCGGCGCGATCCCTTGACGCCGCGGTTCCTCCTGACCGATGTCGACCTGCGCCTGACGGCCTCCTCCGGCAACGAGGTCAAGCTCACCGTCGTCGAGACGCTCGTCCCCATCGGGCTCCGGCAGAGCGTGTTTCGTTTCGACCTCAACTCGATCTGGTACAGGCTTTCCGGCGCGAATGTCGGCACGCGATCGGAACGGGTGCGGAGCGTCTCCGACGAGACGGGCCGATCGCTCCCCTTCGATCATCGCAACGACGAGGTCGTCATCCAGCTCGCGGAGCCCGCGGAGCCGGACCGCCCCGTGAAGGTGCGCTTCGAGATCGAAGGCGATTTCCTCATCCGCCCAGGCGGCGACAACTACTGGTCACTCGGCGTCTCGCCCTGGTTTCCGCAGCCGGTCCTCGGCGGCCAGTTCTACACCTTCCATGCCGTAGTTCGAGTGAAGAAGCCCTTCGTTCCGTTCGCGCCCGGCGCGACCGTGCGGCGCGTCGAGGATGGGGACGAGAACGTGCTGGAGACGCGCGTCGACAAACCGATCCAGTTCGCCGTGGTGCTTGCCGGCAAGTACGAGGTGCGAGAGGAGGTCCGCAACGGCTTGAAGATCCGGGTCGCGACCTACGCCCTGAACAACCCGCGCGCGATGAAGCAACTTACCAATCTCGCCGAAACGATCATCGGCTATTACCAGGAGTTTCTGGGACCGTTTCCCTTCCCCGAGTTCAACATCATCGAGATCAACGACTACGGCTTCGGCCAGGCTCCACCGGGGATCATGTTCATCACCAAGGAGGCGTTCAATCCGCTGCTCGGCGAGATGAACCAGCTCTTCTCGCAGGGGATCAATGAGATCTTCGCGCACGAGATCGCGCACCCGGACTGGGGCGTCGTCGTCAAGATGCCGAGCATCGAAGAGCAGTGGCTGACCGAATCGTTCGCGGAATACTGCGCGGCGCTCTTCCTCCGAACCCACCGCACCGAGTCGGTCTACAGGATGCTCTTCAACCACTGGAAGCGGCGTGCAAACTTCGCAACCGACGCCGCGCCGATCCCGCTCGCCAACCGGGTCTGGACCTCCAATGACGCCATCACGCGCTCGGAGATCCGCGACGGCCTTC
>DASXTI010000130.1:0-9241 GCA_036505535.1 Thermoanaerobaculia bacterium
GGAGAACATCGCCGCCCACGCGCGCCGCGTCGTCCGGCTGCTCGACGGGAAGATCCGCGACGACCGTCCCAACGACCGGCCGGCCCCGGCTCTTCGCACCGGAGCCCCGGCCGCGGGATGACGCGCTTCCAGCGCGTGAGAAACGTGAATCGTGAGGCGTGAGACGGAGGCCGGCGTCGGCATCTTCTTCGGCATCTACCCGGCGGCCAAGGCGAGCGCCCTCGATCCGATCGAGGCGCTGCGCTACGAGTAGCAACATATTAGCAATCGCTAATATGTCGCAGCGATGCGCGGGCCTACGGGCCGTAGAGCTGCAGACCGAACGTCTTGACCAGGAAGACGGCCATCTGGCCGCGGGTGTTGGGGTTCAACGGACAATAGTTGCCGCCGCCGCACCCGCCGGTGATTCCTTCGGCGAAGAGCTGCTCGATCCAATCGGCGAAGAGGGAAGGGCAAGGCACATCCGGGAAGATCCCCGTGCACGCCGGCGGCACGAACGACGAGCCGTGCTCGGCCTTCAGCAGGAAAGCGGCCATCTGATCCCGCCGCACAGGATTGTCCGGGCAGTAGTTGCCTCCGCCGCAGCCCCCCGTGACCCCTTCGGCGAAGAGCTGCTCGATCCAATCCGCAAAGAGCGACGGGCAGGGGACGTCCGGGAAGATGCCCGTGCAGGCCGGAGGGACGAAGGAGGAGCCGTGCTTGGCCTTCAGAAGGAAGACGGCCATCTGCGCACGCGTGACCGAGTTCGTCGGGCAGTAGCTGCCGCCGCCGCATCCGCCGGTCACGCCGTTGTGGAAGAGGCTCTCGATGAACTTGTAGAAAAGGTTGGAGGTCGGCACGTCGGGAAAGCTCTCGCCCACGTGGAGCGTCCAGACCTTTGAAGCGGTGCCCGGTGGGTTTGTGAAGTCGAGAGTCTCGGTGAAGGTCGCGTCCCAGTGGGCTCCGGGGCGCGCGCCGGCGACCGTCATCAGGTAGCAGTCGTGACCGGCGGTCGCGTCGTAGCAGTTCGTGGTGTCACCGACGGGGACCGTGCCGTAGTCGGCCGAGCCGTCCATGATGGCGTAGACCCCACCGATGGGCCCGGTCAAGTTGGAGGCCGTCGCCGTGAAGGTCAGCGAGGTCGTGAGCGTGTTCTGCCAGGAGGGCTCGACTCCGACCGTCTCGCCCGGCTCGAGCACGCCGTTCAAGTTCGAGGTCGCGCCGCTGCCGTGCGCATCGACGGCCATCGGCTGCGCCGCGTGGAACTCGGAGCGGCGCGCGAGGATGCCATAGCCACTTCCGTCCTGCCCGAGGCTGTCCCAGGCCACGACGAAGTTGCCGGAACCGTTCATCGCGACGGCGGGGCGCTGCTGGTCCCCGGTCGTGAAGACGTTCAACGGAAACTCGGAGCCAACGGGAACGTTCGGGTCGCCGAAACGCTGACCGAAGATACCGAATGTGTTGGGATCCGTCGGGTCGTCCTGACCCCGGCTCTCCCAACAGACGACGAATTCGTGGTTTGCGTCGAGGGCGACCGCGGGTCTTCTCTGAGGGCCCACAGTGAACGTGTTGATCTGGAACTGGCTCCCCTCCGGGATGCCGGAGCTTTCGAAGCGCTGGCCGAAGATGCCGACGCCGGACGCATCGTACTGTTGCCAGACGACGACGAAATCGCCGTCGTTATCGGTCGCCACCGCCGGATTCCGCGCCGCGACGCCGGTATACGCGTTCACGCGGAACTCGGTTCCCAGGAGCATTCCCGAACTGCTGTAGCGCTGGGCGAAGACGTCGTAGCCGGTCGCCGCGCTGCCGCTGTCCCAGACGACGACGAAGTCGCCGGCGGCATCCGTGGCGACCGCCGGTTTCTCCTGATAGTCCGTCGTCGTCGTGTTGACCTGGAACTCTAACCCCTGCGCCGCCCCCGAGCCGTCGTAACGCTGGCCGAAGACGCCGTCGGAAGAACCGTCCTGACCGGTGCTCGTCCAGACCACGACGAAGCTTCCAGCGGCGCTCATCGCGACCCGCGGCGCGAACTGATAGTCGGTCGTGTAGGTATTGATCTGGAACTCGCCGCCCAGGGGATTCCCGGCGGAATCGTAGCGCTGCCCGGCGATGCCGCTATCGGAACCGTCCAGCGAATCGCTCGCCCAGACGATGACGAAGTCGCCGGCATTGTCGGTCGCGACGCTGGGCTCGTATTGGTAGCCGGTCGTGGTCGTGTTGACCTGGAACTCCGGTCCCTGGGGCGCGCCGAAGATGTCGTATCGCTGCGCGAAGACTCCGAGCTGACTCCCATCCTGGTTGTTGCTGTGCCAGGTCACGATGAAGTTGCCGTTGGGATCGATCGCGACAGCCGGACGCTTCTGACTCCCTGTCGTGTACGCGTTGACCGGGAACTCGGGGCCGAGGAGGGGTGTCTGGGCGGCGACGGCGGCGGCGAGAAGCAGAAGGATCATCGCCTGTCCGACAATCAGGTTTCGCCGCATGCGATCCCTCCTCGTTTTGGAGGGAACTATATCGACAACGGGCCGTAGAGTTGCAACCCGAAAGTCTCGTCGATGAAGGCGGCCATCTGCCCGGGTTACTGGATTCGATCGAATCTCTCGCCGCGTCAGCGAAACGATTTGGAAGACGATCCGAGCTCGACGGCCCGCAGCCACTCGCCGCGCGCCCACTCCGGCTGCCCCCGTGACGCAAGCAGGCCGCCCATCCGACGGTGGTAGTCGGGGGTTGCCGGACTGACCTCCGACATGGACGGGTCCTTCGAGAGCTCGGCAGTCAGGCGCGCCAGGGCTCTGCTCTCGGCTTCCACTTCGGAAACCCGGTCGGCCGCTCGCGGACGGGAGAGACTCGCGATCTCTCGAGGGTTGATCTCCTCCGACCGGCGGAACGCCGCGAGTGACTCATCCAGCAGCCCACTCCGGCGAAAGATCAGGCCCAAGTTGTAGAAGAGAACGTCGTTTTCGGGCGCCGCGGCGGCGGCGATCGCGAACTCCCGACGCGCGCGAAGCCAGTCTCGCCTCTCGAAGGTCACGCCGAGCATGTAGTGGAAGTTTCCAACGAGATTCTGGGTCAGATAGTCCTTCGGCACGCGCGGATCCCGTTCGCCGTCGAGGTAATCCTTCACGGCGAAGGGGAGAGGCCAGGGCCGCCCGGCGCGCCATGCGCGGAAGGCGAGGCCGACCGGCACCGCCTCTAGGCCCGGCGCATTCCAATTGGGATAGTGCGTCAGGAAAACGGGGTCCGTGTCCGGATTGAACGCGAGGGGCGGAAGGCGCGCGCCGCCCACGCCTTCGAGAATCAGGTTCACGTCGGGGCGAAGCTTTTCGCCGAGGTTCAGATACATCAGGACGAAGAGGATGTTGTCGTCGGCGGCGATCAGCTGAGAGCCGGGAGGGAGGGTCCCGAGAAGCGTCCGCGAGTAGTCCTCCGCGACCCGATAGCGGCTGCGGTCGTTGGGCGCGTATCCGGCGGCGAGCAGGGCGAGGGGAGGCAGGAGCGCGGCCGCCGAAAAGACGCGCGGCAACTGCTCGAAGAGGGACTGCCATCCCCATGTGGCCATAAGCGCCAGCGCCAGATAGGACGGGATGTAGTAGCGGTGCCAGATGAAGATGTCGCCGCGCGAGCCGTGGAGGGCCATCACGAGGAGATTGCCCGCCATGATCAACAGAGGGAGAAGAACGGGCCAGCGGCGGCGCCGGGCGAGAAGAAGAGCCACGGCAAGCGCGCCGAGACCCACTCCGACCCATCCGGATTCCACGGCGAGACTGCGGGCGTAGTCGGAGAGAATCGCAAGGAGATCGGAAGGCCCCCGTGCCCAGGAGCGCCGCCAGAAGTCCGAGCGCATGACGACCCCCGCGAAGCTCTTCAGGGTGACGGGATGCCCCCAGTCCAGCAACGGGTGGCCTCGGGCACGCAGCGGAAGGTAGAGATAGGGGAGCAGGCCGACGGCGGCGGCCGCGACGCAAGCGGCCAGAAGCCGGAATCTTCGCAGGATCGCCGGGTTCGCCGCGACGGTGAAGACGCCGATCGAGACGCCGACGACCCCCATCTCCAGATGATTGCTTGCGCCCAGGCCGCAGAGGAACGCCGCCGCGACGAGATCGCGGTCCCGCCTCTGCCGGTGCCAGCGCAGCGCAAAGAGGAGCGCCAGCGCGACGAAGAGGGCGTTCAACGCATAGACGCGCTGCACGTTGGACTCGGCCCAGAAGCTCGGCGAGAAGGCGAGAAGCCATGCCGATCCGGCCGCCGCCGCGAAACCAACGCCGCTTTCGCGCGCCGTTCGGTATAGAACGCCGCAGGCGGCGGCCGCGCACGCCGCCGAGAAGAGACTCAGGCTCCAGGGCAGAGGAAGGAACCAGAGGATGGCGGACCAGAGCCGCCCCGTCAGAACGTAGAGCGGGTAACCGGAAGGGTGCGGGATCCCCATGACGGCGATCGCCGTCAGGAGGTCGCCGGAGTCGCCGACGTAAGCCGTGCAGCAGGCTCCGGCGGCATAGACGGCGAAAGGAAAGGCGGCCACGGCGAGGAGCCGCCACGTCTCGTCGCGCGAAGAGTGGCTCGAGGCCTCCACTCGAATCGTCAGCGGGAAGAAGGGGACGGGGGCTGTTCCAATCGCTTCAGGTTCTTGCGAAAGAGGGCGTTATCGGGCTCGAGCCGCAGGCCTTGCTTCAGGGCGGCGATGGCGGCGGCGCGGTCTCCCTTCAGATATGCCACGTTGGCGCGATACTGGTAAATCAGCGCGAGGCGGGGAGCGATTCGGCCGGCTTCATCGAGCTTCGAGGCCGCCTCGGCGTAGTCGCCTCTTCGCGCCGCCGCCGCCGCGGCCTCGGCCAGCGCCGTGGCCCTCTTCTCCTCCCCGGTCCGCGGAGCCTGCGGGAGCGGTGCGTTGAGCCGAGCCAGAGCCTGCCGGGAGGGAGCGTACTGCGGGTTGTATCGAACGGCCATCTGGTAGTCGCGGATCGCGGCGTCGCGCTCGCCCTTGCGCTCGTGGATGACGGCGCGATTGTGGTAGGCCTCGACGTTCAAGGGCTCGATCTCGATCGCGGCCGTGAGCTGCTCGAGGGCCGCGTCGTATCGGCCGAGAGCTCCCAGAGCGCCCGCGTAGCTCGCCCGAAGGGCGCTATCCTTTGGGTTCTCCTTCACCAGTCTGTCGTACTCCTTCTCCGCTTCCGCATACCGGCCTGTCTCGAAGTGAATTCCGGCGAGGTTGCGGTCGCTCGTCGACGACTTCGCCCCGATGTAACCGAGGCTCTGCAGCTTCTTGGCGATCTCGGGGTCGACCTTGGAGTCGGCGGGCGGAGTGGCGCCTTCCGCCGAGGCGACCAGTGTCGTCTCGTACGTCGGGACCGGCGCCGGCACGGTGATCTCGAGAGCCTCGTTGAGAACACGGCCGGGCATGTCGGCCGCCCGCCCCAGACCGTTCAACGCCAAGACGGTCGGCGTGAAGTCCAGGATCGTCGGCCGGTCGATCCGGGTGTGGGGCTTCACGCGATAGCCGTACATGTAGAGGATTCCCTCCATGCGGTGGAAGGTCTCGCTGACTCTTCGCATGTCCCGTGTCTTGCTCGGATCGTCCTGAAGTCGGCCGAGCTCGAAGCCATGGTCGGAAAGAACGACGAGTGTCGTCTTCCGGTCCATCGCCTGCAGAAACCGGCCCAGGAGCGAATCGGCGTAGATGTACATCTGCTCCACCGCCCGACCGTACTTCTTCTGCTGCTCGGCGAGCTCGCCCGAGAGCGGCCCGGCGCGAAAGAGGTGGCCGAAGAGATGGGAGGCGGAGTCGACCCCCTCGATGTAGACCAGGAGGGCGTCGGGCCGGTCTTGTTTCCAGAGTCGCAGACCGATGTTCGTGTACCCCTCCGCGGTCCCGTACGCCCATTTGAAATGGGAGAGGTCCCTTTCAAAGTCGAAGGGTTGCGCGAACTCTTCCTTGGAGACCGCAACGAAAGAGGAAAGCTCTTCGGGCCGGACGTCCTGCGGGCGTCGAAGCAACGGGATCAGGCTCTTCTCGAGCTCCGGGGGATAGACCTTGCCGGGAGCCGTGTCGGCCGCGGCGGACTCTTCCATGAGGAAGTGATAGGCGAAGTGGTCCGAGACGATCGAGCCGCGAACCTTTTCGGCCGGCCACGTCGCCCACCAACCCACGACGTCCACCGAGCGGTTCGCCTCGGAAAGGATGTTCCAGACTGCCTTGACGCGCCGCATGGCGCTGGTGACGGGAAGCTGTTCGCCGGTCGACGAGTTGACCGCCACGAAATGACCGATGCGGTGGCGATCCGGGGTTTTTCCGGTTGCGATCGTCGTCCAGATGACCGGGGAGAGTAGAGGCTTCGCCGAAAGCAGCGGCGCGTAGGCCCCCTCTCCTCGAAGCTTTGCAAAGTTCGGAAGCTTCCCCTCCGACATCAGAAGATCGATCGTGGCGGGGTCCGCGCCGTCGATGCCGAGCACGAGAACGCGCCCCGGCTTCGTGTCGTGCCCGCAGAAGCAGAGAAGCAGGAGAGATGCGCCAACCCCGAGAGCGATACGGAGGCCGCCGCGGGGTCGGATGTCCATCAGCGAAGGAATTCTACGCGAGGCCAGCGGAGGCGGCACGGCACCCGGGATAGAATCCGTCGCTTCATGGCGACCGGAAAATTCCTCTTCCGCAAGGTCGAGAAGGCGATCCGCGCGATCGAGCGTGCTTCGGATCCGACCGCGACGATCACGCAGACCGCTTCCACGGTCATCGAGCAGTTCGAGGAGGTTCTCGGCGTGCGTGGCGGCCGGCTGTACGAACGGCGCGACGGGGGTTACGAGCTGACGCGGACCTTCGGGGCGGTGCCGGCCGTCGCCCCCGGCCTCTTCATCCGGGAGGATTACCCGCCGATTCGCCGAGTCATCGACGAGGGGGTGGCGGTCATGGACTTGAGCGCGCCGGGAGTGGATCCGGAGCTCGAGCGCCGGCTCGGGGCCGAGCGGTTCGCCGCGATCGCGGTGGGGGACGACGAGTACATCCTCTCCTTCTCGGTCGATCCGGCCGCGCCGGAGGAGGACCTCATCACCTCGCTGGGGATTCTGCGCCACGCCGTGGACCAGAAGTTGAGGCAGGACCGCTATGTGTCGGAGCTGAAAGAGGCCCGCAGCATTCAGATGTCGATCCTCCCGAAGCGGGCGGTCCGCCGCGGCGAATTGGAGATCGCGGGATACACCACGCCGGCCGAGCTCGTCGGAGGGGATTACTTCGACTTCATTCCGGTCTCCGACCGGATCCTCGGCATCGCGATCGCCGACGCGTCGGGCCACGGCCTACCGGCGGCGCTCCAGGTGCGGGACGTTTACACCGGGCTGCGCATGGCGGTCGAACGGGATTTCAAGATCGTGCGAACCGTCGAGCGGTTGAACCGCATCATCCACGAGTCGCGTCTCACGACCCGGTTCGTGTCTCTCTTCTATGGCGAGATCGAGGACAACGGAAGCCTGATGTACGTCAATGCCGGCCACCCGCATCCACTGCATTTCCACGACGGGTCCGTCACGCCGCTGATCCAGACCGGCGTCGTCATCGGTCCCACTCCCAACGCGACCTACACGCGCGGCTACCGGCGCCTGGAGCCCGGAGACGCGCTGCTCCTCTACACGGACGGCATGGTCGAGGCGCACGGGGGCGAAGGCGAATTCGGCGTCGGGCGGCTCACGGGGGCATTTCTGGATCTCCGCCCGTTGCCGTGCGACGAGATCGCCCGTGCCCTCATCAAGCGCGTCAACGAGTACGCGGGCGGCGGCGCGCCCGAGGACGACCGCACGGTGGTCGTCTTGAAGCGTGACGCTCCGTCGGTGCCGTCTCCCGAACCTCGCCCACAGACGAATCCGCCGAGCTAGAGGCGTCCGGACGAGATCTCGGATCCGGGTGATTGGCGCTTCCGGAAGAAGTCCGCCGTGACCTTCAACCCCTCCTCGAGCTTCGTGTAAGGGGGCAGGTCGAAGTCCCGGCGCGCGAGCGATCCGTCGAGGACGCTGCGTCGCTGCTCGCCGGCGGGCGCGGCGACGTGCGGCGGCGTCCGCGCATAACCGTACTCGTGTGCGAGAAGCTCGAAGAGCCGGTTGACCGATGTTTCGATTCCGGTGCCGAGGTTCCAGACGCCGCTCTTCTCGCTCTCGGCGGCGCGGGCGGCGGCCTCCACCAGATCGCCGACGTAGACGTAGTCGCGGGTCTGTTCGCCGTCGCCGTTGATCTTCAAGGGGCGATGACCGAGCATCCCCTCGGAGAAGATCGCGACGACCCCGGCTTCGCCCGTCCCATCCTGCCAGGGGCCGTAGACGTTGGCATAGCGGAGGACCTGCGTCTGAAAACCGTGAACCGCCCGGTAGTAGTAGAGATACTTCTCGATCGAGAGCTTGGCGCACCCATAGGGAGAGATCGGGTTTGTCGGATGGCCCTCGGGCGCGGGTCGACCCTCCTCGGGCTCGCCGTAAAGCGCCCCGCCCGTGGAGGCGAAGAGGATCCGGCGCGTCCCGGCTCGGCGGCACGCCTCGAAGAGCCTCAAGCTCCCGATGACGTTCGCGCGCGCGTCTCCGATGGGGTCCGCGACGCTGTGGCGCAGGTCGATCTGGGCGGCGTGGTGGGAGACGAAGTCGATTTTCTCTTCCTGCAGGAGAGGGGAGAGATCGTTCTCGGCGATGTCTGCCAGGACGAAGCGCGCTTCCTTCGGGAGCCGCTCGCGTCTGCCCGAGGAGAGATCGTCCACGATGACGACGCGGTGGCCGTCGGCAAGGTGCCGTCTTGCCATGTGCGAGCCGATGAATCCCGCGCCGCCGGTAACGAGGATGTTCATAGAATGTCTTCGCTCCCCAGGATGGGCCGCATGATAGCGAAACGTCCGGATCCGCGCCTCGCTCTGGACCCTGAGAGCCTCGGCCTGACCGAGCCTCCGCGCGCCTTTTACCGCCGTGGCACGGTGGCCGTCGCGCGGAGCCTCATCGGCGCGTACATCGCGCGGCGATATCGGGGCCGTTGGTACGGCGGGCGCATCGTCGAGACGGAGGCCTACCTCGGGTCGACGGACCGGGCCGCACACTCTTGGAGGGGGCGGCGGAGCCCGCGGGTG
Source organism: Thermoanaerobaculia bacterium (assembly GCA_036505535.1). Taxonomy (GTDB): domain Bacteria; phylum Acidobacteriota; class Thermoanaerobaculia; order UBA5066; family Gp7-AA6; genus DAHUXD01. The sequence goes on from DASXTI010000130.1 coordinate 9,066, forward strand.
GAGCCGATGTACGCGGACGGCGGACACCTCTACGTGTTCTTCGTCTACGGAATGCATTACTGCGCCAACGTCGTGACGCGACGGCGCGGGATGCCCGAGGCGGTGCTGCTGCGCGCGGCCGAGGGGCCGGACGGCGTTGCGCCGCGCCTGCTCTCGGGGCCGGGGCGCCTCTGCGC
>DASXTI010000131.1:0-11037 GCA_036505535.1 Thermoanaerobaculia bacterium
CGCTCCTGCGAGATCCATTTCCGGCGGTCCACCAGATCGCGCTGCATGATCGCGATCTGGCCGGCCGGCCCGCCGAAGCTGATGAAGCCGAGCCGGACCCAGTAGGCGAGCGCCTCCGGGAAGGTTACGGCTCGGGGACTCTTCGCGCGAAGCCGGCCCCTCGTGTTAATCCGTTTCGCCACGTTGCCGCGGTTCGCGCGCGAGGCCCAAAATCAGTGGCCTTCGATCGTGAAATCGTCGAACTGGATCACCGAGTCTGCCTTCGTCCAGAGCCCAACCTTTCCCGCATCCTTGAAGGTCTCGTCTTTCGCGTCGAGAACCTTCGTGCCGTCAAACCACACGACGAAGTGGTCCCCGACCGCCTCGAGCTTCAGCGTGTGCCAGGTATTCTTCGCGACCGTGATCGGCTTGTTCTGGAACGACCTCCGGCGGCCGGCGACGGTGTGGTAGATCGTGCAGTTGTCCTCGTCCGCGTTGCAGCGAGTGATGTAGTAGTTGTCGGCGTCCTTGTAGCGCCAGACCATCCCGAAGCCCTGATCCACTTTCCCTGAGATTGGCCTGGCGCGGACCGAGAGGGTCACATCCTTGTACGTTCCGTCCTTGACGACGGCGAGCGGGAAACGATAGTCCGTAGGATCCGCGCTCTCCTGAACGAGCACGCGGTTGGTCGATTTGTCGGGATCCGCGCGAACGATCCATTTTCCTTCGGCGCCCTGCCCGGTGCGGGCGAACTCGAAGCCGGCTGGGGGCGAGCCGGCGGCATCGCCGTCGAACGTTAACGTCTTCGCGCCGGCCGACGACAGCTGAGCCGCCGCGGGCCAAGCCAGGGCAAGCGATATTAGGGCGGCGCAAGCCTCCCGATGCGAAAAGTTCCTCATCTCGACCTCCTTTTTTTCTCTCCTCAGTTCAATGAGTCCCCTTCAAGTGTGCGTAGAGCGAGTCGTAGAGGAAGGATGCGCGCTCGAGGATGTCGGCGTCGTCCTTCCCGACGTCAGTGAACCCCTGGCTGATCGCCCAGAGGCCGGCCGACTCTCGTGTGATCTCCATTTCGGCGGGGAAATCTGCCCCGTGCACGATCTTCCGCATCCGCTGGAGAGCGGCGTCTCCTGGGAGTCTCTCCTCGATCAGTGCCTCGAAGGAGCAGCGTCCCCGTTCATCGCGATGCGGGTACGTCGCTCCCGGCGCGTCGAAGCCGATCGCTCCCTCGCGCTCCTGAAGACCTACGACTTCGCCCGGCTCTACGAAGAGGATCTCTGCCTCGGGGTCCAGGAATCGGCGGATCAGCCAGGCGGTCGCCGTCCGGTTGACGTGGATGCGCTTGCGCGTGACCCACCGCATGACGGCCTCGCTCTTCCTTAATCGAGGACTTCCGAGACTGTTTTCGTTCCGGTCGCGTTCTCGAGAACGATCGAGGCGACAGGCCGCCCGCCCTCCAGAGACGGCACGACGCTGATGGCTCGATACCCGTCGTTGCCCGATCTTGCTTTCTCGACGGCAGAGCGGAGGCTCTTTTTCGACTTCGCCATCGCCTGGTTCTGCGCCGTGGCGGCAGAAAGGTCCTCTCTCTCCTTGATCTCTTCGGTCTTCGAGATCTTGCCGCTCGTGTGATCGACGATCACTTCCCAGAACATGTTCTGCTTGGCGGTGTAGACGGAGAGCTGGAGTTTGCCATCTCCGATCTCGAACTTGCCGGAAATCGGCTTCCCCTGCCGCTCTGCCGCCACGAGTCCCTTCTCAAGCGACACCTTCGCTGTCTGAAGCATCTTCCAGTCGACGCCCTTCTCCTCGGCCCTCCCGCCAAGGGCTGGCAGCAGCACCCCGACGATCGCGGCGACGATCAGAATCGCGGTTTTCCTGTTCATGATTCCTCTTTACTCTTCCTCACTTGGTTGCGACCTTCGCCAGAGCGGCCTTGATCCCCTCCGCGATCTTCTCGGCGGTGTCGACCCCCCAGAAGTGCATGAAGAAGAGTCGCGGGCTCTCGCGGAGCATGTGCGAGTGGAGCGCCGTCACCTGGATGCCGTGCGCGTGAAGCTCCCGGATCACGGGGTTGACCTCGTCGGCGATGAGCACGAAGTCGCCCGTCGTCGCGACACGGTTTTCGACGGTCTCGAAGTTGATCGCGTTCGCCATCCCCATGCTCGGCGGAACCTCCATTTCGCCATCCCGGATCGAGTCGGCGCGTGGAACGCCGAGCTGAAGGACTGTGCCGGCCATGGTGCCCTTGCGGCCGAGCACGTCCTGGATCTTCTGAAAGACCTTCTCTTGGGCCGGGCTGGGTTTGGCCGGCGTTTTCCCGGCCGGAGGCATCAGCGGCGTCTTTGTCTTCTCCAGCGCCGCTTTCAGGGTCTTCGCCAGCGCCGTCGCGTCCCCGGTTCCGTGGAAGTGGAGGTACACGACTCGCGGGATTTCGTCGATCAAGTGGTTGTGGATCGCGAGGATTTCGAAACCTCCCGCCTGCAGCGCCCGGGCGACCGGATTGACCTCCGGGCCGAGGAGCACGAGGTCGCCCATCGTGACCGCGTCTCCTCCGTTCCCCGTTTTCTTGAAGGCCGCCCAGCCGCCGAGCGCGAGGGCCGGCTCGACGGGAATGTCCGCGATCCGGACATGCAGGTCCGTCCGAGGCCATCCGTACCGGCGGACGTCGCCCGGCTGATCCTTTCCGGGATTGCCGAAGACCTTGTCGACAGGTTCCCAGCCGCTCTCCGGCGGGGAAGCCGCGAGAGCGGCCGAGAGGGGAAATACGAGCGCGAAAGCCGAAGCGAACAGGGGTCGCTTCATTTCGGAGCCTCCTTTGACAGCGTCGGACGACTTTTCCGGAACGATTGGTAGAGCTCGTCAAATAGCAACATGCCGCGTTCGAGACGCGCTTCGTCCTCGGGATTCGCGAGAACCAAGCCGATCAGGAGCTGTTCCAGGCCCGCCGCTTCGGCCCGGCCGAACTTGCCGTCCTTCAGATCGATGTCGTGGACGATCTCGGCGATCTCCGTGAGCGCGTGCTCCGCGACGCCCGTTCGCGCCAGCAGGGTCTCGAACGTGCAGCGGTCTCCCTCGTGGGAGAAGTCGCCTCCGACCACATCGAAGCTCAGCTCGCCGACTCGCGCGGGCTCCTTTGGATCGATGAAACGAAAGCGCGCCTTCGGGTCGACGAACCGGCGGATGAGCCAGGCCGAGGCGATGCGATCGATGTGGACGCCGCGCCGGGTGACCCAAGTCCGCCCGGCGAGATCGTCCGGGCCGGGGGCCGGGCGGCGAGGCCGGCGCCGATTCTCGAGCTCGCGCAGCAGCTTTCTGGTCTTGGTTCGCCCGGAGGCCCGGAAGAAGTCGATTCTTTCGATCTCGTCGAAGCGCTTGCGGACGCGCGCGATGAGGGCCGGCAGATCTTCCTCCGGAGGAACGGGCGACCCGCGCCGGCCCGAACCGCTCCACTCGCGAATGGTCTTTGCGAGCGCCTCGTAGTCCGCATTGCGCGCGCCGCGGAACTGCTCGACCAATACCGTGTCGGTGCGGCTCTCGAGGAACTCCGCCTCGCAAACGTAGGCCTCGCCGCCTCCGGCGATCGCCTCCTCGGCGATCCATTGAAAGTCTTCCAGGCACTCGTCGCGGCGGGGCAGCACGTAGGCGGCGTTCTTCAGCGCCATGGCGCCGACGCGTGCGAGGCGCTGTCGAATCTTCGCCCGCAGGTACAGAGGCTCGGATGGAAGCTGGTGGATCAGGAGGTACCAGGGGAGCGGGGCCGGCCCCTTCTTCGCACGCGGCGGTTTCGTCATGATGCCCCCTGCTTCGAAAGAGCCGGTCCGGACGGGAGCGTCACCGCCGCCCAGAGAGTGCCGGCGACGCCCAGGACCGCAGCCGCAAAGAACGTCAGAGCGGGGCGGATCGTCCAGAGCGCGCCGCCGATCGCGGCGGCGCCGGCGACGGTGAAGCCGCGAATCGAGTAGTAGAGCCCGATGGTCTTTCCCCGGGTGCCGAGCGTCGAGAAATCCACGATCAGAGCCTTGCGCGCCGGCTCTCCGACTTCGCGCAGGCCGCCGATGACGTAGGCGCCCAACAAATGCAGGAAGGAGCGAGAAGAAACCACGGCAAGCGGAAAGAGGGTGAAGAAAAGAAACGTCGCGATGACGAACGGCTTCTTTTCGACGCGCTCGGCAAGCGCCGCGGCCGGAAAATAGGAGAGGATGGCCGTCCCCATCAGAACCGAAGTTGCCACGCCGAACTGCGACGGCGAGACGCGGAGGATCTCGAGCGCCCACAGGACGAGGAAGACGTTGGGCAGCCCTTCGCACAGCCGGATCAGACAGTCAGCGATCAGCAGGCGCTTCAAGGTCGGGTGCAAGCGCGTCTTCCCCCTCTTCTCTCGGGAGAGGGCCGGGGTGAAGAGCTGACGTCTGGGCTCGGCGCTTCCTCGGAACGCCATCCACAGACCAATGAGCATCGCCCCCGAGAGCGCGATCGATATGACGAAGCCGGTTCGCATGCCGCGCGCCATTCCGAAATGCTCGATCAGAACTCCCCCCAGAGGCGGCGCGATGACGATGGGGAGGCGCTTTAGAATCGATTGCGCCGTAAACCCGACGATGCGTCGCGACCCGGCGAGTTCCTCGCCTACGAGCGCGAACGTGGCAGGAAGCCCGAGAGACTTCCATGCCATGACGAGGAAGGCGCCGAGGAAGATGCCGGCGATCGAGCTCGAGACGAGGTAGAAGACGAATCCAGCGGTCGTGAGAAGCCCGAAGAGGAGCAGCGCGCGGCGGCCTCCAAGCCGGTCCGAAAGCCATCCTCCGGGGTAGGCGTAGGCGGCATCGAGCAGGTCTTGGAGCGTTCCGAAGGCGCCCACGGCGAGCGCCGAGGCGCCCAGGAAGCGAAGGTACTCGGGGAGGTAGCGCGACCAGAGCTCCTCGCCGAGGCCGAAGACGAATATCCCGGCGGCGAGGGGAGCGAGCCACCCCGCCAGGCCCAACCGACCGCGCCAGCCGTCCCGGACCGCCCCGGCCATCCTTGGTTCTATATCATTTGATATATAAATATAGCAACTGATAGCATCAAACCCCATGCGGGACCCCACGATCGCTCTGCTGGCCGAGCTCGTCTCGATCGATTCGGTCAACCCGGCTCTGGTCCCCGGGGGCGCCGGAGAGACGGAAATCGCCGACACCGTCGCGCGCGTGCTCTCAGCGGCCGGCATGGACGTCGAGACGGTCCAGGCGGCGCCCGGCCGGCCCAATGTCGTCGGTGTGCTCGAAGGGAAGGCCCCCGGACGGTCTCTGATCCTCTGCGGACACCTCGACACGGTGGGTGTGGAGGAGATGGCCGCTCCCTTCGATCCGGTCGAGCGAGACGGACGTCTCTATGGCCGAGGCTCGCAGGACATGAAAGGGGGTCTCGCCGCGATTCTCGGCGCGGCGCGGGAGCTGGCGTCGGCGAGTCTTCCCGGAGGGCGCCTCATCGTCGCCGCCGTCGCCGATGAAGAACACGCGAGTCTGGGAGCAGACACGCTGGTCAAGACCTGGAAGGCCGACGCCGCCATCGTCGCCGAGCCGACAGATCTCGTCGTCGCCGTGGGGCACAAGGGGTTCTCCTGGGTCGAGATCGAGACGCTTGGCCGCGCCGCGCACGGTAGCCGGCCCGCGGAAGGAGAGGATGCGATTCTCCGGATGGGTCGCGTGCTCTCGCGTCTGGAGGCCCTCGAGCGAGAGCTCCAGGGGCGTTCGCCGCACCCGCTACTCGGAACCGCCTCGCTGCACGCCTCGCTCATCGAGGGAGGACGCGAGCTTTCAACCTATCCAGACCGCTGCACTCTGCGGCTCGAGCGCCGCACCGTGATCGGCGAGAGTGTCGACGTGGCGCTGTCCGAGGCCGAGGCGATCCTCGCTTCTCTGCGCAAGGAAGATCCATCCTTCCAAGCCGCGGCGCGCTCACTCTTCGGCCGACCGCCCTACGAGACGCCTCGCGGGCACCCGATCATCGACGCGCTCGAGGCGGCGATGGAGACGGTCGGACGGCGGCCTCGTCGCGGCGGAATGACCTACTGGACGGATGCGGCAATCCTCGGTCACGCCGGGATTCCGTCGGTCGTATTCGGGCCTGGAGGAGAAGGGCTCCACGGCCTCGAAGAGTACGTATGCGTGGACGAGGTGCTCGCCTGCCGCGCCATCCTCGCCGAGACGGCGCGTCGATTCTGCGCTGGCTCTGCGGATCGCCCGCGTGAGCGGGCCGCTCAAGCCTAGGAGAGTTTCGCTCCGAGGAGAGAAATCATGCGACAGTCCGCCCTCGTTCTATTGGCCCTCCTATTGGCCGGCTTCTTTGGCGTCTTCGCGCCGCGCGCCCGCGGCGCCGAAGGTCCCGCAACGGTCGAGCTGCCTGGCGGCTCGGGGGGGATCGGTTTCGACGACCTCCGCTTTGCGCGGGGCCTGTCGGCTGTGCTCGTTCCCGCCGGCAGGACCGGGTCGCTCGATCTGATCGATCCCACGACCCGGGCCGTCACGGCGATTGGCGGATTCCGCAAATCCGAGAAGTTCGCCGGCGGTCACGGCAAAGGAACCACGTCGGCCGACGAAGGGCGAGGCTACCTCTTCGCGACGGACCGCGACACGAAAGAGCTCGCCGTCGTCGATCCGCGTGCCAGGCGCATCGTCGCTCGCGTCAGGCTTTCCGCCTCCCCCGACTACGTCCGCTTTGTGCCGCCGACCCAGGAAGTCTGGGTCACGGAGCCGGACGCCGAGCGCATCGAGATCTTCCGCCTCGAGGGGAAAGGCTCCATCCGGCCCGTGGCGGCCGGATTCATCGAAGTCAAAGGAGGGCCCGAGGCGCTGGTGATCGACGAGAAGCGGGGCCGCGCCTACTCGCATCTCTGGGAAGGGCGCACCGTCGCGATCGACGTTCGGTCGCGCGCGATGGCGTCCCCTTGGACCAACGGATGCAAGGGATCGCGCGGGATCGCTCTCGACCAAGAGCGCGGGTTTCTCTTCGTCGGCTGCGCGGAGGGGAAAGCGGTAACGCTCGCCGCGGCGGATGGGCGCGAGCTGTCGTCCTCCTCGTCCGGGGACGGGGTGGACATCATCGACTATGCGCCGAGGCTCGAACACCTCTACTTTCCCGGCGGGAAGAGCGCCACCATGGCCATCTTCGGTGTTTCGGAACAGGGGACGCTCGCGCTTCTCGGAATAGTTCCGACGGCGCCGGACGCGCATTGCGTCGCCGCCGACGCGTCGGGGAATGCCTACGTCTGCGATCCGAAGAAGGGGAGGATCCTCGTCTTCCACGATCCGTATCCACGAGGCGGGAAGCAGTAGGCGGAGGAGGTGTTGCCACCCGATGCCTCAGCGGGGGCGGCTTCTCTTGACCTTTCGACTCTTTACCGAACTTCACCGATCCGGCCTTCTCGAGGTGATCCGTCGCCGGGTCGCCCATGGCATGCCCTACATCGGCTCGGGCGCCGGAGCGATCGTCGCCTGTCCGACGCTGAAGACGACCAAGGACACGCCGATCGTCGAGCCCCCGCCCTTCGAGGCGGCTAGATGTCATCGTGACATGCGCCGTCCCGCCGCGCATTCGTCAGGCCGGAGCACTAGAGATTTAAGCTCCTGATCGTTATTCCGGCGTCGCGGGCTTTGGCGCCGCGCTCTTCGGTGTGGAACGAAGGTTCCCGGGTTGTTAAGCTTCCTACTCGCGATGGCCTGCTCGGATGGGAGTGCGTCTTCGAGGCCGGCCGGCGCGTCGACATCCGGCCAGACCCTGGACATCCACTCCTACGCGAACCCGCATGAGGTCCGCGTGCGGCACGTGGACCTGGAGCTCGACGTGCTCTTCGACCGGAAGATCCTCGAGGGAACGGCGATGCTGATGCTCGACCGGGTCGTTCCCGAAGCTACGGTGCTGCGGCTCGACACGCGAAGTCTCCGGATCGCCTCCGTCGAGGCCTCTTCGGGCGAGGATTCGTGGAGGCAGACTCGCTTCGAAGTCGGCGCCACCGATCCAATCCTGGGCGCCCCTCTCACGGTCACTCTGGCGCCGGAAGTCGATCGCGTCCGCATCGCCTATCGCACGAGCCCTAGGGCCTCGGGCCTCCAGTGGCTGGAGCCGCCACAGACGGCCGGTAAGAAGCACCCCTACCTCTTCTCTCAATCCCAGTCCATCCATGCGCGAAGCTGGATACCGCTTCAGGACACGCCGCAGGTGCGGATGACTTACCGCGCAAGGGTCCGTACCCCGCCGGGGCTCGTCGCGGTCATGAGCGCAGCGGGCAACCCGAAGGGAGAGCGCGCCGGCGTTTACCGCTTCGAGATGCCGCAGCGCATTCCCCCCTACCTGATGGCGATCGCCGCGGGAGACATCGCCTTCGCGCCACTCGGAGGGCGGTCGGGTGTCTATGCCGAACCGCCGGTGATCGGGAGAGCCGCTTCGGAGTTCTCGGACACCGAGAGGATGATGGAGGCCGCCGAGCGGCTCTACGGCCCGTATCGTTGGGACCGTTACGACATCCTCGTGCTCCCCCCGAGCTTTCCCTTCGGCGGAATGGAGAATCCGCGGCTGACGTTCGCCACGCCGACGGTGCTCGCGGGGGACAAGAGCCTCGTCGCCCTCATCGCTCACGAGCTCGCCCATTCCTGGTCCGGAAACCTCGTGACCAATGCGACGTGGAGCGACTTCTGGCTCAACGAGGGCTTCACGACCTACATCGAGCGGCGCATCGTCGAAGAGGTCTATGGTCCGGAGGCGGCGGCCATGGAGGCGGTCCTCGGCCGGCAGGATCTCGAGGATGAGATCGCGAGGCTCGAGGATCGCGACGAGATCTTGCACATCGACTTGACGGGACGCGATCCGGACGATGGCGCCACACGTCTTCCTTACGAGAAGGGCTGCCTCTTTCTCCGGTCGCTGGAGGAGACCTTCGGACGGCAGCGCTTCGACCTCTTCCTGTGCGGATACTTCGATCGATTCGCGTTTCAGAGCATCGTGACCGGCGACTTCGTGCGCTATCTCCGAGATCATCTCTTCGCCTCGGACGGCGCGAAGGCCGCCGGCATACCGCTCGAGGAGTGGATCGAGCGGCCGGGACTCCCCTCGGTCGCTCCGCGGCCGGTCTCGCGCGCGCTGGCCGCGGCCGCGCGAGATGCGCAGGAATGGGCGTCGGGTCGCATCGACGCCTCCGGAGTGCCGTTTGGCCGTTGGTCGACGCAGGAGAGGTTGCAGTTCCTCCGGAAGCTCCCGATCCCCTTGGCGCCCCCGAGAATGCGGGAGCTCGATTCCGCCTTCGGCCTGACGGGCTCCGAAAATGCCGAAATCGCGTTTCAGTGGCTCCTGATGTCGATTCGCGGCGGATACGCCGAGGCCGACGACCGGCTCGAGAGGTTTCTCACGTCGATCGGCCGCCGCAAGTTCATCAAGCCTCTCTACGAAGAGCTCGTGAAGACGCCGGGAGGACACGAGCGCGCTCTGGCCATCTATCGGAAGGCCCGGCCGGGTTACCATCCGATTGCCATGAATACCGTCGATCGCATCCTCGGCGGCGGTGCCCCCTGAGCGCCACGGCCTCCCCCGGGCTCGCGCGGCACGTGGCGAGCGCCTGTCCACTCGACTGTCCCGACGCATGCAGCCTCGACGTCACGGTGTCAGAGGGTCGCGTGGTCGCCATCGGCGGATCCCACGTCAATCCCCTGACGGGCGGCTACATCTGCGCCAAGGTCCGGCGCTATCCGGAGCACCTCTACGGCGATGCGCGAATTCGACACCCCGGAGTCCGGACGGGCCGAAAGGGGGACGGACGGTTTCGCCGCGTGTCGTGGGACGAATCGCTCGCGCTCGTGGCTTCCCGCATGAAGGCCGTTTGTGACAAAGGAGGCGAGGGGATTCTTCCCTTCTCGTACGGCGGTTCGAACGGCTATTTGTCCCAGGACACGACGGATGCGCGGCTCTTCTATCGCCTGGGCGCCTCGCGGCTGGCCCGGACCGTCTGTGCCGCGCCTTCGGGGCGCGCCGCGCTGGGGCTGTACGGGAAGATGCCGGGCATCGCGTTGCAGGACTATGCGGAGGCCCGTCTGATCGTGCTGTGGGGAGTGAACCCATCGGTATCGGGGATCCACCTGGTTCCCTTCATCCAGCATGCGCAGAGGCGGGGGGCTCGACTCATCGTCGTGGACCCCCGGCGGACGCGGCTGGCGGAGCGCGCGGATCTCCACCTCGCCGCTCATCCGGGAACCGATCTTCCCCTGGCGCTCGCCGTCATCCGATGGCTCTTCGAGCGCGGCCTCGAGGATTCCGAGTTCCTCGCCGCCCATGCCACGGGTGTCGAGGAATTACGCCGCCGTTCGGAGGCGTGGACGCTGAAGCGGGCGTCGAGCGAGACTCGGGTCTCGCCCTCCGACATCGAGCGCTTCGCTTCGATGTACGCCGAATCGAGCCCCGCGGCCCTCCGATGCGGCTGGGGTCTCGAGCGCAACCGCAACGGCGGCTCGGCCGTGGCGGCGGTGCTCGCCCTGCCGGCTGTGGCCGGAAAGTTCGGCGTGCGCGGCGGCGGCTACACGATGAGCAACTCCGCGGCCTGGAGGGAGATCGACCCTCTCGCGGCGGCCGAGGCGCAGGCGCCGCCAGTCCGCGAGATCAACATGACCCGGCTCGGCTCTGCGCTTGCCGTGAAGGGAAATGGCCCCATCGATCTCCTCTTCGTCTACAACTCCAATCCTCTTGTGACGATCCCCGACCAGGGGAGAGTGCGGGCGGGGCTCGAGCGCGAGGACCTCTTCACGGTCGTCTTCGATCCCGTGATGACGGATACGGCCCGTTACGCCGACGTCGTCCTTCCGGCGGCGACTTTTCTGGAGCGTACCGAGCTGTCGCGCGGCTACGGCGCCTTTGTTCTCCAGCAGGCGGAGCCCGTCATCGCGCCTGTGGGCGAGGCGCGCCCCAATCACGAGGTGTTCGCGGAGCTCTGCCGCTTGACCGGAGTGGCAAAGCCGGGGGATCCGGAGACGGCATCGGAGCTCACCGAGTCAATGCTCGCGACGAGCCCGCGTGCCGCCACGCTACGCCGAAATCTCG
>DASXTI010000132.1:0-4997 GCA_036505535.1 Thermoanaerobaculia bacterium
ACCTTGCCGCACTTGCAGGCGCGCGGGAAGGTTTCGCCGACACTTGCGCCTACGTCTGCACGGTTCGGGGCCGAGCACGTTTCGCAAGTCCATTCCACGGGCCGGATCTGCGAGCCGACGAAGCTGTGCCAGAACTGGAGACAGCTTCCGAGGCCGCTCCAACCCTCATAGACGGTCACCTGCCCGCGGTCCTGCCCGAGTGCTTGGCGGATCGCGGCGACCTCATTGGCCGAGTGCAGGTCATAGTGAGCGAGCCGCCCCCGCAGGGCAACATCGGTCAAGGCTCCGATCCTCCTGGGCGGCTCGGCTCCATTGGATGTGTCAATGTGCAGGAGAATGAGTCCCGCGGAGTCGCCCACTCTCGGGAGGCGGCTGAACTTGATCGCGAAAATCTGCTGCGTTTTCATGCGGTGTCCTCGGCTTCAGTACGGACCCAGGAAGGCAACAGCAAACTCTCGCGTCGCCGCCCGGAGACCATGCACAACGGCTTGGCGCGACGGAGTGGTCGAGATCTCGCTCTCGTCGGCTTCCGCCGCGCGTTGCGACGGAACCTGGATGTCGAGTCCCACCGCGAGATCCTCCAGCCAAAGGACTACGAGCTCGGCTACTGTCCTGTCGAGGGCCGCCTCATCCTGACCGAGATTCCGCCGCGCGCCGATGATCCATTCGAGGTTCGCATGGGCCTCCGTCGGCGAAGCGAGATCCCGCGCCTCGCCGTACCGCTCCCTCAGTCGAGCTACGACCTGCCGCCTCTCGGCCTCGTCAGCGACGGGGAGCACGGGAGGCGCGCTCTCGGCTTGACGTCTTTCCATCGTGAGAGCGGCACACGGGTTCGATGACCGGACCAGAGTCTCGCCTCTCGGGACCCTGCTGGGCTTGATCGGCGCTATATCGGAGCAGTACTCGCACTTGATCGTTCCATCGGGAGCGACGACGATCTCGTTTGACCGGCCGCAATTCCTGCAGTTCCACTTTCGCAGGATGCGATCCATGACGGACTTGCCTTTCTCGCCGAAAGAGCCGACGACGGGCGGCCACGGATTGGCCGACGCGAACCGTCGGAGGAGATCGGAGGTCTCTAGCCTATCACGGGAAAAAAGAGGCCCTTCGGCGTCTCTAGTGAAGAAGTGCGTTCGCGCCCTCTCTTACTGGGCTCGAACGGTCTCGAAGGCGCGTCTCTTCGGCGCCAGGGAGTACTGCACGCGGACCGGGGTCCCCCGCGATCCGAATGACGCGGAAGTGTTTTCCGCGGACACAGGCGCACAATTCAGGAGGCGCTGGCGCTCGCCGCCGCCGGGATCACGGGAAGTTTTGCGAGGCGCGCGTGAGGAGGCCTTAGAATCGCAACGCATGGCGTGGAAGCCGTCCCTCTGGGCCTCGCTCTCCCCCCTCGGCGCGGGTCAGGTCAAGCCGCGGCATTACACCGAAATGGCGCGAATCGCCTGGGAGAACCGGGACCAACTCCCCTTCGCCTGGCGGATCCTGACACACGGAGTCTGCGATGGCTGCGCGCTCGGTACAGCCGGCGTACGCGACTGGACGATCGACGGGATTCATCTTTGCATGATTCGGCTGGAGCTGATGCGCCTGAACACGATGCCCGCACTCGATCCTCGCCGGCTCGAGCACGCCGAGGCGCTCTCGCACCTCTCCTCCCGCAAGCTTCGGGAGCTGGGACGGCTGTCGCAACCGATGATCCGACGGCGGGGAGACCGCGGTTTTCGCGTCCTCTCCTGGGAGGAGGCGTTGGACCTAGCCGCCGCGCGGCTCTCCGGCGCCGACCCGAACCGGGTGGCTTTCTACATGACCTCCCGGGGAATCCCGAACGAAACCTACTACACGGCCCAAAAAGTCGCCCGCTTCCTCGGCTCGAGCCACGTGGACAACTCCGCGCGCCTCTGCCATGCGGCCTCGACGACTGCGATGAAGGGAATGCTCGGATACGGCGCCTCGACCTGCTCCTATCGTGACTGGTTGAAGTCCGACCTGATCGTCTTCTTCGGCTCGAACACACCCAACAACCAGCCGGTGACGACTAAGTATCTCTACGAGGCGAAGAAGCTGGGCGCCGAGATCGCCGTCGTCAACCCGTATCACGAGCCGGGCCTCGAGCGTTACTGGGTCCCCTCGGTTGCCGAGTCCGCGCTCTTCGGAACCAAGCTCGCCGACCATTGGTTCGAGGTGGACACCGGCGGCGACCTGGCGTTCTTGAACGGCGTCCTCAAGGCGCTCCTGGAGGAGCCCTCGGGAATCGACAGCGAATTCGTTCAGAGCCGCACGGCGGGCTTCGACCAGGCTGCGGCCGCCGTCCGGAATCAGACGTGGGAGGAGCTCGAGAGCGGCAGCGGTACCTCCCGCCAGCGTATGCGGGAATTCGCGCGACTCCTCATCGCGCGCCCGAACGCCCACTTCGTGTGGTCCATGGGTCTCACCCAGCACGCCAACGGAGCCGAAACGATCCGCGCGCTCGTCAACGTGGGCCTTGCGCGCGGGCTCCCCGGACGCCCAAACCGCGGGCTGATGCCGATCCGCGGGCACTCCGGGGTCCAAGGCGGGGCCGAGGTTGGATGCGCCCCGAGTCCGGACAAGAAAGCGCTCGATCTCTGGGAAGAGGTCTGGGGCTTTCCTCCGCCACGCCTCCCAGGCATGGCGGCTGTCGAACAGATCGAAGCCGCGGCATCTGGCAGGATCGACGTCTTCTGGATCGTGGGCGGCAACTTTCTCGAGACTGTGCCGGACGCTGCCCGCAACCGCCGGGCGCTCGAGAAGCCGGCGCTGCGCATCCATCAGGACATCGTCGTCACCTCCTCGATGCTGGTCGAGCCCTCCGACACGGTCCTCGTCCTTCCCGCCGCCACGCGCTACGAGACTCCCGGCGGTGTCACCGAGACTTCTACCGAGCGGCGGATCATCTTTTCGCCGGAGATCCCGGGAAGGCGCATCCGCGGTGCGCGCCCCGAGTGGGAAGTCTTCTGCGAGGTCGCCGCGCGCGTGCGCCCGAACGACCAGGCCAAGATCCGCTTCGCCTCGACCAACGCCATCCGGGAGGAAATCGCGCGCGCGATCCCGCTCTACCGGGGCATCGAGACGCTCGCGCGGCAGGGGGACCAGGTTCAGTGGGGAGGCGAGAGGCTCTTCGAGGACGGTCGCTTCGCGACCCCGGACGGCAAGGCGCACTTCGCCGTGGTGGATCTGCCGAAACGGGAGCGCCGCTCTGACTTCTTCCTTTCGACACGTCGCGGCAAACAGTTCAACTCGATGGTGCAACATGAGGAAGACCCCTTAACCGGGGCCCGGCGCGAGGACGTCCTGATGAGCGCGGAGGACGCGCGGCAGCTTTCTCTATCAGACGGGGACACCGTTCGCCTCGTCTCCGACACTGGGGAGTTCCGGGGACGGGTGCGCCTTTCCCCGATCAAGCCGGGTAATCTCGAGGCTCACTGGCCGGAGGGAATGCCGCTACTGTCCGGTTCCGCGGTCGATCCCGAATCAGGCGAGCCGGACTACAACGCGACAGTGAGAGTGGAGAAACTGTGAATTGAGAATCGAGAATCGGCGACTTCCCTTGTCCGTGTTCTGTCCGTGAAACCGCGTTACCCAGCATCTGGCAGAATCGCATCCGAACAGAGGACGGTTTGAGAGACGTTCAGGTGGTGAGCATCTCGAAGTCGACGTCGAAGAGCCCGTAGGTCGCCGCTGCTCGTTTGTCGCGCGTCAGGAGCCTGGCGCGAGCGTGCCGGGCCGTTGCGGCGATGAGCGCGTCGTGAATCGCTCCTCCCGCGATCCCCTTCGCTGCGGCCTGCTCTATAAGACGCAAGTGAGCACGCGGCGGCAGAGCGAGCGGCGGCTCGCCGAACCGCTCGGCCAGGAAAGCCGCGACCAATCCCGCCGGCGCGCGGTGAGGAGAGGGCAGGCGGGTGAGGACCGAATACGTCTCGACCAGGACGTGGGCGGGCACCCGTGGTTTGCGGGCGAGGATCGCCGCTGCGGCCGGATGGCCCTCGTGCCAAGACGCGAACGCGGCCACCACGACGCTCGTGTCGACCGCGATCACCGTCGCGTGCGCTCCAGTGTGTCGCGCACGATCTCGTCGGTCAGAGGCGGGAGTTGCTCCTCGGGGACCGCGACCGAGCCTCCGGCTCGCCGAGACAAAGACATCGGCGTCGGCTCCGGCTCGATCTCGATTCGCCCGTCGCGCTCGCGAATGATGACCGGCCTTCCGCTTTGGAGCCCAAGACGGTCTCGCAGCTCCTTGGGGATAACGACGCGGCCGGCACCGTCAATGGCAATTGGCATGGTATGAGTCTACCATAAGAAATGGAAGTCGCCTCCCACGCCCGGGGATAGAACTGCGCCTAGGGGCAGCGCAGAGAAGCGGCCGCGGCCGAGCAAGGGCCACCAACAGGCATCTTTGGCGGGGCCGACGGGACTCGAACCCGCGACCTCCGGCGTGACAGGCCGGCGTTCTAACCAACTGAACTACGACCCCGCGGGGAACGGCGCATGATACATGAGGAGCCGTCAGCTTTCAGCTCTCAGCGGGGCGCGCAGTCTTCCTAGCGCAGGTTCGCCTTGGGGAACAAGACTTTTCCTGGCTCCGCGTTGAGACGCTCGAGGATCCGGCGAGTCAGAAGAGTCTTCCGGCGGCCGGCGCGCCGGGGCGTTACCAGATAACGCACCGTGGCGTCGACCCACGTGTTGGCGTTGACGCGAAAGAGCACGGTCGGCTGCTCTTCGACTTCCAGGTGGTCGACCGGAGTCTTCGCCAGCAGCTCGCGATAGACGCGCACGCGCTCGGACATCTTGGATCCCAGCTCTTCCTCGACGGTCGATTTCATCACCGCCGCCACGAACTCCAGGTCGGTCTCGTAGGCCACCTGCACGGTGATCTCGTTCCAGATGTAGGGGAAGAGAGGCCAAGAGTAGTTGAAGACCTGAGAACGGAACACGGTCGAGTTGGGAAAGCGGATGATGCGGCCGCTCGGATGATCGGTCGA
>DASXTI010000133.1:0-27153 GCA_036505535.1 Thermoanaerobaculia bacterium
AAGGATCCCATCGAGGTCACGATCCCGCGCGAGACCGGCTGGCGCGTCGCGAAGGCGGTCACGCCGCCTGCCGCCTACATCGTGCCGGCGCCCTGGACCTCCGTCATCGACCTCCTCGCCGCGCATGGGTTGAAGACATACTGGACCGCGAGCGCCTGGACCGGAGAAGTCGAGACGTATCGCTGCGACAGTCCGCGCTGGTACACGCGGCCGTTCGAGGGCCGACAGGTCTTCTTCTACCCGGGAGAGGACACGCCGAAGGCCGAGGCCGGTCTCGGGGAGTGCCGCGTCGTGCGCGAGACGATGGCGTTTCCGGCCGGTTCCGTGGTCGTCCCCCTCGATCAGCGCGCCGCGAAGGTGGCCATCCATCTTCTCGAACCGCAGGGGCCCGACTCGGCGGTCGCCTGGGGTTTCTTCAATGCGATCTTCGAGCAGAAGGAGTTCGGGGAGAGCTACGTCGTCGAGGCGCTCGCGCGCGAGATGCTCGCGAAGGATCCGAAGCTCGCCGAGGAGTTTCGGCGCCGGATCGCCGCGGATCCGAAGTTCGCGGCGAGCCCCCAGGCACGACTCGACTTCTTCTTCCAGCGCTCGCCCTGGCGCGATCCGCGCGTCGGCCTCTATCCGGTGGGCCGGCTCGAAACGCTTTCTGCAATTCCGCTCTCGAAGTAGGAGGATGCCGAAATGGCCTCAGACGGTCGCCGGTCCGAGGTCCCCCTGTTGCTCCGGTTGCTCGACGAATCCTACGAAAAGAAGGCCTGGCAGGGGCCGAACCTGCGCGGCTCACTCCGCGGCGTGACGGCGCAGGCCGCCGCCTGGCGCCCTTCCGCGTGCCGGCACAACATCTGGGAGCTGACGCTTCACGCCGCCTACTGGAAGTACGCCGTGTGGCGAAGGCTCACGGGCGAGAAACGCGGCGCCTTTCCCGAGAAGGGGAGCAACTGGTTCGCGCGGCCGGCCTCGCCGACCGAGAGGGCCTGGCGGGACGACCTGGCGCTTCTGGATGCGCAGCATCGCCGGCTGCGGAAAGCGGTGGAGGCGCTCTCGACGTCGGACCTGACGCGGAAGGCGCGCGGAGGCAAGGACCCGACGGCGACCCTAGTCTACGGGGTCGCCTCGCACGACATCTACCACACGGGGCAGATCCAGCTCCTCAAGCGCCTCTGGCGCGACAGGAAGAATTTGTGATCCGAGATTTGTGATTTGTGATCAAGGTGAGAAAGTCGCTGTTCCGCCTTGATCACAAATCGCCAATCACAAATCGCAAATCTCCTGGAACCGGCCGCTGATAATCTCGCGGTCGATGCCACACCTCGTCGATCTCTCTCATCCCATCGAACACGGCATGATCACGTACCCGGGCCTTCCGGGACCGGTGATCTCGGACTTCCTGGGGCGCGAGGCTTCCCGCGGCCACTACGCGCAGGGCACGACCTTTCACATCGCGCGCATCCGAATGGTCGCCAACACGGGAACCTACGTGGACGCCCCGTTCCACCGCTTCGCCCACGGCAAAGACGTCGCGGAGCTTCCCCTCGATCGGCTGGCCGACTTAGAAGGGATCGTCGTCACGGCTTCCAATGCGGGACGGTCCGTCGATGAGGATGTCTTTTCGGGCCGGAGTCTCGCCGGACGAGCGGTGCTCGTGCGGACGGGATGGGATGCGCACTGGCGCACGCCGCGCTACTTCGAAGGACATCCCCACTTGACGCGCGCCGCGGCGGAATTCCTGGCGGGCGCCGCGCCGGCGCTCGTCGGCATCGACTCGCTCAACATCGACGACACGGCCGACGCGGTGAGGCCCGCGCATACCCTGCTGCTCTCGGCCGGAGTTCCGATCGTCGAGCACCTCTGCAACCTGGAAAAGCTGCCGGAGTCCGGCTTCCGCTTCCACTGCGCCCCCGCGCCATTTAAGGGCCTCGGGAGCTTCCCGGTCCGCGCCTACGCGGTCCTGCCGTAGGGTCTCGTCTCGGAACCGGATCAATCGGTCTTAGGGGCGGGGCTCGTTCCCGCGCGGGGGCGGCCGCAAAACCGCCCCTACGGAAAACCCTGGGCGCGTCGGTCCGTAAAGGGCCATGGGAGATAGACAAATGCAGCTTCTTGCCGCAGCGATTCTTTGCGCCGGGATCGGCATGTCGCCGGCGGATGCGGTTTCCGTCTCGGAGGGGTACGTCTCGATCGAACCGGGCGTGCGGCTCTACTACCGCAAGCTCGGCGACGGCAAGCAGGTCGTCGTCTCTCCGATGGCTTCCTGGCTCGCCTCTCCGCTCGCTTCGCTCGCGCGCAAGGACCGCACCCTGATCCTCTATGACACGCGCGGCCGCGGTCGGTCCGACTCCGTCGAAGCCTCGAAGGTGTCGTTCGCCAACGAGCTATCGGATCTGGACGCGGTGCGGCGTCACTTCGGCCTCGAGAAGGTGGCCCTCGCGGGATGGTCCCATTACGGAATGATGACCGCGGTCTATGCGATCCAGCATCCGGATCGGGTGACGCGCGTCGTCCAGATCACGCCGGGCGGTCCTCGCAGCGATCCGTATCTCCAGCAGGGGATGCAGACGATCCGGTCCCGCGTCGACGGGGAAGCGTACCAGGCGCTCCAGGAGAAGAAGAAGGCGGGCGCCTTCGACAAGGATCCGGCCGGCTACTGCCGCGCCATGATCGGGGTCGTCCGCCCCGCGTTCTTCGGCAATCGGGCCGATATGGCGAAGATGACCTTCGACGAGTGCGCCTTCGAGAACGAATGGCCGGACAATCAGGACAAGTGGTGGGGCGCTCTCTTCGCCTCGATGACGCCGTGGGACTATCGCGAGGGGGCGCGCGCATCGAAGGTGCCGCGTCTCGTCATTCAGGGGGAGAAGGACTTCATCCCGCTCGAAGGCTCGCGCGAGTGGGTCGCCGGCAATCCCAACGCGCGTCTGCTCGTCATCCCCGGCGTGGGGCACCATCCCTTCGTCGAGAACGCGCCGATCTTTCTCGCGGCCGTCGAGGATTTCCTCGACGGGAAGTGGCCGGAGGGCGCCCAGGAGATTCCCTCGGCGGAAACACCGAAGCCGACGGCCGCGCTCGCACGCCCTGGGCATGCGCGTTGACCCGAAGACGAGAACTCTCAGGGTCGCGAGCGAAGCCATTCCGTCGATGGATGGTTACAAGAAGAATACGGCACGCTCTATTTTTCGGCGGACAGCCAGGGTCAGAAGTTCCTCGACGAGAAGCATCCCGTCACGCCGGACATCCTCCGTGACGCCGTCATTCTGAAGCTTCCGCTTCCGCCGACTCTCACCGTGTGATCCTCCCGATACGCCGTGCGGCGAAGCGCTCCAGACGCGCGATCGCGTCGGGCAGGCTCGTCCGCCCCAGGCCGATCCGGAAGTGCTCTCCCGAATACTCGAAGGCCGATCCGGGCAGCAGCAGCACGCTCTCGCGCTCGCGGAGCTCCTCGCAGAAGGCGTCCGCGGAGAGACCGCGGAGGATCCGCGGAAAGGCGACGCTTCCCGCGCGCGGCCGGATCCACGTGAAGGCGTGCGCCCAGTCGGCGAAGAAGCGGTCGAGCTGCCGCAGGTTTTCCGCGATGAGGGCTCGGTTGCGCGCGAGGATCCGGTCGCGGGCGCGCAGCGCGATCGTCGCCAGGATCTCGCTCGGGGCGCTCGCACAGATCGTCGTGTAGTCCTTCAATGCCGCCGCGCGGGAGAGCAGCTCTCGATCGCGCGTCGCGATCCAGCCGATCCTCAGCCCCGCCAGCGCGAACGCCTTGGACATCACGCCGAGGCTCACGCCGCGCTCCGAAAGGTCGGCCGCCGCCGGAAGTCGCTCCGAGGCGTTGTACTCGAGAAAGCGATAGACCTCGTCGGAGAGCAGGTGGCCTCGCGTCTGCTCGGCGGTCGCCGCGATCGCCCGGAACGTCGCCGCGTCGGCAAGAGCGCCGGTGGGATTGTGGGGGAAATTGACGACGACGAGCTTCGTGTTCGGACGGAGCAGCCGCTTCAGTTCGCCGGGATCCGGCGCCCAATCGGAACGCCGTAACGGCCAGAGAGTCACCTCGGCCCCCGTTCCCCGCGCCACTTCGTGGAGTGATTGGTATCCCGGCCACATGACGACGGCGTGGTCGCTCGGGCCGAGAAGCACGTTGGCGACGACGAAGATGGCTTCCTCGGCCCCGGAGAAGACGAGCACGTCTTCCGGCTCGATGCGGTCGTAGAGCTGCGCGATCTCCCGGCGCAGGAGGGGATGTCCGGCCGACTCGGTGTATCCGAGCTTCAGTTCGCGCCAGAGCCCGCGGCACTCGGCGTCGGCGAGCGGGAGAAGCTCCTCGAGCCGATACGGTTCGACGTCGGAGGCGCAGAGAAGATACTCGGCGCGAAATTCCCATCGCGCGAAGTACCTCTCAAGACGAAAATCCGGAAGGCGCATCTCGAGCCTCATTATTCCCGAACGACGCGGTCGCCGGGCTCGACGATCCCTCATGCCGTATCATCGGCGGCGATGCGACGGTGGCTTCCCGCGGGGCTCGGCTTCGTCGCGGCGGCCCTCGGACTCCTTTCCCGGCCGGGAAGCGGCGCGGCGTCGGCCTCCGGCATGGAGCCGCAACGTGCTCTCGCGCCGGCGGTCGAGCTCGAGACGCTGGCCACGCAGCTCACCAGCATCACCGCCACCACCAACGCCGGCGATGGCCGCCTCTTTTTGACCCTGCAGAGAGGCCTCATCGTCGTCTGGGACGGAACGCAAGTCCTCTCGACCCCCTTCCTCGACGTCTCCTCCCTGATCGTCTGCTGCGGAGAGCGGGGCCTTCTCTCCACGGCATTTCATCCTCAGTATGCGCAGAACGGCTTCTTCTTCGTGAACTACACCAACTCCGTCGGGGCGACGGTCGTGGCCCGGTACCGCGTGTCTTCGGGCAATCCAAACGTCGCGGACCCGCAGAGCGCGGCGATCCTCCTGACGATCGACCAGCCGTTTGCCAACCACAACGGGGGCCAGCTCCAATTCGGCCCCGACGGGTTTCTCTACATCGGGATGGGCGACGGCGGTTCCGCGAACGATCCCTTCTGCAACGCGCAGCGCAACGACACTCTCTTGGGCAAGCTCCTCCGCATCGACGTCGACCAGAACGTCGATCAGCCGCCGTTCTACGGCATCCCCGCCGGGAATCCCTTCGTCGCGACAGGGGGTCCGGCCGAGGCGTGGGCGAAGGGCCTGCGCAACCCGTGGCGTTTCTCCTTCGACCGGCTGACCGACGATCTCTTCATCGGCGACGTGGGACAGGGCCAGCGCGAGGAAATCGACCATCAGCCGTGGACCTCCGGCGGCGGCGAGGACTACGGATGGAAGATCATGGAGGGAACGCTCTGCGGCGATGGAGGCAACGGCGGCTGCCCCACCGGCGTCCCCGGCTGCGGCGATCCGAGCTACACGCTGCCGATCATCGAGTACGGCCATGGCGGCGGTCGATGCACGGTGATCGGGGGGTACGTGTATCGCGGTCTTTCGATCCCGGATCTCTATGGAAACTACCTCTACGGCGACTACTGTTCGGGCGAGATCTGGACCGCTTCGCCGCAGTTGGGCACCTGGTCCTCGGTACTCCTTCCCGTCGAAGCGCCGTCTCTGACGACTTTCGGCGAGGACTTCTGGGGCGAGATTTATGTCGGCACCGAGACCGGCACGCTCTATCGGATGCGCTCGAGCATACCGCTTCCCCCGGTGATCGGCGCCGTGGCCCCCGCCTCCGGCCTCACGCGCGGATACGAGACCGTGACGATCACCGGAGCCAACTTCACCGGCCAGACTCAGGTCGCCTTCGGGCCGAATCTCGCGACGGTGACCGTGATCAATCCCACCACGCTGACCGCCGTGACGCCGCCGCATCCCCCCGGCACCGTAGATGTGATCGTCGGTAATCCGGGCGCTCCGCCGGCGACGAAGGCGGGCGCGTTTGCGTACTTCGCGATTCCGCGCGCGACACCGCGGCCGGGAACGCGGGTCGTCGAGCGCTGACGAACCGCATCCCTGATCGGGCGGGGATCAACCCCGCCCCTACGTACGGGCGGCCGTGACCGCCGGCTCACGCCGGCGTTGCCTACCGCCGGGGGTATACGTCTGGTGGTCGGCTGCGGCCGCCCGGGCGGGGATAAACCCCGCCCCTACGTAGGGGCGGCCCTTGCGGCCGCCCGGCGAACAGCCCCTACGATGCCGATGCGTCCCTTCCCCACATCAGGAATGCCGCCGCCGAGAGGACCGTCAGCAGCACGCCGTACGCGGCCGCGACGCCAATCTCCTGAAGACGCAGGGAGGAGAGGATCTCGATCGATATCGGACGCGTTTCGTACGTGTAGAGGATGATCGAAATGACGAAGTCTCCGAGGGCCGCGAGAAAGGCGAGACTCGCGCCGGCCGCGATCGCGGGCCGCACCTGCGGCAGGATGATGCGGCGAAAACGCCGGCCGCCGGAGGCTCCGAGCGAAGCGGCCGCTTCCTCCAGGGCGGGATCCATCTGCCGCAGGCCCGCAAAGGCCGCGCGCCCGGTCAGCGGCACGCTTCGGACGAGATAGCCGAGCGGCAGGATCGCCAGCGTCCCGACGAGCACGAAGCGTCCCGTCCAGGGCGCATTCACGCTGAACGCCGCGGCGAGCGCGACGGCGAAGACCGTTCCCGGAAGCGCCCAGGGCGCGGCGATGAGCGTCTCCAGCGCGCCGCTCCACCGCGTGCGGCGCCGCACGGCGACGAAGGCCGCCACGAAGCCGAGAACGACCGCGCCGGCGGTGGCCGTAGACGCCATCCAGACGGAGTTGAAGATGGGCCGAAGCCGCTCCGGCTGCGAGAAGAGAGCGCCGTAGTTGCCGAGGTCGACGACCGGCGGAAGAGCCTCGGTCGTCCAGGTATCGCGCGGGACGAACGAGACGAGGACGAGCGTGGCATGCGGAAGCAGCAGGAGGAGCGCGAGCGCCCAGCCCGCCGCCGTCACGGCCCACTTTCCGCGGCGGATCTGTCGCCGGGGGGCCACGCCCCGAATTGCTCCCACGACATCGCGCGAGCCTTCGGTCCGACGCAGCAGCCAGAGTCCGGCAAACGCGATCGCGGCGAGCATCGTCGTTTCGACCATCGCCAGGCCCGTATCGCCGTTTAATTTCGAGGCGACGATCTGCGTCGTCATGACGCGGAAGCTGCCGCCGAACACGTAGGGCGCGGAAAAGGAGGCAAGCGACGTCATGAACGTCAGCAACGCCGCGCCGGTCAAGGCCGGGGCCAGTAGCGGAACCGTCACACGTGCCGCCGTCCTCCGGCGGCTCGCCCCCAGGCTGGCCGCGGCCTCGAGCAACGCCCCGTCCATTCGCGCCAGGCCCGCCCGAGTGAAGAGGTAGAAGTAGACGTACATCGAGTAGGCGTGCACGAGCAGGATCGCGGCGGGACCGGAGAGACGCCAGGGCGGCTCTTTCAGGCGCACGAGCGCCTGGATCGAGCGCGAGGCGAAGCCGCTCTCGCCATACAGAAAGAGAAAGGCGAGGACGCCGATCAACGGGGGCAGGGCGACCGGCAGCGCGACGAGGGCGCCCAGGAGACGCCGACCGGGAAACTCGTTGCGCTCGAACAGAAAGGCGAGCGGAACTCCTATGGCGGCCGAGAGCAGGACAGTCGCGAGCGAGATCCAGAGGCTCGCCCAGAGGGCCTGCCACTCGGCGGGCCGCGAGGCGAAGTCGAGAAAGTGCGAAAGCGTCCAGCGGGGCGCGCCGAGCGCTTCCAGAAGCGTGAGCACGAGCGGATAGCCGACGAGCCAGAAGAGAAGAAGGGCAAGCAGGAAAGGAGCAAGGCTGCGACGAACAGCCCCCTCGCCCTTCAATCGCCAATCTTCAATCATCAATCTTCAATCCCCATCACTTCTCCCTCGGAAAGACGCGGGGGACGGGGCCTCCAGGCGTCGGGACGATGAGAACGCGTTCTCCATCCCGCGCCGCCGTCGGCGGAGCGAGGACCTCCACCTCCCCGGCCGCCTCCGTCGCGACCAGAAAATAGGCGACGCGCCCCGCGTACCGTCTCTGGGTGACGGTTCCCTCCAGAGCGTCCGCCGTCGGGCGCGCCGAAAAGGTGAGCGACTCGGGTCGGACGACGAGATCCGCATCCGCCCCCTCCGAAAGCTCTCCGCCGGCGATCGCCTGCCAGACGGGACCTCTCGGAATCCGCGCGCCCCGCTCCCAGATGACCGGAATCACGCTCGACCTTCCGATGAAGGTCGCGACGAACCGCGTCGTCGGCTGCTCGAAAAGCTCTTCCGGCGTGCCGACCTGCTCGAGGCGTCCCTGATTCAAGACCGCCACGCGGTCGCCGAGGTCGAACGCCTCCTCCTGCTCATGTGTGACGAAGAGCGTCGTAATGCCGACGCGGCGGATGGCGCGCTTGAGCTCCCGGCGCGTTTTTTCGCGCAGCGTCGGGTCGAGGTTCGAGAGCGGCTCATCGAGCAACAGCACGCGCGGGCTCGGGGCGAGCGCGCGGGCGAGCGCGACGCGCTGTTGCTGTCCGCCGGATATCGCCGTCACGCGGCGCTCCTCGAAGCCGGAGAGGCCGGCCAGCGCGAGCATCTCGGCGACGCGGGCTCGCGCGTCTCGCCGCGGCACATCCTGCGCCTCGAGGCCGAAGGAGACGTTTTCGCCCGCCGTCATGTGGGGAAAGAGCGCGTAGTGCTGAAAGACCATTCCGAAGCGCCGGCGCTCGGGGGGAAGTGAGGTGACGTTCTCGCCGTCGACGACGACGAAGCCGGCATCGGGCGTCTCGAAGCCGGCCGTCAGGCGCAGGACCGTCGTCTTGCCGCTGCCCGACGGCCCGAGCAGCGCCACGATTTCCCCCTTCGCGGCGGAAAGGGAGACGCCGCGAGTGACTGGCAAATCTCCGAAACGCTTCTCAAGGGAGTCGAGCCGGAGGAACTCGGCCATCGGTTTCGCGGAAAAGTTATCTCAAATCGAGACGAGGACCAGGGATATGAGCGTCATGAGCCCCAGCAGAACGCCGGACGTCGGCCAGAACACGCGCCAGAAGGAGCGGCCGCTCCCACCTTCCCTCATGAAGAGCTGCGCGCCGATGAGGTTGGCGATCGAGGAGATCGGCGTCCCGCAGCCGCCGGCGTTGACGCCGTACAACAACCCTCGGAGTCCGGCCGCCGACGCGACGGCCGGCGCCAACAGCATTGCCGCGGGCGCGTTGGAAACGAGCTGCGAGAGGAGAGCACCCGAGAGCGCGAGTCCCCGCGCATGATGCCCGAAGATGCGCTCGGGACTGATCGCCTGGTACAGCCGTCCCCGCTCGAGCCCTGCGACTCCGACGAACAGGAAGGCGAAAACGAAGACGAGCGAGAAGTCCGCCTCGCGGAGCCTCCGGCCAAGGAGCAGCACGCCTCCGACCGACAGCGCAAGCGGGATCCCGTGATGCAGTTCGCCGAAGATCGAGGCGAGCTCAACCCCAAGCAGGACGAAGCAGGCGCCGGCCATGAGCGGGTCGACGTCGAAGGAGAGCGTCTCGGGCGGAACGAGCGTCCTCCGCGGCAGGAGGAGCGGCACGGCGGACGCGAGAATCACGGCCGCGATGGCAACCCACGGAGCCTGTGCCGCAAAGAAGGGGCCGGCCGTGAAGTGCCCGCGCGTGTAGAGGAAGAAGTTCTGGGGGTTGCCGAACGGGGTCAGGCACCCGATCAGGTTCGCCGCGGCGACCTCGAGCACAACGAGCGGCGCCAGATCCAGGTCGGTCACTCTTCGGAAGAGCATCGTGAAGGGAACGACGAGGAAGAGTGCCACGTCGTTGGTCAGAACCGCCGCGAGCAATCCGGATAGCGCGATCATTCCCCAGGCGAGCCCCCGCGCCGTGCGTACTCGCGAGACCACGGCGACAACGAGACGATCGAAGAGATCCGAGGCCTTGCCGAGCTCGACGGCGATCGTCAGAACGAAGAAGAGCGAGAGCAGCCGGGCATCGAGCAGTCCCGAGATCTCCGCGAGCCGGACGTGTCCCATCGCGATAGCGGCGAAGGCGAGCGTTGCCGACGCCGTCAGCAGCAGACGCTCGAAGACGAGCGCCCGGACGACGGGATGCTGCAGGAGATTGCGGAGCCGTTCTCTCACCGTATCGCGGTCCGGGCTCCCTTGCCTCGGA
This sequence comes from Thermoanaerobaculia bacterium, assembly GCA_036505535.1. GTDB lineage: Bacteria > Acidobacteriota > Thermoanaerobaculia > UBA5066 > Gp7-AA6 > DAHUXD01. The sequence continues at coordinate 10,126 of DASXTI010000133.1, forward strand.
TCGTCCGGTCCCAGGTGGACATCCAGCCCGCCCCTTCCCGGTCGACGAGATCCCAGTCGATCTCCGCCGGGACCATCTCGCGCTCGACCTGGCGCCCCCATCCGGGCAGCTCCTCGCCGAGGTCCGTGCGGGCCGGCAGGCGAAACGTCTTCTCGGCCGCGACGCGCTGCATCGGGCGGCTGCCCAGGAAATCGATGAGCTCCTTTGCGATCGTCGCATGGCGGCTCCCGGCTACGAGGCCCACGGCGTCATCGATGACCGGCGTCCCGCTCTTCGGGAAGACGTACTGGAGCGGCGAGCCGCGCTGGCGCTCGAGCAGCGTATCCGGCAGGTCCCAGATCGTAATGAGGCCTTCTCCGCGCACGATCTTCTCGTAGAGGAGGATCGGATTGAAGACGTATTCCTTTGTCTGCGCGTCGAGGCGGCGGAGCCATGCGAAGCCCGATTCGGGCGATCCCGTCTCGCGCACGGACTTCGACAGGATGAATCCCCAGACCGCTCGCATCGTGCCCGAAGCGAGGGGGTCGCGGATCAGGATTTTCCCCTTCCACTTCGGATCGAGCAGGTCGTCCCATTCGCGCGGCGCCTCGGCCGGCGGGATCGCCTTCGAGTTGTAGACGGGCATGGCAGGCGTCCGGTAAAGACCGAAATAGAGGTCGCCCCGATGGCGGCTTCCCGCCGGGATCGCATCCGCCCACGCGGGCCGGTACGGCGCGAGGAGGCCATCCCTCGCGCCGCGCGAAAAAATCGTGTCCGGCCCCCCATACCAGACGTCCGCCTGCGGGTTTGCCTTCTCGGACTTGACCCGGTCGTAGACCTCCTGCGAGCCCATGTCCAGCCAGCGCACGTCCACGTTCGGGTGCGTGCGCTCGAACTCCTGCTCGATGAGCGTGAGCAGGTCCCGTCCGTGGGGGGAGTAGATGACCAACGGCGTGCGCGAATCGCGGCGGCAGGACGCCAGCGCGAAGACGCCTGCGACAATGAAAAGCAGAACGGCGAGGGTGACCGGGAGAGGACGATCCTCGGATGCCATTCGAGCTCGGATATTAGCAGGCGAGCATCGGTTGCGACTATAATCATATGACCATGGGCAAGAAGCCCCGTACGATTCCTGCCGGCGAGTTCAAGGCGCGGTGCCTCGCCCTTCTCGACGAGGTCGCGCAGACGGGAAGCGAGCTGCTCGTGACCAAGCGAGGCAAGCCGGTCGCGCGCCTGATCCCCGTGGAAGAACCCCCGACGCTTCGGGGGAGCATCAAACGCGAAGGGGATCTCCTCTCGCCGATCGGCGAGACGTGGACCGCGGAGTCGTGATCATTCTCGACACGCACGCGTGGATCTGGTGGGTGGCGGAGCCTGCGAAACTGTCCCGACGCGCCCGCGGCGAGATCGATCAGGCCGACGCGCTCGGGCTCTGCGCGATCAGTTGCTGGGAAGTCGCGATGCTGGTCGCCCGGAAGCGTCTGGAGCTCGACCGCGACACGCTCCTTTGGATTCGTCAGGCCCTCGCCGTCCCGCGCACAACGCTCCTCCCCCTCACGCCCGAGGTCGCGGTTGCCTCCTCGGAGCTTCCGGAGAGTTTCCCCGGCGATCCGGCGGATCGCATGATTGCGGCCACCGCTCTCGGGGAGGGCGCGGCCATCGTGAGCAAAGACGCGCGCCTTCGGTCGGTGCCCCAGCTCCGAACGATCTGGTAAAGGGATCTACGGCTGCGGCGTCGGGCGCGGCTGGCCGTACTTCTTCATCGCGTCCTCATAGGCCTTGCGCTCCTCGGGCGTCATCTCTTCGAGGGCCTCGTTCATCTTGGCCTTCGCGTCCGCCATCGTTCTCTCCTGCTCGGGAGTGAGGCCGCCCATCGCGAAGTCGGATTCCTTGTAGCCGGCGGGCACCTCGAAAAGCGAGCCCGGTAGCGGCTTCTTCTCGAGACGGGTCAGCTCCATGATCATTGTCGCCTCTTTCGCTCCCTTGTGGCGGATCGACCAGCGAACCGGGAAACCCTCGACGCCTTTCTCCTTTAGCACCTTCAGCCACGACGAGGAGTCACCCTGCCGCCGGTTCATGGCGGAGATCCACTGGCTGGAGGCGGCGATCTCCTTGGAGATGCAGATCTCGACCTCGGTCCCCTTCGATGAGGTCAGGAGGACCTTCTGGCAGGAGATGCCGGCCACGGCATCGCTGCCGAGCTTCTGAACCGTATAGGTTTCCTTGTCTCGGACTCCGCCAGCCTCCTCGCGGATCTTCTTGAGATCCGTGACGGAGTAGGACTTGTTCTGGTCGTTGATCATGTACAACTTGTCGGGATCGGCGAGCCGGCTGACCATCGTCATCTTCACGTGCGCCGGAACCGAAGTCTTCCCGCGCTTCCCCTCGGCGATGGTGGAGGTATCCGTCTCCCACTCCAGTCGGTACGCGCTCTTCGTCAGGAACATTCGGGCGGTGCTCGGGACGGGCTTTCCTTGCTCCATGTTCGTGACGGCCTTGAACTCGGCTATGCCCTCGAACTGGGCCGACGCGACGGCGGCAGCCGCACACAGAGCGGCCGCGAGAAAGAGTCTTCTCATTTCGAGTCTCCTTTCAAGGCGAGCAGATTGGCGAGCAGACGGTAGGCGCCGGGCACGCCGGCGGGAAGTTGTCGAAAGAAGGCGAGGCCGGTGTAGACGTACCGACCCTTGCCGAGTCGGGCGACCAGCAGAGCCCCCTTTTGCTCTTGACCTCCGGGGTCGGCCATCGAGAGAAGAGGAGTATATTCCGGCGCCCAGGTGTGGGCGAAGTAGAGCCCGCGCTCCTGGACCCAGTCGGACCAGTCGGCTTCGCCGATCCGATTCGGCGTCGCGAAGATGGGGCTCTTTGGGTCGAGCACCGTCACCTTCGCCGTTTCGTCGGTAACGCGATCGTGCGGACGGGCGATCTCGAGCGGAAAAGGGGCGAAGCCCCCCTGCACGAACGCGTACTGCTGATACTGCACGATGAGCAGGCCCCCTCGGCGGACGTAATCGAGGAGACGCGTATTGGCGCGCGCGAGCGCCGGCTCCGTCTCGTAGGCTCTGCTGCCCACGAGGATCGCGTCATAGCGCGAGAGGTCGCCTCGCTCGAGCTCCCCCGCCGATAAGAGATGGATCGGCACGCCGACGCCGAGGAGCGCCTCCGGCACGCGATCCGCGGCGCCTCGGACGTATCCGACGGAGGAAAGTTTCGGGAGCTTCAGGTCGATGGCCGACACCGCCACGCCGGCTGGCCTGGGGAACGGGGTCGGACGGATGTGCTCGTAGTCGATCATCGGGATTGTCGTCGAGAAGCGTGCTCCGGCCGGGGCAACGGCGGCCACCGACACCGCGAAACGGCCCGGACGGGGAGACGCCGGAGGCGAAAGCGGAACGTCGATGACGGCGCGGTCCCCTTTGCGAGAAAGCGAGAACGGCCTCGCCTCGATTGAGGGCCAACCGGCGGGGGCCGTGGCCGCGACCGTTCCCGCGAGCGGCTCGCGGCCGTTGGATGTCAGGGTCACCGTGATCGCTCGGGGCGACTTCTGGTCGAGGGGCCAGACGATTAAGTCCGGCTCGACGTCGACGTCGACCTCCGGCACCGCCCGCAGTGGATGCCGGATCTCACCCACGGCCTCGTCGCGGATGCGGAAGGTGACTTCCCTCGAGAGACGCGCGGTCGTCCCGCCGATCCGTACGGTCGCGCCGGCGGTCAGCGGCGGAGGGGCGAAGGGCTCTCCCTGCACCGCGGCGGGGGCATCGGTCCAGTCGTAGAGATATTGTCGAAGCGGCCTCCGCAGGAAGTACGGGATCGTCGGATGCGCGCCAGCGGGGATTTCCGCCTCGAGCTTCCATTCCTCGAGCCTGCCGGCGCCCACCGCGCGACCGGGCTTCGGAGCCGGAACGCTCCAGCCGTCCGGGCTCTCCAGCGAGACGGACTCGACCTGGATCGCCTCGCTGCCTGCGTTCCAGACGCTCGCCGTGATTACGATCTTGTCTCTTCCCGTCGCCGTTTCCGTCTCCGAGAGCGCGTCGAGCGTGACGCCGGCGGCCGCAGCGAGAGCCTGCTCGGCCGCCGCGATCTTCTCGTCGAGCAACATGGGAGCGCCGCCGTCTCGGGGTGTGACGAGGGTCCGTGCCGATTGGAGATCGCGAAGGATGAGAGCCAGGGGTGCCGCCGCGTCGCCGAGCCTCGCCGGGCTGAGCCGTCGGCGGACGTCTTCCGCCGCGGACTCAACACCGTCGAGCAGTTTTTCGACTCGCGCCCGGCGCGACGCATCCGCGACCTCCGCCGCGATCGAGCGCAGTCGGGTATCGACGTCCGCGAAAACGTCCTTGGTTTTCGCTCCGGCCCCGCCCTCGACCCAGATCGCTCCGGTCTCCCCGGGCCCCGGACGCTGGAGCGCGCCCGTTCCCTGCGAACGGTGAAGACTTCGCGACGCGACGGCGATCTGCTGGTAGGACTTTCCGATCAAGGGGTCGAGGTCACCCGTCGGGATGACGAACGAACCTTCCTGGTCGAACCAGTTGGATCGCAGGAGCGTCTTGGGTGACCAGGGCGAAAGGCCTTCGCGGGCCACCTCGGGAAACGCCGCGGGATCTCCCGCCGCGCGAAAGGCTTCACGGGCGACGACGGCGGAGACCTGATGCTGGCCGTGCCCGTCCCTCTCCGTTCCCGTGAACGTGCTGAAGACGACCTGGGGCCGAAAGCGGCGCACGACACGGACGGCGTCGGCGAGGAGGCTCTCCTTCGGCCAGAAGCGCAGCGTCTCCTCGAGCGAGCGGGTGTAGCCGAAATCGTAGGCGCGCGTGAAGAATTGGCGGGCGCCGTCCAGCCGCCGCGCGGCCATCAACTCCTGCGAACGGATGAGGCCGAGTCCGACGCCGAGCTCTTCGCCGATCAAGTTCTGGCCCCCTTCGCCGCGTGTCAGGGAGAGGTAGGCCGCCTCGCCTCCCATCTTGCGCGACGCCACTCCCAGCAGTGCCGAGTTCTCGTCGTCCGGATGCGCGCCCACGATGAGCAGACGCCGGTTGTTCGTGAGCTTGTGAACCAGAGGGTCGAGCGCCGCGAGACCCCCCGTCGACGGCGGCGGGAGCTCGGTTCCGGGCAACCCGACCGTCTCGCCGCGGGGCGTCGCGGGCACCGCGAGGAGGCAGGCGAGGATCAGCGGAATCACGCGGAAACGCCGTTTCATTCAGAGAGTCCTCGCGGGAGTTTACACGTCGCTTCGCTTGCTCGGGACCTGCTGGCGCACCGGACCGCGGCTCGCGCGGTTGCGCGCTCGACCGCGGCCCTGGTCCCTCGCTGCGCTGTGCTCCCGCGGCGCGAGCCTCCTCCCTCGCTTTCGCTCGGGAGACTTCTCGCGCCGCGAACGAAATCGCTCCTCCCAGGCGGGAAGAAGGTTCAGGGAGGAGCGTGCTTTCTGAGACCGGAGCCCGCTACCTTTTCTTCCACCGACTCCGCACGAGCGGCGCCGAAGCGGCCGCCGCCGCGCCGAGGAGCGCCGCGAGAATGCTCGCCTTCTTGCGCGCATCCATGGCCTTCCACTCTTTGGCCAGGCGCGTGATCGACTTCCGCGACGCGGTCGACGCGTTGCCGACGACGCGACGCACGGCCGTCACTCCCTGGCCCGACGCTTCGGCGATCGCCGCGCGCGCGACGGCGACGCCCCCCGTGATGCTCTTGATCACCCCCTCGAAGGAGGTGCGCGAAGCCGCGCGCTTGCGGGCCGCGGCCCTTCGGCGAGGCGCGGCCTTGCGCGTCGTGCGCCGGGATGCGGGCTTCCGGGAGGCCGCCCGGCGTTTCTTGGGCGCGGCCGCTTCCGATGTCATCGTTTCCTCCGTATCCCTGTCTGCCTCTCGTTCCATCGTGACTTCCTCACTTCTCTCCGGCCGCCACATACACGGGCGTGATGTCGACCGGGATGTCTTTCAGATTGACGTTGATGGCTTCCATCTCCGCGTTCGACCTTCCGTATCGATCGAGCAACTTCTGTGCCCGCGCCAGATCCCCGGTCGCCTCGATCATCAGAAGCTCCGCCGCGAGCGAACGGACGGCCTCGCGAAACTTCCCGGGATCCACCCGGAACCGGCCCTCCGCGGCGGGGATGACCGCCTCCTTCTCGCGGAACCAATTCCACTGGACGGCCGTGCCGCCGCCGTGCGCCTCGTCGACGCCGAAGCGGATCGAGCGGAAGAAGAGGGCCGAGACCGTGACGGCCAGGCCCGTCTCGTCGAAGGAGGTGAGCCACTTGTTGTCGATGGACTGGAGAAGGATCCACATTCCGACGACGTCGGCCTTGCACTCCTCGATTTCCGAGTACAGGTTCTTCAGCAGGATCCGCGCCTCGACCTTCCTTCCGTCGGGGCCAGCGATGATGCCCGGGCCGAGGCCGTGGGCGAGCTCGTGGAAGAGCGTATGGTTGAAGAACGCATCGAAGGAGACATGGGAGCGCTGCGCGGGATCGAGTACGCGATCGGCAATCGGTAGACCGGCGACGCGGAACTTCGCCTCCATCACGTTCTTCAAGAGCACCTTCTTGGAGCCCTTCGCCTGCCGGACACGCTCGTCGTTGGGGAGGTTGAAGGCCGCGGTCTGCACGCCGTGTCGCGTGTCGCCCGCCGTGTAGACCTCCTGTACGACCCGGATCGGCGACTCGAACTTGCGCTGGAAGTTCTTGTGCTCGTCCGGGATCGGAAGGTTTCTCTCCATCTCGGGAAGGTGGCTCGCATAGGCGGCCAGCTTCTCGGTCTCCCCTTTGTCGCGCACGGTCACGAAGGAGGTGAAGGCCGCCTTGTAATTGAAGAGGCCGTCCTCGTAGACCTCGTAGGGTCCGATCGCGACCTCGATGTCGGAGTCCAGATCCATCCAGGAGACATCCGACGCGAAGTAGTCGTCCGAGAGAAGAGCGTCGGCACGCTTGGAGAGGTAGTCGGCGAGCGAGGCGTTGCGGGTCTCGGCCGCCGCCTTCTTCAGCCGCGCGACCGCCGGCTCGAGAAGCGCCCGGTACTCGCGCGAGTAGGGGATCGCGATGAGACGCTTTCCGTCGCGCCGGATGACCGTGAAGAGCCCCTCGAAGGGGGTCTTGTCACCCGGGTGCTTCTCGACCCAGCGCTCGAACTCTTCCCGTGTCATGTCGGGGGGATAGAAGGCGGCCCCCGGCGGCTTGGGCTGCCTGCCGATGAAGGGGGCGTTGCCCTCCAGCCGGTCCCATGGTCCCGCATTGATCCGGAACAGCGCCAGCGCCTCCTTCGCGTCGGGGACTCTTCGCCCTACGTCTCCCGAAAGGCGGCGACGGAGCTCGGGGTTGCGCGTGGAGACCTGGCGCAGGAAGATCTCGTCGATCGGTTTGGAGGCCTCGATGAGCTCTCCCAGGACCCTCGTCTCCCGCGCGTCCAGAAGGGAGCGGTCGTAGCCGAGCGGAGTCCTGGGGAGTCTCGCGAGGCGCTCCGCGAGGTCCGGGGCGAAAATCAGGCGGGCCGGCGCCGCCATCAGCGCGGGAAGGGCGAGTGCAAGCGCTGCGGCGGCCTTCATCCGGGGGGAATTTAGCATTTTCTTTGCAGGTATTCTTGCCACGATGGCGACCGTCACCGCTCTCGACCGCGAGGCTCTCACGACCTGGTTTCTTCGGAACCGCGAGCGCTCGGAGGCGCTCTTCGATTCCGTGCGGCCGGAGTCCTACGAGGCGCGCCCGATCCCGCTGCGCAATCCCATCTGCTTTTACGAGGGACACCTTCCGGCGTTCACCGTCAATACGCTTCTCAAGCGGGGCCTCGGCGATCCGGGTATCAACTCCGATTACGAGATTCTTTTCGAGCGGGGCATCGATCCGGAGGACGAAAAGGCGGTGGCGGAAGGAGGAAGGCGCTGGCCCTCGCGCATCGAGATTCGGAGCTATGCCGCGGCGGCCGATCGAGCCGTCCTGGACGCGTTCGCGAATCGAGACCTCGAGCAGGAGGAGAACCCCGTTCTGCGTCGTGGCCTGGCGGCCTACACGGTTCTCGAGCACGAACCGATGCACCAGGAGACTCTTCTCTACATATGGCACCGCCTCCAATATGACCAGAAGATCCGTCCCGCCGGGACCTCCAGTCCGCGCATCGGCGAGGAGCCGCCCCAGCCGATCTCCGTCCGAATTCCGGCGGGACGCGCCACGCTCGGCGCCGATCCCGAAGAGACTCCCTTCGCCTGGGACAACGAGCTGCCGAAGCACGTCGTGGACGTGCCCGCGTTTTCGATCGACGTCTATGGCGTCACCAATCGCGACTTTCTCGAGTTCGTCGAGGCGGGAGGCTACGAAAAGGAAGAGCTCTGGGACCCCGAAGGGTGGCAGTGGCGGACCGAGAAAGCCGTTGCCCATCCGCTCTTCTGGGAGCTGCACCGGGGCGTCTGGTTCTGGCGGGGGATGTGGGATCTCGTTCCGCTCCCGATGGCATGGCCGGCCTATGTGACGCATGCGGAGGCTTCGGCATACGCCCGCTGGAAGGGAAAGCGGTTGCCGACGGAAGCCGAGTACCACCGAGCGGCCTTCGGAACACCGTTGGGTCGCGAGCGGCCTTACCCGTGGGGCGAGGAGCCGCCCGATCCGTCGCGAGGCAATTTCGACTTTCAGAACGCCGATCCCGTGCCGGTCGGCTCCTCCCCGCGGGGCCAGAGCGCCTGGGGCGTGCACGATCTTGCCGGAAATGGGTGGGAGTGGACATCCACGGTGTTTTCGGGCTTCGAGGGCTTTCAACCGATGCCGTCCTACCCGAACTACTCGATCGACTTCTTCGACGGGAAGCACTGGGTCTTGAAGGGCGCCTCACCCGGAACGGCGAAGGAGCTCGTCCGCCGGAGCTTCCGAAACTGGTTCCGGGGGAACTACCCTTACCTCTACGCGAAGTTCCGGTGCGTGACCTGAGCCGGGAAATATAAGCTTTCACTAATATATCCATGCCGATCCCCTTCAACGCGCAGGCCCCGCCCGCCGAGGCCGTTCGCGACTTCGCCGAGGATGTGCGCCGCGACCTGGCGCTGACGCCCAAGCAGCTCCAGTCGAAGTACCTCTACAACTCGCTGGGCTCCGCGCTCTTCGAGGCGATCTGCTACCTCCCCTGGTATCGGATCACCCGGGCGGAGGGGCGGCTGCTCGCCCGGCTCTCCCCGGACATGCTGTTGCCGTTCGCCGATCCGATCACATTCGTCGAGCTCGGCTGCGGCAACGGCGAGAAGCTCGCGATGCTCGCCGAGGGGCTGCGCAGCCGGCGCAGGCGGGTCGTCGTGCACCTGATCGACATCTCGCCGACGGCGCTGGAGCTCTCGGAGCGCACCCTCGGTCGGCTCGAGCACGTCTCCGTCGTGGGCCACCGGACGACCTACGAGGAAGGGCTGCGGCACGCCGCACGGGACCGGCCGGGTTGCGGCACGATGCTCGTTCTCTTCCTCGGGTCCAACATCGGCAATTTCGATCCGCCCGCCGCGCAGGGATTTCTGGCTGAGATCCGGCGGGCCTTGAATCCGGGGGACGCGCTGCTGCTCGGCGCCGACCTCGTCAAACCCGAAGAAGAGCTGCTCCGCGCCTACGACGATCCGCTGGGAGTCACCGCGGCCTTCAACAAGAACCTCCTCGCCCGGATCAACACGGAGCTCCTCGCGGACTTCGACCTGGCGTCCTTCGCGCACCGCGCCATCTGGAATCCGCACGCGCGCCGAGTGGAGATGCACCTGGTCTCCCGCCGCGTCCAGACCGTCCGCATTCCGCGCGCCGAATGCACCGTGTCCTTCGCCCAGGGCGAGCCGATCTGGACGGAGAGCTCCTACAAGTACGACCCGGACGAGGTCGTCGCCATGGTCGGCGAGGCCGGCTTCCGATGCCACGAGCAGTGGATCGAGCCCGACGCCCGGTTTGCGCTGACGCTATTCGTCGCGGAATAGGGCCCTCCGTCAGACTCATTGAAGGCTTAGGCGATCCGCCGGCGCCTGGCTCGTGGACTCGCGAGTCTTCAAGAAGACCCGTAGAGATCCGCTTCGGGTCGGTCGGCATGGCTCTGCGCCTCGAGCGAGATAACACTGAGCGCGGAAGAAGACTGAGGCTGTTGAAACCCATTGACCGATGGGTCGACGAGTAATTACATTGTAAGCCCAGGAGCGCGCCATGAGTGCGGTCGTGAAAACAAAGCTCGTTCGCATCGGAAACTCCAGGGGAATTCGCCTTCCCAGGGTCGTCGTGGAGCAGGCCGGCCTGACCGGTGAGCTCGAGCTGGAGGTTCGCCGGAGACAGCTTGTCGTCCGGAGCAGGCACCGTCCCCGCGAGGGCTGGGAGGAGCGGTTTCGCGACATGGCCGCCCGCGGAGACGATCGCATGCTCTGGCCCCAATCACCGCCGCTCTCCTCTTTCGACGAAACCGACTGGGAGTGGTAGCTCGCAGGTTCGACGTCTTTCTGATCGGTCTCGACCCCAGGGTCGGCCGCGAGATCAAGAAGACGCGCCCTTGCCTCGTGATCTCACCGGACGAGATGAACCGCCACCTCGGCACCGTTCTTATGGCGCCTATGACGACGAAGACACGCGCCTACCGCATACGGGTCGCTTGTCGCTTCCGGCGACAGTCGGGGGAGATTGCATTAGACCAGATCCGCGCCGTCGATCGTTCGCGGCTCGTTCGTCGGCTCGGCCGGATCAGTTTGGCAACTCAGGAAAAAGTCCTCGCCGTCCTGGCCGAGATGTTCGCCAGGTAGCGAGTCATGGCTTTCGACAGCGGCGTGGCCCCTCTTCCGGAGCTTGGGCACGACGCAGTCGGAGATTTCGACTCAGGGGAGTGGATCGAGCCCGACGCGCGGTTCGCGCTGACCCTATTCGTTGCGGAATAGGCTCCCGCCCCCGCTCACGCATCCGGCCCCGGTCCTCCCGCAGGGGCAGGGGAAGCGCCGCCGAACAGAAGCGAACCGGCGCCTTGACCACGTGCAGAGAAAGGGCAGAGAATTTGGACAGCAGTCGCTTCACAAGGGAATCGGTCCGCCGAGCGGTCCCGTGCCCGACCCTCCGTTTTCCCGCGAAACGACGGGGGTGGTTGTGGCAAGCCGGCGCCCGTTTCCGCGAACGGTTCTCCTGGGGCTCCTGTTCACCTGCGGAACGGGGCGAGCCCAGACGACGGGATCGATCGCGGGTCGTGTCACCGATTCGCTCGGCGCGCCGCTTCCGGGAGCGATCGTCGAGGCGACGAGTTCGAGCCTGCAGGGCGTTCGCACGAGCGTCGCCGGAAGCGACGGGACGTACAGGTTCCCGGCGGTTCCTCCCGGCAACTATCGTATCGCTGCGAATCTTGCGAGCTTTCGCGCGGCGGAGAAGAGCGCGATCGTCTCTCTGGACGCGACCGCCACCGTCGACCTGACCTTGGAGCTAGCCACGGCGGAGCAGGTCGTCGTGCCGGGGGAGGCTCCGCTCGTCGACACGACAGCTACGACCACCGGTACGAACTACGTCAGCCGGGTGATCGCGAAGCTGCCGGTCGGGCGCAACTATGCCGACATCGTCCGCTCGGATCCGGCCGTCACGACCGACCAGGGCGAGACGCAGGGGCGGTCGCTCACGCTCGCCATCTCCGGCGCCACGTCCGCGGAGAATCAGTGGATCATCGACGGGATCAACACGACGAACGTCTCCAAGGGCATCCAGGGCAAGGCCATCAACAGCGAGTTCGTCGAGGAGGTCGAGGTCAAGACCGGCGGCTATCAGGTGGAGTATGGCGGCGCCCTCGGCGGCGTCATAAACGTCATCACGAAGTCGGGCGGGAACGAATTCCACGGCGATGGATTCGTCTACTACGACTCGTCAGGCACGTCCGCGCGACAGGTCTTCACGGCGGAGGACTCGCTCAACGCCGAGATGCGGATCGCCGACTACCGCCGGATCGACTACGGAGCCGACCTGGGAGGCTACCTGCTGAAAGACCGTGTCTGGTTCTTTGGGGCATACGACCGTGTCGATCTCGCGAGCCATGTTTCGCGCGTCGTCTCGACACTGCATGTCTCGACGGACGACCGGTTTCCACTCGATAGCACAGACAACCTGTACTCCGGCAAGCTCACGTGGAACGTCGCTCCGACGACTTCCGTCGTTGGCACCGTCTTCGCGGATCCGTCGACGAGCTCCGGCGCGTCAGGGGTCGACCCGCGGCAGGGAAGAGGCAGCGTGCGCCTCGAGGACCCCATCATTCTCAACCCGGATCCGTCGACGTGGTACTCGGAGCGCCGAATCGGCGGAGTCGACTACGGCCTTCGCGGCACGCGGCTCTTCGGCTCCCGGGGCCTTCTCACCCTTCAAGTCTCGCACCACCAGGACCGGAACAGCCTGACGGCGCCGGACGGGATCCGAACTATCGATCTGACGTGCGAGGGGGGCGCCCCGGACAACCCGTGCGCCCGGCCGTCGACGCCCAACTTCGTGACCGGCGGCTACGGAGCGATCGACGGCCCGCTCGACCACAACATATCGCGCCGGGATCAGTATCGGGGCGACTTCACGCTTTATGCGGGCGATCACGAGCTGAGGGCGGGCGGCGAACACGCGTACGGCGGGGGAGACGCGAGGTACTCCTACACGGGCGGGCAGGAGGTCACGATCCTGAACGACTTCGGTCAGACCATCTATCAACACAGCTTCGTGATCCGAAGTCCCACGGACCTCACGCCGGTCGCGGCCGTCAAGCTTCGCGCCAAGGTGAGGCAGTTTGGCGCCTATCTTCAGGACTCCTGGAAGCCCCTTCCCGGGTTGACGGTCAACCTGGGCCTGCGCTGGGACGAAGAGCACGTCCTCGACTACCAGGGAGTCACCGTCCTTCCCCTCGACAACGAGTGGCAGCCTCGCGTGGGTGTCGTGTGGGATCCATGGAAGGACGGCCGTGCGAAGGTCTACGGCTTCGCGGGACGTTTCTACTACTCGCTTCCGACCTTCGCGGCCTCGCGGTCATTTGCCGATTTCACGGCGGTCTATACCTACAACCTGGATCCTGTCTCTCTCCTCCAGGACCCAAACCTGCCGGGTCCGATCGGCTGGATCCAGGGCGACCGCAACAACGTCGATCGAGGCATCCGGGGAACACATCAGGACGAGTACACAGTCGGGATCGAGAGGCTTCTCGGTTCGGCGCTCACGTTGGGACTGAAGGCCACCTACCGCCGTCTCGCGGACGCGATCGAGGACCGCTGCGACTTCGACTACACGCGAGAGGAGACCAACTTCAGCAACTGCGCCTTCATCAACCCCGGATCGGGAGAGAGATTCGCGAGGGGCGATGCACCCGTCTGCAACGGCTTCGCCGACGTCGACGCGGAGGAGTGCACGGATACGGGGCCCGCCACGCCGCCGGCACGGCGGATCTATCGGGGAATCGAGCTCCTCGCCCGCCAGACGATCGGCAAGAAGCTCTGGCTCCAGGCGAGCTACGTCTACTCTTCACTGCGCGGCAACTATGACGGCGCCGTCAACGAGGGGTTCCAGCAGACCACGCCGAGCTTCAACCTGGACTTCGACTGGCCGCCCCTCTGGCACGACGCCTACGGGCGCCTCTTCCTCGACCGGCCACACCGCTTCCGGCTGGATGGCTACTGGGTCTCGCCGCTTGGGCTGTCGGTGGGCCTCCAGGCGTTCGTCGAATCGGGCGCGCCTCTAGACAAGCTCGGTTACTTCAATTTCGGATCGAACGTCTATCTCGTCCCCCGGGGGTCCGCGGGCCGCCTGCCCACGCAATGGGAAGCGAACCTGACGCTCTCTTATCCCATCGCCGTCGGCCCCGCCACCGTGACGGCCCAGGCCTACCTGTTCAATCTCTTCAACAACCAGATCGCCACCTCTCGGAACAATTCCTGGACGGTCGGTCCCCCCGCCGGATATCCGGCCTCGATCTACGATCCGAACCAGGAGCCGCACGACCCCGCCTACGGCAGGTTCACCGGCCGCCAGACCCCGCGGTTTTTCCGCGCGGCGATCCGAGTTTCGTTCTGAGTCGGTGACCCGATGACTCTCTCTCCGAATGCGCGGATCGGTCCCTATGAAGTGATCGCAGTGCTCGGGGCCGGCGGCATGGGGGAGGTATATCGAGCGCGGGACCCGAGGCTCTCGCGCGACGTGGCGATCAAGGTCCTTCCCGCCGAGGTCGCCGGTGATCCGGGACGCCTCAAGCGATTCGAAAAGGAGGCGCGCCTCGTCTCGGCGCTCAACCATCCGAACATCGTGACGGTCTATGAGATCGGCTCTTCGGATTCTCTTTCCTACATCGCGATGGAGTTGGTGGAGGGGAATACGCTGCGAGAGCTTCTCGTCGGCGGTCCTCTTTCGATAAAGAAGCTGCTCGCCATCTCCACGCAGATCGCGGATGGTCTCGCCAAGGCGCACGACGCCGGGATCGTGCATCGGGACTTGAAGCCCGAGAACGTCATGGTGACGAAGGATGGTCTCGTCAAGATTCTCGACTTCGGTTTGGCGAAACTGACTTTCGCCGCGGCGGGGAGCGACGAGGGGTCGCAGCTGCCGACGCAAACCGGAACCAGCCCCGGGATGGTCGTGGGGACCGTCAGCTACATGTCTCCCGAACAGGCGAGCGGCGAATCGGTGGACTTCAGGTCGGATCAGTTCTCCTTTGGCTCAGTCCTCTACGAGATGGCGACCGGCAAGCGCGCCTTCCGCGGAAAGACGGCGGTGGACACGCTTGCGTCCATCCTCAACGGGGAACCGGAGCCGGTGGCAACCGTCAATCCTCGGGTGCCGACCCCTCTGCGGTGGATCGTCGAGCGCTGCCTCGAAAAAGAGCCGGAGGCACGATATGCTTCGACGCGCGATCTGACGCGGGACCTCGGACGCCTCCGCGAAGGGCTTTCGGATGGAAGTGAGCTCGGCTGGACGCTCGCGTCGCCAGGTTCGCGACGGTTCTCCCGCGCCTGGCCGCTCTTGGCGGCTCTGTCTCTTCTCGTCGCCGTCGAGCTCGGTGTAATTCTTTCTCAACGATCTCTGCAGCAGCCCCCCATCTACCGCCGCCTGACCTTCCGCCGCGGAGCGGTGAGCAGCTCCCGCTTCGCTCCGGACGGGAAGACGATCGTCTACGGCGGTGCGTGGGAAGGAAGGCCGACGCAACTCTTCTCCACGCGGGTCGACAGCACGGAGTCGACACCTCTGCCGCTTCCCAGCGCGCACATTCTTTCGATTTCCGCGACGGGAAAGATGGCGATCACGCTGCGGCGGGAGCCCCCGACGCTTGCCGAGGCGTCGCTTGCGGGGGGAGCGCCGCGGGAGATTCTCGAGGATGTCTCGGACGCGGACTGGGCGCCGGACGGCCGGGGTCTCGCCGTCGCCCGAAAGGGCCGGCTCGAGTTTCCGATCGGCAAGGTCCTGTACGCGGCCCCGAGCGGGATCCTCCACGACCTCAGGTTCTCGCCGGACGGCAAGTCGATCGTCTTCGTCAATTCCGGAGCCAGCACCGGCGGGGATGAGATCGGGCTCGTCGATCTCAACGGAAGAAAGACGGCCTTGAGCCGAGGATGGAGTTCCCTCGTGGGCCTGGCCTGGAACCCGAAAACCGGCGAGGTCTGGTTTTCGGCGAGGGAGCTTGCCGGGGGAGGCTATGGCGGTCTCGTTCTCCACGCCGTTTCTCCTTCGGGCCGGCATCGTGTCGTCGCCCGAATGCCGGGCAGCCTCCTCGTTCAGGACGTCTCTCGTGAGGGGAGGGTCTTGATCGCCCATGTGGACTTCACGAGGGCGATACTGGCCCTGCCGCCGGGCTCGGCAAAAGAAATGGATCTCACCTGGCTCGACTTCTCGCGCAGCGTGGACCTGTCCGACGATGGCAAGGCGATCCTCTTCGATGAAGCCGGAATCGCCGACGGGGCGTCGGGAGCCGTATATATCCGTAAGACGGACGGCTCGGCTGCCGTCCGTCTCGGGGAGGGGACGGCGGCCGCGCTGTCGCCCGATGGAAAGTGGGCCATTTCGATTCCGTCCAAAGCGGACCGGCTCGTTCTTCTGCCGACGGGCGCCGGCGAGCAAAGAGTTCTTCGCACCGCCGGGATGTCGTACGCCGAGGCGAAATGGTTCCCGGACGGCAAACGCATTCTCTTCAGTGCGAGCGCCGCCCGAGGTGGGTACCGACTTTATGTGCAGGACGTGTTCGCGGCAGGAGCTCCGAGGCCGCTCACAACGGAAGGATTCGAAATCGGGCCCGTCTCTCCGAATGGAAAACTGGTTGCCACTCGGGGTCCCGACGGAAAGGTCGTACTCTACCCGGTTGATGGCGGTGAACCTCGCCCCGTATCGGTCATCAATCCGGATGACAGAGTGATTCGGTGGGACGCCATTGGGGAGGCGCTATTTCTCGCGACAGGGGACGTCCCGGTTCGAATTGACCGGGTCGTGCTCGCAACCGGGCGACGCGAGTTCTGGAAGGAGCTTGGACCGTCGGACCCCTCGGGTATCTATCGAATCGATGCCCATCTAACCCCCGACGGCAAGTCGTACGCATACACCTACCTGCGCGAGATCTCCTATCTCTACGTGGTCGAAGGGATGCGGTAGGCGGCGGACTTCGCGCCGACTATTCGTCGCGGAGTGACTGGGGCGGGCTTGCCTTGATTCCACACGGGATGACCGGGAGTGGCCTCAATGCCGATTCTCGCGAGCGGATCGGAAGGGGCTTGAGCGCGGTCTCTCGCGAGCGGACCGGGAGTGGCTTGCCGAGGCCCGTCGGCGGCTCCGCCGCGCTCTCGGCGAACCGCAACCGCAACCAGCGCGATCCGGAGTCGAGGCTCTTGATCACGCCGAGATGCGTGCCCGCGTAGAGGACGGAGGGAGAACGAGGATGGATCGCCAGGGCCGACACATACAGATCACTGTTGAGCTCCGCCCAGCTCAGACCGGCGTCGGTCGACTTGTAGACGCCAATCGCCGTCGCGGCGTAGAGAGTCGCCGGTGCAGCCGGATCGATCGCGAGCGATAAGACGTTGTAGCTCTTGAGCCCCCGGTTGCTCGGCTCCCAGGTGGCCCCGCCGTTCGAGCTCCTGTAGAGCCCGTCATGCGTACCC
>DASXTI010000134.1:0-4333 GCA_036505535.1 Thermoanaerobaculia bacterium
TCGGAGAACCTGGGCGGTTACGACGTATCGGCGGACGGGCAACGCTTTCTCACGAGCTCTGGTGTAGGCCTCGGCTCCCAGCCGATCACGGTCATCCTGAACTGGACGGCCGAGCGGAAGAAGTAGATGACACTTGCCGTCGGCGCCCGCCTCGGTCCCTACGAGATCGTTTCGCCGCTCGGGGCCGGTGGAATGGGCGAGGTGTACAAGGCGCGGGACACGCGGCTGGGGCGCGAGATCGCGTTGAAGGTTCTTCCCCAGGAGCTCTCGCGCGACCGCGACCGCCTCGCGCGGTTCGAGCAGGAGGCGCGCTCAGCCTCCGCGTTGAACCATCCCAACATTGTGACGGTCCACGACATCGGCCAGCTGGACGAGGTGCCTTACATCGCGATGGAGTTCGTCGAGGGAAAGACGCTGCGGGAGCTGTCCGCCTCGGAGCCGCTCCCGATGCGCAAGCTCTTGAGCATCGCGGCCCAGATCGCCGACGGTCTCGCCAAGGCGCACGCCGCGGGGATCATCCATCGGGACTTGAAGCCCGAGAACCTCATGGTCTCCAAAGACGGCTTCGTCAAGATCCTGGACTTCGGGCTGGCCAAGCTCGCGGCGCCCGAGTCGGGCGGGATGTCGGCCATGCCCACCCTGGCGAAACCCGAGACGCATCCCGGCACGGTGATGGGAACGGTCGCCTATATGTCGCCGGAGCAAGCGAGCGGTCAGCCGTTGGACTTTCGGACGGATCAGTTCTCGCTGGGGTCGATCCTCTTTGAGCTGGTCACGGGACGTCGCCCCTTTGAGGGAAAGACCGGACCAGAAACCCTGGCCGCGATCATTCGGCAGGAGCCGACGCCGATCGGAGAGCTTGCGCCCGCGACACCGGCGCCACTTCGTTGGATCATCGAGCGCTGCCTGGCGAAGGATCCAGAGGAACGGTACTCCTCCACCCGCGACCTGGCCCGCGACTTATCCTCGTTGCGGGACCATCTCTCGGAAGTCAGCGCCGCGGGCGTGGCGGCAACGACGGCGAGGCGCCGCGGGATTCCGGCCGCCGCGGGCTGGGCCTTTCTCGCGGCAGGCCTGACAGGTTTCGCCGCGTTCTTCCTTGGGCGAAACAGCGTGGAGAGCCTGCACCCCTCCTACCGAAGGCTGACGTTCAGCCGCGGGTATATCTTTTCGGCGCGGTTTGCTCCGGATGGCCAGACGGTCGTCTACGGCGCGTCCTGGAACGGCAAGCCCGTGCAGCTCTTCTCCACTCGGCCTGGCAGCCCCGAATCCCTTCCGTTCTCCCTTCCGAGCGCCGACGTCCTCTCGATCTCTTTCTCGGGAGAGCTGGCCCTCTCGCTCGGCCGCCACGTCATCGACCAGTGGGAGGCCATGGGAACGCTCGCCCAGGTGCCGATCTCGGGCAGCGCGCCCCGGGAAGTCCTCGAAAACGTTCTTGCGGCAGACTGGGCGCCGGACGGAGTCACCCTGGCAGTGGTCCGTCAGGTCGGAAGGCGTATGAGTCTGGAGTTCCCCATCGGGAACCGGCTCTACGAAACCTCCGGCTGGCTCAGCCACCCGCGCGTCTCGCCTGCAGGGGATGCGGTCGCCTTCATCGACCATCCCCTCCGAGGAGACGACGCCGGAATCGTGGCGCTGGTCGACCGGGCCGGAAGAAAGAGGACCCTTTCGGAGCATTGGTTCAGCGCGCAGGGCGTCGCGTGGTCTGCCAGCGGGAAAGAGATCTGGTTTACCGCGTCGCGCCAGGCGGCGATTCGGCCGCTCTATCGTGTCAGTCCTTCGGGGCACCAGCGCGTGATCGCGGAGTTCGCCGGCACCTTGCATGACATCTCGCGGGACGGACACGTCCTGCTGGCGCGCGACAGCGTGCGGGGCCGCATGGTCGTTTCGCCGCGGGGCGAAACGCGTGAGCGCGATTTCTCCTGGCTCGACACGACGGCCGTCGCCGATATCTCCACCGACGGGACAACAGTTCTCTTCTCCGAACAGGGAGAGGGTGGAGGAGGCACGGGTATTGTCTATGTGCGCAAGACCGATGGTTCGCCGCCGGTGCTTCTGGGCAAAGGCTACGCGCTCGCGCTCTCACCCGACAAGAAATGGGCTCTGGCAGCTCCGATTGCGTTTTCTCAGTTGATCCTCCTGCCCACGGGGACCGGTCAGGCCCGGCGGCTGGAGCACGGTCCGATCGAGAGCTATCAGTCGGCGATGTTCCTCCCCGACGGCAAACGAATTCTTTTCGCGGGAAGTGAGAAGGGCCGTCGCGCGCGACTGTACGTTCAGGACCTGGCGGTGGGAGCTCCCCGGCCGGTAACAGCTGAAGGCGCCGGAGCCGGTTTCCACGGAATCGTCTTGTCTCCCGATGGAAGATTTGCCACGGGCCCAGCGCCGGGTTCCGGGTTCGCGCGCTATCCCTTGGAAGGGGGATCTCCGTTACTGATCGAGGGCCTCGCGGAAGGTGAAGTTCCGGTGCAGTGGAGCGCGGACGGCCGGTCGCTCTACGTCTACCGGATCGGAGACGTGCCGGCGCGGATCTTTCGGCTGGATCTCTCGACTGGACGCCGGGAGCTCTGGAAGGAATTGACGCCGCCTGATCCGGCCGGGACCAACACCATCCAGAATGTCCAGATCACGCCGGACGGAAGGGCCTACGCTTACTTCTACGGTCAGGTTCTCTCGGATCTGTATCTGGTCGAAGGGCTCGAATAGACGATGACGCTCGGACCCGGCTCCCGTCTTGGACCCTACGAAGTTCTCTCGCCTCTCGGAGCTGGGGGAATGGGAGAAGTCTGGCGGGCGCGGGACGCGAAGCTCGGTCGCGACGTGGCGATCAAGGTGCTGCCGGAGGCTTTTGGTTCGGACGCCGAGAGCAGCCAGGGCGCCCCTATGAACGTCGCGGCCGTCCCCGTCGCCGGAGGAACTCCTCGCTCGATCGAGACGGGATCGTACGAGACCTACCACCCGTTCTTTTCGCCGTCGGGACGCTGGGTGTACTTCCAGGCCGGTCACAAGAACCTGTTCCGCGTCCCCGGACCGGTGCAGGGCTGGGCGAGCGCCCCTCCGCAGAAGGTGACGGACTTCTCCGGGTTCGACCTCTACATCGAGAATCCCAGAATCTCGCGCGACGGCTCGAAGCTCTTCTACACACGAGGACGGAGAACGGGGGACATCTTCATTCTCCACCCGGGGACGAGGGCGGACAGAAAGGCAGCCCGATGACCCTCGCCGCCGGAACGAAGCTCGGTCCCTACGAGATCCTCGAGCCGCTCGGGGCCGGGGGAATGGGAGAGGTGTACAAGGCGCGGGACACGCGGCTCGAGCGGACCGTGGCGGTGAAGGTCCTGCCGCAACGTCTCTCTTCTTCTCCCGAAGTTCGTCAGCGTTTCGAGCGGGAGGCGAAGACGATCTCCCAGCTCTCGCATCCGCACATCTGCGCGCTCTACGACGTGGGGCGAGAAGGGGAGACCGAGTATCTGGTCATGGAGTACCTGGAGGGGGAGACGCTATCGGAGCGTCTTGTCAAAGGGCCTTTACTCCTCGACCAAACGCTTCGCTATGGCGTGGAGATCGCCGACGCGCTGGACAAGGCGCACCGTCAGGGGATCGTGCATCGGGACTTGAAGCCTTCCAACGTGATGCTGACGAAGTCGGGAGTGAAGCTGCTCGACTTCGGATTGGCGAAGGCGATTGCGCCAGCGGCACAACCAGCGGCTTTGACGTCGCTTCCGACGGCGATGGGTTCTCCCAACCTGACGCAGGAAGGAACGATTCTGGGGACCTTTCAGTACATGGCGCCCGAGCAGCTCGAAGGCAAGGAGGCCGATGCGCGGACCGACACCTGGGCGCTCGGATGCGTGCTCTACGAGATGGTAACGGGCAAGAAGGCGTTCTCCGCTTCGAGCCAGGCCTCGCTGATCGGCGCGATCTTGCACACGCAGCCGGCGCCGATTTCGTCCATCGAGCCGATGACGCCTCCGGTGCTCGATCATCTTGTCCGCAAGTGCCTCGCCAAGGATCCCGAGGATCGGTGGCAGAGCACGCACGACGTCGCGAGCGAGCTCAAATGGATCGCGGAGGGCTCTCAGGTCGGCGTTCCCGCCGCCATCCGATCCCGGCGCCATACTCGGGAGCGTCTGGCATGGACCCTCGTAGCCACGCTCTCGCTGGCGGCGCTGGGCCTCGGGCTCGCTCTGGCCCGCCGTCGTTCGCCGATCCCCGTTGCGGTGCGTTTCTCCGTGGCAGCGCCGGAGAAGACGAGCTTCGGTACGGCCCTGGCGCTCTCGCCCGACGGCCGCCGGCTGGTCTTCGAGATCGTCACTCCGGACGGCAGGAGTTT
>DASXTI010000135.1:0-4160 GCA_036505535.1 Thermoanaerobaculia bacterium
CGCCTGCCGCCGGCGAGGAGAGCCGTTCGGGCTCGCGGTCGGCGTCTCGGCCGGAGCTCGAGTATCTGAAGGCGGTGAACCGCCGGGAGCCGCCCCGAGATCCGCAACTGCTCTTCTTGCTCATGGGGCAGTTCGCCAACGCGAACAGATACCGCGAGGGAGTCGAGTTCTTCTCGGCTCGTCTCGAGGAGTTCGATTCGCGGCTTTCCGATCGCCAGAGGTCCCTCTACCTCGCCGCAATCGGTGTCCTGCGGGCGGGCGATGCCGGCAACGTCCCCCTGCTACGGCGAATCGGTTGGGTTCGAGACACGATCGACATTCTCGAGAAGGCCAAGCGCTTGTCGGGGGGCGATCTCTTCGTCGTGCGGTGGATGTCCGGTGTCGTCTACGCGCAGCTCCCGAGCCTCTTTCGTCAGCAGAAGGCGGCGCTCGAGGACCTCAACTGGTGTGTCGCGAACGCCGACAAGGCACCCGACCCGGGGTGGTTGAAGCCGGTCTATTACCGCCTGGCGATCCTCTACCGCCGGGATGGGCAGGAGGCGAAAGCGAAGGAGTATCTGCGGCTTTCCGGATCGCCGAGCTTCGAGGAGGCCGTCACGCTCTCGACCCCCTTTTCCGAGGACCCGGCGACCGGCCACACCTTCTCCTTTAAGCGCATCGCGGAAAAGGTTCCGGGAAAGGTGTACGTCTTGTCCGGCTACGAGTTCACCGAATTCTACTTCGTGGTGTCGGACGACCGGCGCGAGCTGATCGCCATCGATGCCGGAACCCGGGCGGATTCGGCGCAGGCCGCCTACGAAGCTCTCCGGGCATACGCTCCAGGATTGCCCGACCTGACGACGGTGCTCGTGACCCACTCCCATTGGGACCACGTCGGGGGCCATCGCTACTTTCGGAGCCTCAATCCCCATCTGAAGATCTACGCCCGCGAGAACTACGCCCAGGAGCTCGCGCGAGACGCGAAGGCCGCGCAGCCCATCCTCCGCCTCTTCTTCGGCAGCCGGTTCCGCCCGGAAGACGTCCAGAGCTTCAAGCCCGACGTCACTGTCGGCGAGCGCCGCGAGATCCGGATCGGTGGCACACGTGTCGAGTTCCTTCCCGTCACCGGAGGCGAGACCAACGATGCGCTTCTGATCTTCCTCCCCGAGGAGAGAGTGCTGTTCGTCGGGGACTTCATCATGCCGTACCTGGGCGCTCCGTTCATCGAGGAAGGGAGCCTGCCGGGATTGCTGGATGCGATCGACGTCATCGTGCGGGCAAATCCTCGGTATCTGTTGCACGGCCACGAGCCTCTGACGCGGCTCTTCCCGTCGGCGGGGATTCTCGCGAGCCTGAAGCCCGACTTCGAATGGCTTCAGACGCAGGTTCTCGAGGCGATACAGCGCGGGGAAGAACGAGCGGCCATCCAGCAGGCGAATCTGATTCCTCCGGTTCTTCTCGGCGGCGATCCCGGCGCGTACCTGCCCTACCTGCTGATGCGGGAAAACGTGATCAATCGCATCTACGACCAGCACGTCGGCTACTGGCAGCCGGACCTGCAGGGCGTCGACTATCTGACCCGCGCCGATCGAGGAGCGCTTCTGGTCGACTACCTCGAGGTTTCGGAGGGGCGGCTCATCGCTGCGACGAAGCGGATGATTGCGGACGGAAACTACGAGCTCGCGGCCATGGCCCTCGATTGGGCGAGGAGCCGATTCCCCACGAGTCAATCGCTGAAGGACCTCGAGCGGCAGACTTACTTGAAGCTCATGGAGAAGTATCAGAATTTCAATCCGTTCAAGTTCATTCTGTACGCGGGAAAGCTTCGAGAGCAGACACCTCCCAGAGAGCCGGGCCGACGCTGACACACGTGGCCCCGTTAGGAATTCTGTGACGTTCCGCCGGGATTTACGGATGCACCATCCTGAGTCGGCCGGGCCGACTCTCGAGGCGACCTGGGATAGATTTGCGCCGCAATGAGAACGCTTCACCTCGCCCAGCTCAACATCGACGTGACGCCACCGGAGGCGTGAGTCAATGAAGTTGACAGAACTCTTACTCGCGGACCTCGAGCGCGAGACCGCGCCGACCCGCCGCGCCCTGGAGCGCGTCCCCGACGGGCGCTACGAGTGGAAGCCGCACGAAAAATCCATGGCCATGGGCTACCTGTCGACGCTCGTGGCGACCATGCCGGGGTGGGTCGACATGATGGTGAATCAGGACGAGCTGGATTTCGCCCCGAAGGGCGGTTCCGGCTACAAGGCGCCCGAGCTGCGCACGAGCCGCGAGCTCGTGCAGTCGTTCGACGGCGCCGTCGCGAAGGCTCGCGCGGCGCTCGCGGGCACGACCGACACGCACCTTCTGACGTCGTGGAGGCTGCTGGCCGGCGGCCGCGTGGTGTCGGAACAGCCGCGGCACGTCGCGATTCGCGAGGGCGTATTCCTTCATCTCGCGCATCACCGAGGCCAGCTCACGGTCTATCTTCGGCTCACCGGCGCGGCGGTGCCGTCCATCTATGGGCCATCCGCCGACGAGGAGCTCGGGCAGTGAAGGCGCTCCATCTCGCTCAGGTCAACATTGCGCGCATGCGTGGCGCACTCGAAGATCCCGTGATGCGCGGCTTCGTCGCACGGCTTGACGAGATCAACGCGCTCGCGGATGGTAGCTCCGGGTTCGTCTGGCGGCTGCAGACAGACGCCGGAAACGCGACGTACCTGAGACCCTTCGACGACGACCGCATCATCATCAACATGAGCGTCTGGAGGACCGTGGAGGACCTGCGAAACTTCGTCTATCGCGGCGATCACGCCGAGGTCCTCCGGCAGCGCCAGGACTGGTTCGAGAAGCTCGAGGCTCCCGTCGTGGCGCTCTGGTGGGTCCCCGCCGGACACATCCCCTCGATCGATGAGGCGAAGAAGCGGCTTGCCCACCTCCAGGAGCACGGGCCCACGCCGTTTGCGTTCTCGTTTCGGGCGATTTTTCCGCCGGACAAGCAGTTCGTTCAGTCGATCGACTGGTCGGCTTTCGAGCCCTGCCCGTCGACCTGACGCATCGGGCCAGCTTGCGGTTCTGGAATCTCGAAGCTGTCGCCCTGCGGCGATCTTGACCAATTCCTCCGCCAACGCGGCCGGACGCGAGACGTGCGGGCAGTGTCCGCCGGGCATCTCGATCGGCTCGATACCCATGCGTTCGCGAGCGACCCGCCGGGACCAGTCCGGCGACAGCGTCCGGTCCTCCGCGCAGACGATGTACGAGCGCGGGGTCTTCGGCCACGCATCCAGCGGGCAGACCTCCGCCAGGGCTGCCGCCGCGGTGAGACGGATCCGAGTCGTCAGCGCCCATTCGACCACGTCGGGTGGGCAGTCGTGGAAGAGGAACTCCCGCGCGACCTCGTCGTCCGCTGGATCTTTGCCAATCCACGCCGGGTTGAACATGCCCGGGTCGGCTCGAAACTGGTCGAGGGCGCTCATGCCGATCTGCGGGACCGCCGCTGCCAGGAAGACCAGGTGACCCGCCGGGTGCCGGCCGGGAACCAGCGGCAGGAAGATCCCGCTGACGGAGTGCGTCACCACGATGACGTCGTCGGGTGCGCCACGATCTCGCAGGGTGGCGGCGATCACGTCAGCGTAGCGGGTCGCGCTCGCGTCGGGCTCGTCGGTCGGGAGTCGACGGTCAGCGCTTCCTCGTCGCGTCGCTCAAGCTCCGACACGAGGAGCTTCCAGCCGGCGGAAGACTGGGCGCTGCCGTGAACCAGGCAGAAGACAGCCATCGACCAAGAGGTTACCGTGCGTCGCGATGAGGTCCGAATCCTTCGGCTTGCCGGCCTCAAGATGACGCGAGCGGCCGAAACTTCCGGCGCAGATCCAGATTGTCGCCGCACCCCGCATCGATGAGCGCGAGCGGCGCGTAGTGATGCTCGACGCCGCAGGGCGGCTCGGGCAATGCGTTCCCCCGATCGTCTCGAGGCCACTCGATGTCTCCCGTCGTGGGCCGCGCGGGAATGAGCCAGTAATCTCCAGACCGATAAGTCGGAGCGCTCCCGCCCTGCGAGGCCGAGTCGAAGACGACCTGGATTCCGTTCTCCAGCTCGAACAAAACGTCCTCCTCCAGCTCGATTCCGCCGTCCGCCGCGGACGCCGTCCCGACCCTGGCCTGATGGTCCCAGCGGCGAAGCATGGGAT
>DASXTI010000136.1:0-3580 GCA_036505535.1 Thermoanaerobaculia bacterium
AGGGCGCGACCCTCGAGCGGGCCGCATTTGTTACGACCCTTGATTGGGCCGTACCCCTGGTTGATACAAGAAGCGTGCCGAGACGCCGCTTGATTAGGCGGGCGGGAATATTCCCGACGCGAACGGCGTCAGCAAGTCCCCCGATGCAATTTGGAGCAAGAGGTGTGCCGTTAGACGGCCGATCGAGCCGGAGGTCATCCCGCGCGGCGAGACCCGGCACGCGCGCGATGAGTCGGTGCGGCGAGCAGGGTGAGGCTGCGAAGGAAGCGGACCGTCTGCTCGATCACGCCGGCGTCCCGGAGAATCTTGTGGCGTCCCAGACCGCGCGTTTGAACGAACCGCGCCGCCTCGAGTATCCATTCTTCCTTCTTCGAGCGCGCGTATCGGGACGGCGTGCAAAAGAGCAGCTCGGCGCAGCGGACCCCCAATCGACCGGAGAGCGCCGTCAGAAGAGCGAGGAAAAGGCGGGCCTTCTTGACGAACGATCCATCGAGTCTTCGGGAGGGAAACCGTGCGAGCGTCGAGCTCCGCCTTTTCCCGTTCAGAGATCAGGTCTTGCCAAACTCGGGCCAAGCTGGAACAAGCGTTGCAGGAGCCACTGGCGGAGCCCTGGTTCACCGGGGCGAAGGAGGAGGCATGGCGAGAAAGAAGACGCCTTCTCGGAATCCAAGCGCGGCCGGCCCGCGGCGCAAGATCCGCTATGCGGTGGTCGGGCTGGGCTACATTTCGCAGGTCGCCGTCCTGCCGGCCTTTCGGAACGCTCGCCGCAACTCCGAGCTCGTCGCGCTCGTATCCGACGATCCCTTAAAGCAGAAGGAGCTCGCCAAACGCTATCGTGTGCCTCAAACCCACTCGTACGAAGCATACGGGGACCTGCTCGCGAGCGGCGATATCGACGCCGTCTACATCGCCCTCCCCAATCACATGCATCGCGCATATGCGGTTGCGGCGGCCGAAGCAGGAGTGCACGTTCTGTGCGAGAAGCCGCTCGCGGTCAATGAGAAGGAATGCGAGGACATGATTCGCGCCGCCGAAGAACACGACGTCCGACTCATGACCGCGTATCGCCTTCACTTCGAGAAGGCCAACCTGAAGTCGGTCGAGATCGTCCGCTCCGGAAGACTGGGCGAGCCGCGCGTCTTCCATTCCATCTTCACCATGCAGGTGGAAGAAGGGAACATTCGCCTGGGTGGTCCGGATCTGGGGGGAGGACCTCTCTACGACATCGGCATCTACTGCATCAACGCCGCCCGTTACCTCTTCCGGGCGGAGCCCTCCGAGGTGTTTGCCGCCAGCGCCAACATCGGGGAAAAGCGCTTCCAGGAATCGCAGGAGATGGCCAGCGCGATCCTGCGATTCCCCGTGGAGCGCCTCGCGTCGTTCGCGTGCAGTTTCGGCGCCTCGGATACGGGCTGGTACCAGGTCATGGGGACGAAGGGAGACCTTCGTCTCGACTCCGCATACGGGTACGCCGAGGCCATGAAACAAACGGTGACCGTCGATGGCAAGTCGCGCCAGACCAGCTTCCCGAAACGGGACCAGTTCGCTCCCGAGTTACTCTATTTCTCCGACTGTATTCTGAAAGGCAAGGATCCGGAGCCTTCCGGGCGCGAAGGGCTCGCCGATGTCCGCATCATTCGGGCGCTGCTGCGATCGATCGAAACGGGAAGGTCCGTGAAGCTTCCCGAGTTCGAGCGGGGAAAACGGCCCACCATGGCAATGGAGATCGAGCGGCCGGCCATTCCGAGCCCGCCCCTCGTCCACGTCGAGAGCCCTTCCGGCGACTAACCTGTCGCTCGGCGACGTCCAAGGTCAGGCAAGACCCAAGCCACGCGAGACGCCGCGGCAAGCCGTTAACGTCGACGGCGGCCTTGTGGCTTTCGCGTTTGTGCGCGTTTTGCTCCCCGCCGAGTCTTTGCGCGTCGGGAAGTCTTTGGGGGTCGGGACGTCTTTGGGCGTCGGGACGTATTGGGGCGTCGGGAGCTCTTCGGGCGTCGGGTTGTCCCCCGCCGGGTTTTCGCGGATTGCGAGGTCTTTGGGCGCCGGGAGGTTTTCCGGAGCGCCTCCGCCTCGACCGCGGTTCGGTCCTCCTCCTTCGTTTCCTGCTCCGAAGTGCCGCCTCTTTCCTTCGTTCCCTGATCACGCCGATCCAGATCGGCGCCACTCACCCAGCCGAGGCGCTCCCCCGGCTCGAAGTGCTCCGCGGACCGGCCGGGCGCAAAGTAAGGTCGTCGTCGGAAGTTCTGCCGCCAAGAATCGCCCTCTGCGACTTCGTCGAGGTCTTCGTCGGCGGCCAATCCGCCGGTTCCGACCGCCTCGCCGCGATCGATTCCGAGGCCCGTCGCCGATCCGGAGGCGATCTCCTGGAAGGCGCCCTCGGAATCGCCGGTCGATGCCATCGTTTCCGAGTCATCGACTTCTTCCCCCTCGGTGCTCATTCCTCTCTGCATGGTCTTCTCGGGATCATGAACGCGGCTCGACCCCGCCTGTTTCCGGCCGCGCCCGTACGGTTTGGGCATCGTTTTCCTCCGACATCGATTCGAGCAAAACCCGTACCCGAACAAATGAGGCCCGGGAATTGGCGCGAGTCTTGAACCGATCCTCCTGGCGGCGGGCATGATGCTGGACAAGCTACTCGAACTCTTCGGCTCGATTCCCGCGCCGCTGGTCATCGCCGCGGCCTTTCTCCTGCCGGCGGCGGAGACTGCCCTCCTTCTCGGCGTCCTCGTCCCCGGCGAGCTCGTGGTGGTGGCCGCCGGGATCTGCGCGGCGCGCGCCGACGTCCCCCTCGCGGGCGTCGTTGTGGCCGCGGTGACCGGAGCGATCATGGGTGACTCGATCGGCTATGCGGTTGGCCGGCACTTCCGACGTACCGTCTCCCAGCATCTCACCACGAAGAAGTGGACCCGGGCCCAGGACTGGCTGAAGAACAAGGGAAAGCCCGCGATCTTCCTGGCTCGATTCACCGCCTTCGTGCGCTCGGTCATGCCGGCGGTGGCCGGAGCGGCGAAGGTCCGCTATCGAGACTTCATGCTCTGGAACTCTCCCGCGGGGATCATCTGGGGAGCGGGATCGGCCCTCCTCGGATACTACGCCGCCGTCAACGCCGAAGCGGTCTTGAAATGGGCGAGTGTCGCCGGCATCGTGCTTCTCATCGCCGCGATTGTCGCCGTGACGTTTTTCCTTCGCCGAAAACGCCTCCGCCGACGACACGGCCGGACCCCGAGAGCGTCCTCCGCTTGAGACGCGAATGCGTACGTTCATGCGAGAACGATGGGAGGTATAGCATCCGTTGCAGGAAGCCCTGACGACCCGTGGCACACGGTGAATTCTCGGGTGAACCGCAAGCCACCTGGCTCACGGAGAACGACGCTCCGGACCGACGGATGCGATTACTCGCCGATTTCTCCTTCACGGATCCTGATGGGAGAGAGTGGCGAACGCCCGCGGCGTACGTGATCGATGGTGCCTCGATTCCGAAGGCGCTCTGGACGCTCGTGGGCTCACCCTACACCGGAGACTACCGTCGAGCCTCGGTGGTCCACGACAAAGCGTGTGACGACGCCGGCGGAGACAGCGC
>DASXTI010000137.1:0-27754 GCA_036505535.1 Thermoanaerobaculia bacterium
AATCGCTCGCGCTCGTGGCTTCCCGCATGAAGGCCGTTTGTGACAAAGGAGGCGAGGGGATTCTTCCCTTCTCGTACGGCGGTTCGAACGGCTATTTGTCCCAGGACACGACGGACGCGCGCCTCTTCTATCGTCTGGGCGCCTCGCGCCTGGCCCGAACCGTCTGCGCCGCGCCGTCGGGACGCGCCGCGCTGGGGCTTTACGGAAAGATGCCGGGCATCGCCTTGCAGGACTACGCGCAGGCCCGTCTGATCCTGCTCTGGGGAGTGAACCCATCGGTGTCGGGGATTCACCTGGTTCCCTTCATCCAGCAGGCGCAGAAGAGGGGAGCCCGACTCGTCGTCGTGGATCCTCGGCGAACCCGGCTGGCGGAGAGCTCGGACCTCCACCTCGCCGCTCATCCGGGGACCGATCTGCCTCTGGCGCTCGCCGTCATCCGCTGGTTCTTCGAGCACGGCTTCGAGGATTCCGAGTTCCTCGCCGCCCATGCCACGGGTGTCGAGGAATTGCGCCGTCGGGCGGAGCCATGGACTCTGGAGCGGGCGGCGAGCGAGACACGCGTCTCGGCCTCCGACATCGAGCGTCTCGCTTCGATGTACGCCAGTTCGAGCCCGGCGGCCCTCCGATGCGGCTGGGGTCTCGAGCGCAACCGCAACGGCGGCTCGGCCGTGGCGGCGGTGCTCGCGCTGCCGGCGGTGGCCGGAAAGTTTGGCGTGCGCGGCGGCGGTTACACGATGAGCAATTCCGCGGCCTGGAAGGAGATCGACCCGCTCGCGGCGGCTGCGGCGCAGGCGCCGCCGGTCCGCGAGATCAACATGAACCGGCTCGGCTCTGCGCTCGCCGTGAAGGGCAGCGGCTCCGTCGACCTCCTCTTCGTCTACAACTCCAATCCTCTTGTGACGATCCCCGACCAGCAAAGTGTGCGCGCGGGGCTCGAGCGCGAGGACCTCTTCACGGTCGTCTTCGATCCCGTGATGACGGACACGGCCCGTTACGCCGACGTCGTCCTTCCGGCGGCGACTTTTCTGGAGCGTACCGAGCTGTCGCGCGGCTACGGCGCCTTCGTTCTCCAGCAGGCGGAGCCCGTCATCGCGCCTGTGGGCGAGGCGCGTCCCAATCACGAGGTGTTCGCGGAGCTCTGCCGCTTGACCGGAGTGGCAAAGCCGGGGGATCCGGAGACGGCATCGGAGCTCACCGAGTCAATGCTCGCGACGAGCCCGCGTGCCGCCACGCTACGCCGAAATCTCGACGAGACGGGCGTCGCTTTTCCGACGGAGCCGGCCCCGGTTCAATTCGTGGACGTCTTTCCGCGTACCTCCGACCGGAAAATCCACCTCGTTCCGGAGACGCTCGATACCGAGGCGCCGCACGGGCTCTACCATTACCAGCCGGACCCCGGAACCGACCGCTACCCGCTCGCTCTGATTTCGCCGGCAACGGATAAGACGATCACCTCGACGCTCGGCGAGCTGCGCCGCGGTCCCGTTCCGCTCGAGATCCACCCTTCCGATGCCTCTTCGCGCGGAATCGCCGACGGCGACCGGGTGCGCGTCTTCAACGCCCTCGGCGAGGTGCGTTGTCGGACGCGCTGGAACGACCTGCTGAAACCCGGAGTCGTCTACCTTCCAAAAGGACTCTGGTCCCACAACACCGAGACCGGCACGGCGGCCACGGCGCTCTCGCCCGACAGCCTGACGGATCTCGGGGGCGGGGCGTGCTTCAACGACGCTCGGGTCGAGGTCGAGAAGGCCGGCGAAGCATGACTTCGGCCGCCTCGATCCACCGCGACCCCGCCGCGGAGACTTTCGTC
Source organism: Thermoanaerobaculia bacterium (assembly GCA_036505535.1). Taxonomy (GTDB): domain Bacteria; phylum Acidobacteriota; class Thermoanaerobaculia; order UBA5066; family Gp7-AA6; genus DAHUXD01. The sequence continues at coordinate 1,811 of DASXTI010000137.1, forward strand.
CTGGAGCGGGCGTGGTGCAAGGTCCGGCTGCGTGCGGCGCTCCTGCTGACCGCCGGAGTCCTCGTCGTCGAGGTCGTGGGAGGCCTTCTGTCCGGAAGCCTCGCCTTGCTCGCCGATGCCGCGCATATGTTCACCGACGTGGCCGCGCTGCTGCTTGCCTACGCCGGCATGGCTCTCGGAGATCGGGCGCCGACGCGCCGCCATACCTTCGGTCTGGCTCGCGCCGAAGTGCTGGCCGCCTTCGTCAACGCGCAGATCCTGCTCGTCGCGGCCGCCGGTATCCTGTGGCAGGCTTGGGTGCGATTCCGGGCGCCCGAGTCGATCCAGACCCGGCTGATGCTCGGGGTGGCGGTGGTGGCGCTCGCCGCCAACATCGTCGCGCTGCGGCTGCTGCACGCGGGACGCGGCGGCAGCCTCAATCTCAGGGCGGCGTACTTCGAGGTCTTCACCGACGCGCTCGCGTCAGCGGCGGTCCTCGTCGGTGCGATCGTGATGGCGCGAACGGGCTGGTATGGTCTCGACCCCCTCCTTTCGGCGGCGATCGCGCTGCTCATCCTGCCGCGGGGCGTCGCCATCCTGCGCGAAGCGGCGCACATTCTTCTGGAGGGCGCCCCGAAGGAGATCGATATTCCGTCCCTGCGCCAGGAGATCATGGCGGTGCCCGGCGTCGAGGCGATCCACGATCTCCACTTCTGGACGCTGACCTCGGGATTGCACTCGGCCAGTCTCCACATCCGGGCCGCCGTCTCGAACCCGCGCAGCGAAGTGCTCCTGGGCGTGCAGCGAGTCCTTCGGGAAAGCGCGGGTTTGGATCACGCGACCATACAGGTCGAGCAGGGAGACGAAGTCGTCTGCCTCTCGACGCCCACCCACGCATGAGCGGCAGCGCGGACGCCCCCGTCGAGATCCTGGGGGCGGGCCCCGCCGGCTTGTCCGCGGCGCTCACGGTGGCCCGCGCCGGCCGCCCGGTGACCCTCTACGAGCGGCGCGCGGAAGTCGGAAGCCGGTTTCACGGCGACCTGCAGGGCCTCGAGAACTGGACGACGCCGGTCGACGTGATGGAGGAGCTCGGCGCGATCGGCGTCGAGCCGACCTTCGATTGGGCACCGATTCGGGAGGGCATCTTCTTCGATGCGGAGGGGCGGGAGCGCCCCGTCCGATCGCAGCGGCCCGCCTTTTATCTCGTCCGGAGAGGCACGGGTTTGGGAACACTCGACCAGAGCCTCAAGGCCCAGGCCCTGGCGGCCGGGGTATCGATCCGTTTTCTCGAGAGTCCTTCCGATCTGCCGCAGGGCGGGATCAAGACCCCGGGGCCCGGACGATGCGATGCCTTGGACGTCGGGTACGTATTCGAGACGGACATGGCCGACGGAGTGTTCGCGGTGTTGTCCGAACGGCTCGCGCCGAAGGGCTATGCGTACCTGCTCGTCTCCCGCGGCTGGGGAACGGTGGCATCGTGTCTCTTCGACGACTACGCGAATGCGCGCGAATATCGCGAGCGGGCGCGCGACTTCTTCGAGCGGAAAGCCGGGCTTCGCATGCTCCATGCCCGTGCCTTCGGCGGGACCGGAAACGTCCGATCGGTCCCGATCGTCCGATGCGGGAACACCCTTCTGGCCGGAGAGGCCGCGGGGCTTCAGGACGCGCTGTGGGGCTTCGGGATGCGCTACGCCCTCGTCTCGGGGCACATGGCGGCCCGAGCATTCGTTGAACGGACGCTGCAGCATTACGAGCAGTCGCTTCGCGAACGCTTCCGCGGACTCATTCGGACGTCGGTCGTGAACCGGTACTTCTACGAGAAGCTGGGCGATTCCGGTTACGCGCGCCTGCTCTCCCGGATCGCGCGGGCGGCCGACGCGCGCGATTGGCTGCGGCGGTTCTACGCCCCCCGCCTCTGGAAGGCGTTATGGTTCCCGATCGCGCAAGCCGCGGTCGAGTCGGCCAGACGGCGTGCCGAGGCGGGGGCGCGGACCGCCGCGGTTTACGTCGCTCGCTAGACCTCCACGGAAGAGACGAATGCCGCAGACTCCTCACATCGAGCATCACTTCACCGCCAGCGAGAGCGTTCGGGACGTCGTCATCGGGATGTCGGACGGCCTGACGGTGCCCTTCGCGCTCGCCGCGGGTCTCAGCGGAGCCGTCACATCGAGCGGGATCATCGTGACGGCCGGCTTGGCCGAGATCGCGGCGGGCTCCATCGCCATGGGTCTCGGCGGCTATCTCGCCGCGCGGAGCGACGCCGAACACTACGCCAGCGAGCGGGAGCGGGAACGTCGCGAGGTCAAAGAGAAGCCCCCCGAGGAGGCCAGGGAGGTCGCCGACATCTTTCGCGGGTACGGCCTCTCGGAGGAGGAGGTCGAGCCGATTCTCCGCTCTTTTCAGAAGCGCCCCCAGCAGTGGATCGACTTCATGATGCGCTTCGAGCTCGGCCTCGAGAAGCCGGACCCCCGGCGCGCCCTTCGCAGCGCGCTGACGATCGGAGGCGCCTACGCGGTGGGGGGCTTGATCCCGCTGGGCCCATACATGCTTCTCGAGAGCGCCGCGACGGCTCTGGCGATCTCGATCGCGTTGACCCTCGTCGCGCTCGCCGTCTTCGGATTCGTCAAGGGGCGCTTCACCGGAGCGCGGCCCTGGAAGAGCGCGGTACAGACCACTCTGATCGGCGGGCTCGCGGCGGCGGCCGCATTCGCCATCGCGAAGGCCGTTGGGTAGCCTGCAACCGCCGGAAGCATGAAACCGCGCCCCCCCGTCCGGCAGAGATTGCGCCGGTGGCGCCCGGTGTTGCGCCCCCGACCCGGACGCCATCTCCCCTCGGAGCTGCAAGCCGGCGAGGTCGGCTGCCTCGCGGGGGCGCTGCCTCAGGGCGTGCGGGACGCGGGTTTCGAAACACTCCTGTCTCGCATCGCCGAAAAGCCGTTTCATTCCGGAAACCGCGTCCAGCTCTTCTTTCTCGGTGAAGACGCGTTCGCCTCGATGCTCGAAGCGGTGGCCTCGGCGCGTTCCGAGGTTCTGCTGGAATCCTACATTCTGAAGGACGATCCGACGGGGCGCCTCTTCCAGGAGGCACTGGTCGCGGCGCGGCGGCGCGGAGTCGCCGTGCGCGTTCTCGCCGACGGATTCGGCTCGTGGCACACACGCTCCTCCTTCTGGAGGGAGCTGCGAAGCAACGGGATCAAGGCGCGCCTCTTCCATCCGCCCTGGCCCGGGGTCCGATACCTGCCGTTTCGGGATCACCGAAAGATCATCGTGGTCGACCGGCGGGTGGCCTTCACGGGAGGAATGAACATCGCCGACGAGTACGGCTCCTCGCGCTTGCCGCGCGGCGTCCTCTGGCGCGACACCCACGCCCGCGTCGAGGGGCCGGCGGCCTGGGAGATGGCCGTCGTCTTTCGCGAGGGCTGGCGCCAGGCCGGGGAGCCGTCCTTTGGGATCGACGATCTCATTCCGGTCGCGTCCTCCGGTGCGCAGATCCTGGTTCTCGATTCCCGGCCGGGCCGCGGCGCCGCCGAGTATGCCGCCGCCCTGGCCGCGGTCGTGGGAGCCGCCCGCACCCGCCTCTGGCTGACCACGGCGTATTTCGCCCCGCGGAGGCGAGCGTTGACGATCCTGGGAGAGGCGGTGCGCCGGGGCGTGGACGTTCGGCTGCTGCTTCCGGGGCGCAGCGACGTGCCGATTCTCCGGCACGCGGGCCACGGATTTTTCTCCTCGCTGCTTCGGCGGGGAGTACGGGTGTTCGAGTATCAGCCGGCAATGCTGCATGCGAAGACCGCGGTGGCCGACGGATATGTCTCCGTGGTGGGCTCGAGCAATCTGGATTTTCGATCGTTTGAGCTCAACGCCGAGTGCAATTTTGCGATCCTCGACGCCGCGACCGGGCAGCGCATGGAGGCGCAGTTCGAAGAAGACCTGGCTTCCGCCGTCGAGATACGCCCCGCGCCATGGCGGCGGCGGCCGTGGCTACACCGCTCGACAGACTCGCTGGCCCGGCGTCTGGCGCCGGTGCTCTGAGGAGCGTTAAGGACGTCCGGCGGGGCCCCTGTCATAGGATCCTCCGGAAACAGCGAGGGTGATGAGATGAAGTTTCTGCTTGGGATCCTGAGCGCATTGCTGATTCTCGGCGTCGTCGGGACAGCGGCGCTTCTGACCGGCTCCTTCAACACCGCCGCGGTCGTGCCCCCCGGCGCGCTCGAGAAGAAGCTGGCGGGTCTGGCGCTGGACAACTCGGCGTCGCGGCGGGCGCCGAAGATCTCGAATCCGCTCAAGCCTTCGCCGGGGGTGTTGCAGAAGGGCCTCGGTGGCTACAAGGAGATGTGCCTGCTTTGTCACGCCGCTCCCGGCGTGGACGTCTCCGAGATCGGCGCGGGATTGAATCCGCCCGCTCCGGATCTGACGCTGCCGAAGGTCCAAAAGAGGACGGATGGAGAGCTGTTCTGGATCATCCAGAATGGAGTCCGCATGACGGGAATGCCGGCGTTCGGCCCGACGCACGAGGATGAGGCGATCTGGCACATGGTGACCTTCGTGCGGCACCTTCCCGAGCTGACGCCCAAGGAAGAGAAGTTCCTCAAGGCGGGGGAGGCCGGCGAGCACGAGCACGAAGCGGCGGAGGCGCCGCACGTCCACTGAGCAATATATTAGTGATCGCTTATATATTCAACGCCAATCGCCAATCGCCAATCGGCAATTGGCAATCAGGTCATGACGGCGGTCGCCGACGCGATGACGTCCGCCACCGACACTCCTCCGCGGTAGTTGCCCAGGAGACGCAGGCCCGGCCATTGCGCCTCGGCCCGCGCGAGCGCCCGGATGCGGTCCTCGTGCCCTCGCTCGTACTGCGGAATCGCCCTCTCCCAGCGCGTCAGCATCAGCAGGCGCGGATCTCCTGGGGCGAGTCGCTCCGCCGCGAGGTCGCGCGCGGCAAGCGCGGAGAGCTCCTCATCGGAGAGATCCAACGCGCCCGGGTCGCGGGCTCCTCCGAGGAAAACGGTCAGAAGAACCATTCCGGAGGGAGCCCTATCCGGGAACAGGGCGGACGTCCAAACCGCTCCCAGAATCCGGCGGCGCGGATCGGGAACGACCAGATGGCCGAACCCGCGCAGCGGGCGCCGCAGCGCCGACTCCGGCCAGGCGAGATGGAGAACGGCAAGGGGAGGATGGGGAATTTGAGACAGTGCCCGCGCCGCCTCCGGCGCGAAGGAAGATAACAACATGGACGCGCGGTATGCCGGCGCGGCAACGACGACGGTCTTTGCGGGATAACTCTTCCCGCTCGTGTGCACGATCCAGCGGCCGCCCGACAACGTCAGCGCTTCGACGGCGACGCGCGCGCGGAAGGCGGACCCGAGTGAGCCGGCGAGGGCTTCGGGAAGGGTCTGGAATCCGCCGCGAAAGGTGAGAAGACCCTTCGGGACGGACGTTGCCGTCCTTGCCTTCCTCCGTGACGCCAACCCGCCGCGTAGGAGGCTTCCGTGCTCCCGCTCCCAGAGGGCGAGCCTCGGGAAGGCGGCGGTCATGGAAAGCCGAGCCGCGCTTCCAGCGAAGATTCCGGCGACGAACGGCTCGACGAGACGGTCGGCAACCTCTGGCCCCAAGCGTCGCGAGAAAAAATCCCGCACGCTCTCCTCGGGCGTGCCGCGCCGGCGCCGGAAGGGCTCCGCGAGGAGCCTAAGCTTTCCGGCCGTGCTGAGCAGTCCGGTCGTCAGGAGCCCGGCCGGGGACATCGGTACGGCATGGAGCTCGCCGCCGAAGTCGACATAGCGAGGGGATCGGGCGTCGGCGAGGAGAACCTCGCCGGCTAGGCCCAGCTCTTCGATCAGCCTCCAGAGCTCCGCCGTCGGCCGCACGGTGTTCGGGCCGGCCTCCAGCAGGAACCCGTCGCGCCTCTCGGTGCGGACGACGCCGCCCGGCCGATCGGACGCCTCGAGCACGAGCACTTCGTGGCCAGCTTTCGCGAGCGTGTGCGCCGCGGCCAGGCCCGACAGTCCTCCGCCGACGACTATGGACCGCCCGCTCATTCACGCCAGAAGGGCTCGACGGAGCGGGCGATGTCGGCGAGCGCCCTCAAGAAGGTCGGCCGGTCATTCAAGCCCGCGGTGCGCCGGAAATGCGCGATGCCCGCCTGGCGCGCTATTGCGCCAAAGAGCTGGTCGATCTCGTAAAGCGTCTCCACATGGTCGGTGACGAAGGCGATCGGAACCACGAGAACCTGCCGCTCCCCTCGCTCGCCAAGATCCCGGATGACCTCGGCCGTGGGCGGGCCCAGCCATTCGACCGGGCCCAGCTTGGACTGGTAGGCGAGCGTCGACGGGCCGCTCCAGGAGAGAGCTCGAAGAATCTCGCGCATGCTCGCTTCGACCTCCGAAGGGTATGGGTCACCCCCCTTCACGAGCTTTCGGGGTATGGAGTGGGCGGAGAAGAGCAGATGAACCGCCTCGGGACGCGGATCCGGAAACTTCGCGAGCTCCTCGCGGACCGACTCGGCGTGCGCCTCGACGAAGAGCGGATGTGTCGGCCAGGAGCCGATCTCGTCCAGCCTTCCTTCGGAAACGAATCGGCGGACGGCGGCGCGGCTGCGCTCCAACGCTCCCTTGGTCGTCGTGACGGAATACTGGGGATACAGGGGAAATGCCAGGAAGCGCCGGACCCCCTCCGCCGCGAGCCCGCGCACGACCTCTTCGACGAACGGCGGCGAGCAGGTCATCGCCGCGCGGACGAAAACGTCCTTCCCCCCGGCCCGTACGAGGCTCTCGGTTCCCGCCGCCTGTTGCTCGGTCAGCCGGCGGATCGGCGAGCTGCCGCCGATCGCGGCGTAGAGCTTTCGCGAGGCATTCGTTCGGCCGAAGGCGATCGCGGCCGCGATGGCCTTGCGCAGGAGGGCCGGCTCGACGCGGACGACATCCGGGTCCGAGAAAAGCCGGTAGAGAAACGCCGGAACGTTTTCGAGCGTTTCCGGACCACCGAGCTGGAGGAAGAGAATCGCGCGTTTCTCGTTTAAGGACATCAGCCGTGCGAACTCTGAATTCTCTCTTCGACGCCGCGCGGCCGCCAAGGGTGAGTCACCGAAACCCGTCCTCGCGCGGCGGCGCTACAGGGTCCGCGAGAAAACCGGTCTCTCGGGCGCCGTTTCCAGGTAGGCGTCGAACGGCATGGCGAGGTTTCGGAGAAAGACACGTCCGAGCGCCGTGGCGCGAATCTCTTCCGCCGTCAGTTCCACCAGACCGTCCTCCGCGCACGCGCGCAGGCGCTCGAGAGCGGCCGCGAAGGAGTCGTCGAAACAGATCCGGAAGCGCTCCTCGATCTCGCGCTTCACGACGACGCCGTGGCAGAGAAGATTCGAGATGACGGCGCGCCGCAGCTCGTCGTCGGAGGAGAGACGCGCGCCGCGAAACGTCGCCGCGCCGCTCTCGGCCACCGCCTGGCGGTATGCCGTAAGCTCGCGGCGATTCTGCACGTACGCCGATCCGATCGAGCCGATCGCGCTCATCCCGAAGCCGATCAGATCGGTCCCCGCCTTGGTCGTGTACCCCTGGAAGTTCCGGTGAAGCGTCCGATTCCTTCGCGCGCGAGACAGTTCGTCGTCCGGCTTTGCGAAGTGATCCATGCCGATGTACTCGAAGCCCGCCTCGGTAAAGCGTTCGAGCGCCGTGCGGAAGATCGCGAACTTCGTCTGCTCGTCGGGCAGATGCGGCACCAGGACGTTCTGGTGCTTCTTCATCCAGGGGACGTTGGCGTACGAGTAGACGGCGAGCCGATCCGGCCCGATCTCGAGCACGCGGTCGATCGTCGAGGAGAAGCTCTCGGGGGTCTGGAAGGGGAGTCCGAAGATCAAGTCCATGTTGATGCTCGGAAAACCGAGCTCCCGCGCCTCCTCGACCAAGCGGCGGGTCCCCGCGTACGGCTGAATCCGGTTGATCGCCGCCTGCACGCGAGGATCGAAGTCCTGCACCCCCATGCTCAAACGATTGAAGCCAACCCGCGCGAGAGCCTCGAGGTGCTCGCGCGTCGTGACTCGCGGATCCACTTCGACTCCCAACTCCGCGTCCGGGGCGAGAGGGAAACGGTCGAAGATTCGCTGCGCGAGGCGCTCGAGAAGATCCGGCGGGAAGTATGTCGGCGTTCCTCCTCCCCAGTGGAGCTGCACGGCGGTCCGTCCTGAGCCCAAGCGCGCCGCGACCCAGTCGATCTCGGCGGCGATCGTCTCGAAGTAGGCGTTCTCGAGGCTGTGACGGCTTCCGGTGATGACGACCGTACAGCCGCAGAAGTAGCAGAGCTTCTCGCAGAAGGGGAGGTGAAAGTAGAGCGAGAGGGGCACCGGGTGCGCCGACGCGCCGCTGTCGGCCAAGAGGCGCTCGTAGGACGCGGCGGTGACCGCCTCCTTCCACATCGGCGCCGTGGGGTAGGAGGTGTAGCGCGGCCCTTGGACGTTGTAACGGTGCAGGAGCTCGAGCGAGACGTCCGAGGCTCTCATGATGCGAGGGGGGCCGCTGCGCGCGGCATCCGCAGGGGTCGACGCGCGGCGGCGAAAAACGCTTCGACGCACTCCAGGCGCGTCTCGGGAAGGACCCCATGTCCCAGATTGACGACATGAGAATGGCCGCCGGTCTCCTCGATGAGCGACCCCGTGCGGCGCGAGACCTCCTCCGGAGTCCCAAGGAGGAGTCCCGGATCGAGATTGCCCTGGAGAGGCTTTCCGGGCAGGCGCCGCCGCGCCTCCTGGAGCGAGATCCGCCAGTCGATCGACAGAACGTCGGCACCGGTCTCCGCCATGGCTTCGAGAAGATGTCCGCAGCCGTTGACGTAGAGGATGACTGGCGCGCCGTTGCGTTTGATGCCTGAGATGGCGCGCGCGACGGCCGGCATCGCCCATTCGCGGTAATCCTCGGCGGTTAGCTCGCCGGCCCAGGTGTCGAAGAGCTGGACCGCGCGAGCCCCGGAGTCGATCTGGAAGGAGAGGACGTCCGAGGCCACGTCCGCCAGCAGCTCCAGCAGACGGCGGAGCGTCGAGGGATCGCGGCCCATCATCTGCTTGATGATCGAGAAGCTCCGGGACCCGCCTCCCTCGACGAGGTAGCAGGCGACCGTCCAGGGCGCCCCGCAGAAGCCCAGGATCGCCGCGCGGTCGGCCACTTCCCGGCGCAGCCCTTGGAGAATCTGGCCCGTAAAGGCCATCTCGGTCTCGGGATCGAAGCGATGGAGTCCCACCAGGGCGGACGCGTCGCGAACAGGCTCGGGCAGCTCGGGGCCGCCGTCGCCAAACTCCACCCGCGCTCCCATCGCGGCGACGGGCACCAGAATGTCGGAGAAGAAGATCACCCCATCGGGGGCGAAACGGCGGAAGGGCTGGAGCGAGACCTCGCTGGCCAGCTCGACGGAATGGCAGAGCTCGAAAAAGGAGACCATCTTGCGGATCTCGCGATATTCGGGGAGGTATCGGCCGGCCTGCCGCATCATCCATACGGGAGGGCGATCCACGCGGTTACCGAGGCAGCTCGAGAGAAACCGCTCGGCGGAAGGGGAACCGGGGTCCGTCATCGGATCAGCTGCCGCAGGACGTACGGAAGGATACCTCCGTGCCGGTAGTAGTCCACTTCGATGGCCGTGTCGATTCGCACACGCAAGGCAACCTCGGACGACTCCCCCTGGAAGCGGTGGATTCGCAGCCGCGTCTCCTGGCGGGGCTTCAAGCCCCCCTCCAGTCCGGGAAGATCGAAAACCTCCGAGCCATCGAGATGGAGCGTCCGCGCGTCGATCCCTTCGGGGAACTGCAGAGGCAGGACGCCCATTCCGACCAGGTTCGAGCGGTGGATACGTTCATAGCTCTGCGCGATGACCGCGCGCACGCCGAGAAGGCGCGTTCCCTTGGCCGCCCAGTCGCGCGAGCTGCCGGTGCCGTACTCCTGCCCCGCGACGACGACGAGCGGAATGCCTTCGTCCTGGTAGCGCATCGCGGCGTCATAGATCGCCATCTGGTCCCCGCTCGGCTGGTGGCGGGTGACGCCCCCTTCGACACCGGGAACCATCAGGTTCTTGATGCGGACGTTGGCGAAGGTTCCCCGTGTCATCACCCGGTCGTTGCCGCGACGCGATCCGTAACTGTTGAAATCCTCGGGCTTCACGCCGAGCGACTGGAGATAGAGGCCGGCGGGCGAGCTCTTCTTGATAGCCCCGGCGGGACTGATGTGGTCGGTCGTGACGGAGTCCCCGAAGATCGCGAGCGGCCGCGCGCCGACGATGTCGGTGATCGGCCCCGGGTCGACCGAGAAGCTCTCGAAGAACGGAGGTTCCTGAATGTACGTCGACGCGGGATCCCAGGCGTAGACGATCCCGGTCGCGCCGTGGATCTCCTTCCAGAGGGGGTTGGCGGCCGCCAAGTCCGCGTAGAGACGCCGGTACGTCGCGGCGTCGACGGAGGAGAGAAGCATCTGTTGGACCTCGCCCGTCGACGGCCAGATGTCGCGGAGGAATACGGGGTTGCCGTGGCGATCTCTTCCCACCGGCTCGGCCGATAAGTCGATGTCGGCTCTTCCGGCGAGAGCAAAGGCGACAACCAGGGGGGGACTCATCAGGAAATTGGCCTTGATGTTCTGGTGAATCCGGGCCTCGAAGTTGCGGTTGCCCGAGAGCACGCTCGCGGTGATGAGGTCGTTCTTGATCACGACCTCTTCGATGCCGGCGTCGAGGGGGCCGGAGTTGCCGATGCAGGTCGTGCATCCGTACCCGACGAGATTGAACCCGAGGCGGTCGAGGTAGGGCTGGAGACCGGTTCGAGCGAGGTACTCCGTGACGACGCGCGACCCGGGGGCGAGCGACGCCTTCACGCGCGGCGAGACGGTCAATCCTTTCTCCACCGCCTTTTTTGCGAGAAGGCCCGCGGCGAGCATGACGCTCGGGTTCGAGGTGTTCGTGCACGAGGTGATCGCGGCGATCAAGACGTCGCCGTGGCCGACATCGATGGCTACCGGCGGATTGACGTCGAGCGCTGTCCGGTCGGGCGTGGGGCGGTTGTTGGCCATCTCGCTCTCGGTCCAGACGTTGGTGTTTCGCGCCTCCGCCGATTCGACGGTGGTAGGCGCCTGACTTCCCCCGCCGGGCGTCGGGCGGCCGAGAGATGTGGGAAAGCGCTGCGAGAAGGCGCTCGCGTCCTTGCCGTAGCCGTTCTCGGCGGCAGGCTTGCTGAAGAGGTCGCGGAATCGGGCCTTGAGATCTTGAAGGTCGATCCGATCCTGCGGCCGCTTCGGCCCAGAGACGCTGGGGCGCACCGTGGAGAGGTCAAGCTCGAGCACTTCGCTGTAATCGCACTCTCCCTTCCGCGGTATCCCGAAGAGTCCCTGCGCCTGGTAGTAGTTGCGGAACGTCTCGATGTGGGAAGCTAAACGCCCGGTCGAGGCGAGGTACTTGCACGTCTCCTCGTCGATCGGAAAAAACCCCATCGTCGCGCCGTATTCGGGAGCCATGTTCGCGACGGTCGCGCGGTCGGTGACGGGAAGCGAGGCCGCCCCCTCACCGAAGAACTCGACGAACTTGCCGACGACCTTCGCCTTGCGAAGCATTTCCGTGACGACCAGAACCAGGTCCGTCGCCGTCGCACCTTCGGGCAGCCGCCCCGAGAGATGAACGCCCACGACATCCGGCATCAGGAAGTAGACGGGCTGGCCGAGCATCCCCGCCTCGGCCTCGATGCCCCCCACGCCCCAGCCCACGATCCCCAGGCCGTTGATCATCGTCGTGTGCGAATCGGTGCCGACCAGCGAGTCGGGATAGAAGACGCCATCTCTCGAGAGCACTCCCTGCGCGAGGTACTCGAGGTTCACCTGATGGACGATCCCGATCCCCGGGGGAACCACCTCGAAGCCCTGGAACGCCTGCATGCCCCACTTCAAGAACTCGTAACGCGCGCGATTGCGCCGAAACTCGATCTCCATGTTCACGCGCCATGCGTCGGGTGTCGACCATTGGTCCACCTGCACAGAGTGGTCGACGACGAGGGCGACCGGCACGAGGGGCTCGATGACCTTCGGATCCCTCTGGAGCCGCGCGACGGCCGAGCGCATCGCGGCCAGATCCACCAGCAGCGGCACGCCGGTGAAGTCCTGGAGGACGATGCGCGCCACGACGAACGGAACCTCGGCGGTTCTTTCGGCCCTCGGCTTCCACGCCGCGAGCGCCCGGACATCCTCCGCCTTCACCCGCTCCCCGTCGCAGCTGCGCAGGAGCGACTCCAGGACGATGCGGAGGCTGACCGGAAGGCGCGAGATCGGCCCCAGCCCTTCGCTCTCGAGCTTGGGAAGGGAGTAGAGGGTCCCGGAACCTCCGGCGCCGAGCGGGAATTCGGTTCGGGCGCTCGCGAACTCGTTCATCGCCACTATCGTATTACGCCTGATAAAATCGCGCTTCTCGATGCCCTCTCACCTCCTCGGCTGGCTCGCCGTCGCCTGTTATTCCGTCGGGGAAGCGCTGGCGATTCTCTGGCTCGTTCAGCCGCGGGGGGCATTTTCCCGGCCCGCGTCCGTCGTCATCGCCGGAGGCCTCGCGCTCCACTTCGGCGATCTGATGCACCGCGGCCGGGAGCTCGGATCCGTGCCGTACCGGACCCTCGGCGGCTCCGTCTCGCTCTTCGGCTGGATGCTGGGAATCGCGTACCTCGTTCTCCTCCTCCGGCACCGCGAGCGCGCCATGGGGCCGTTTCTGATCCCCTTCGTCATCGTCACGACGATCGTCGCCCTGCTGCTGCCCGATGCGGCGTCGGCTCCCGCGCGAGCAACGCGCGGCTCGGTGTTTGCGTTTCACGTCACGCTGGCGATCCTGGCGTACGCCGCCTTCACTTTTTCTTTCGTGCTCTCGATTCTCTACCTCATCCAGAACCGGCAGATTCGGCAGAGGAAGACGGGTCTTCTCTTCTCGCGCCTTCCCGCCCTGGAAGTGATCGGAAGGATGAACCGGACCAGCGTCTCGGTGGGCCTGGCGGTGTTGACGCTCTCGCTCATCTTCGGGTTTCTGTGGGCGGAGCGGGTCTGGACGAGCCTTTTCGATCCCAAGGTCGAGTGGGCCCTCATCACCGTGCTCGTCTACGGCTTCCTGCTGTGGATGGATCGCCGGGGCTGGGAGGGTCCGCGCGTGGCGCTCCTGTCGATCCTCGGATTCGGCGTCGTCCTCTTCTCGTACACGGTCGTGAACCTCTACTTCAGCCAGGCGCACAGCTTCCGATGACGGCTTTAAACGACGCCCGCCTGCTCCTGCTGGGCTGGAACTTCCGCGCCGAGGGAATGTCAGTCCGCGAGCGCATCGCGTTTTCTGCGGACGAAGTGCGAGAAGCGCTCGAGCGCATCCGAGGCGAGGGGCTGATGAGCGAGGGCGTCATCGTTGCGACCTGTCACCGAAGCGAGATCTACGCGGTCACCGACGGGGCGGGAAGAGAGAAGGAGCTGGCTCGGCTGATCTCGGAGTGGCGCGGACTGGGTTTCGCGGAGGTTTCGCAAGCGAGCTTCTCCCGCGAAGGCGCGGAGGCAGCGCGGCATCTCTTCCGGGTCGCGGCCGGACTCGATTCGATGGCGCTCGGCGAGAGCGAGGTGCTCGGGCAGGTCCGCACGGCGCTGAGGCTGGCACGGGAGGCGGGGTCGACGCGTGCGGTTCTGCACCGCATGTTCGAGAGCGCCCTGGCCGCCGGAAAGCGGGTACGCACGGAAACGGAGATTGCCCGGCATCCCCTCTCGGTCGCTTCGATCGGTTTCGAGCTGGCGACGAAGGTATTCGGGGAGATGGCGGAGGTCAGGGTGCTCGTCCTCGGAGCAGGGGAAACGGGGAAGCTCTTTTCGCGGCAGGCGGTCGAGGCCGGCGTGCGGGACGTGCGGATCGCCAACCGCGGCGCCGAACGTGGCATCGCGCTTGCCGAAAGCGTCGGGGGCCGGGCCGTCCCATGGGAGGACCTGCCGGCAGCGTTGGAGCAAGCCGACCTCGTCGTGGGAACGACGGCCAGTCCGGTTCCGATCGTTCGCCGGGAGACTGTCGAAACGGCCATGCGGGCGCGCCGCGGAAAACCGATGTTCTTCCTCGACCTTGCCGTGCCTCGCGACGTCGAGCCCGAGGTCGCCGACCTCTACAACGTCTACGCATACGGCCTGGAGGACCTCGAAGGATTGGCCGAGGAGAACCGGCGGCGCCGAAGCCGCGAGATTCCTCTGGCGGAGGCGATCCTCGAGGAAGAGCTTTCGCGGTTTCTCGTCTGGTTCGGCAACCTCGCGGTGACTCCGACGCTCCACGACCTCCAGGAGAGACTGGCCGCGCTGCGCGACGCCGAGCTCTCCCGGATCGCGCCTTCCGACCGGGAGCGGTTCCGGGCGTTCGCCGATGCGATCGCGTCCAGGCTTCTTCGCGATCCGTTACGCCGGTTGAAGGCCGAGCCGGACGCTTCCAAGAAGCTCGACCGCGTCGAGGCGATCCGCCATCTGTTCGACCTGGACCATGACTAGGTTCCAGGTTGCAGGTCCTTCGCTCGCCTCCTGGAGCTTGGAACATGGAACTTGGAACTTCTCCATCATGATTAGGTTCCAAGTTCCAGGTTGCAGGTTCCAAGTCCTTCGCTCGCCTCTTGGAACTTGGAACGTGGAACTTGGAGCTTCGCCATGACGCTCCGCCTGGGCGCGCGCGGAAGCGCTCTATCGCTGGCGCAGGCGGCGCTCGTCTCCGAGGCGCTCGCCGGATTCGCCCGGGTCGACATCGTGACGGTGAAGACGACGGGAGACCGGCTCTCCGCCGCGGGCTCGCCGATCGAGTGGAAGGGAGACTTCACCAAGGAGCTCGACGAAGCGCTTCTCGACGGCCGCATCGACATCGCGGTGCACAGCCTCAAGGACGTGCCTGCCGAGCTGCCGGAGGGCCTGGCGCTGGCCGCCGTGCCCATGCGGGAGGATCCGCGCGATGTCTTGGTCTCCCACCCCCGGCGTTCATTCGCGGAGCTTCCGTCCGACTCTCGGATCGGAACATCGAGCCCGAGGCGGCGGGCCCAGCTGCTCGCGAGCCGCTCGGACATCGACGTGCGGGACGCCCGAGGCAACGTGGATACCCGCATCCGGCGGCTTCACGAAGGAAGGTGGGACGCGATCGTCCTGGCGCGCGCGGGCCTGGCCCGTCTGGGACGCCTGGAGGAGGTCTCGGAAATCTTTCCGGAAAGCGTTCTGCTTCCCGCCCCGGGGCAGGGAGCCCTCGCCATCGTCGCGCGCCGCGAGGATCGAGAGACGCTCGACCTCATGCGAGGACTCGACCACATCGGATCGCACCAGGAGGTCATCGCCGAGAGAAGTTTTCTCGCCGCGCTCGGCGCCGGCTGCCGTGCTCCGGTGGCCGGGCGCGCCCGGGTGACGGACGGAGCGCTGCTCTTGGCCGGAGGCGTCTTCTCCACCGACGGAGCTCGTGTGTTGCGGGGCGAGCTCGGCGGACCGGCCGAGGACGCACAGTCGATCGGCGGAAGACTCGCCGGGGATCTCCTCGAGCGCGGCGCATCGGCTTTGATCGCGGAGACGCTCGCATGAGCCGGCCGCGGGTGCTCGTCGTCCGCTCGGGAGCGAACCCGTTTCACTCCTTTGGAGGCAGCCCGAAGGTGGAGATCGTCGAGAGAGTCAGCCACGCGATTGAACCGGTCGACGTTCCGGCGGAAGCCTTCGAAGGGAAAGCCGACCTCGCCCTCTTCACCAGCCGGGTCGCCGTCGAGCGCGTTCTAGGCGACGCCCGCCTGGCGCCGCCCTTTCGGAGGTGTGTCGAAACGGGACGGATCGTCGCCGTAGGGAGGGCCACCGAAGAGGCGCTGCGCTCCTGGGATCTGCCTCCCGACCTCGTCGCGGCCGGCTCGGGCGAGAGCATGCTCGAGCGGCTTCCCGGCCGCCTCGAAGGACAGCGTGTGGTCTTTCCGTGCGGGGAGGATGCCTCACTCGAGGTCTCGGAGGGCTTGCGGGCGCGGGGTGCGGTCGTCGAGCGTCTGGTGGTTTACCGAAAGGTTCCGAATCCTCCGGATCCGGCCCTTGGCCGCGAAATCATCGAGGCGCCCTTCGCCGCCTTCTGCACGACATCTCCATCGGCGGCGCGATGGCTCTTTACGGGTCTTCCGCAGACCGCGACGGAACGTCTGCGGCGGACCCCCGCCGTGACACTCGGTCCCTTCACCCGCCGGTATCTGGAATCCCACGGTGTCCAGCGGATCGAGGTGACCGAAGAGGCGCGGTTTCGATCGGCGGCTGCCGCATTGGAGGCGCTTGCCAGCGCAACCGTCGAGAAAGCGTAGGGGAGGGGCTCGTCCCCTCCCGCGCACGCCCGGTCGCATGCGGTAGATTCGGCTTCCATGGCGCCTTTTCCGACGGTCCGCCTCCGGCGGCTGCGCCGCAGTCCCGCATCCCGCGCGCTCGTGCGCGAGACGCGGCTTTCGGCCGAGCAGTTCATCGCACCCCTGTTCGTGCGCCAGGGAAAGCGTCTTCGCGAAGAGATCTCCTCGTTGCCCGGAGTCTCACGCCTCTCGCCGGATGAGGCCGTGGCCGAGGCGCGGGAGCTTTCTTCGCTCGGCATTCCGGCCGTCATTCTCTTCGGCGTCCCGGAGCGCAAAGACGAGGTCGGCAGCGAAGCGTGGGACGACGGCGCGGCGGTGCAGGAAACCGTCCGCCGCGTCAAGACGGAGGTCCCGGGTCTGCTCGTCGTGACCGACGTCTGTCTCGATGAGTACACCTCGCACGGCCACTGCGGCGTCGTCCGCAACGGCGAGGTGGACAACGACGCGACGCTTCCCCTGCTCGCGAAGACCGCTCTGTCGCAGGCGCGCGCCGGAGCCGACGTCGTCGCCCCGTCGGACATGATGGACGGCCGAGTCGCCGCGATCCGTCAGGCTCTAGACGGCGACGGTTTCGAGCGTGTTGCGATCCTCGCGTACTCGGCCAAGGCCGCCTCGGCGTTCTACGGACCATTTCGGGAAGCGGCCGGCTCGGCCCCGAAATTCGGCGACCGGTGCGGCTATCAAATGGATCCGGCCAATCGGCGGGAGGCGATGCGTGAGATCGCGCTCGATCTCGAAGAGGGAGCCGATGCCGTGATGGTCAAGCCGGCGCTGGCCTATCTCGATGTCATCCGGGAAGCGCGCCAGCGCTTCGACGTGCCCATCGCGGCCTACAACGTTTCCGGGGAGTACGCGATGGTCAAGGCCGCGTCCGCCCGCGGATGGATCGACGAGAAACGGATCATTCTCGAGATCCTGACCGGCATCGCCCGGGCGGGGGCCGACTTCATCCTGACCTATCACGCGCGCGACGCGGCCCGCTGGCTTCGCCAGGGCTCCTAGTTTCTGGCTACGGGTTTCGGTGATGAAGAAGGCAGACAAGCGGACCAGAAACCAGAAACCAGTAACCCGAAACTCCTCTCTCCTGTTCCAGCGCGCTCAACGCGTCATGCCCGGGGGCGTCAGCTCTCCCGTCCGGTCCTTCGCGTCGGTCGGCGGCGAGCCCTTCTTCGTGGCGGCGGGCCGAGGCTCGCGCGTGCGGGACGCCGACGGGCGCTCCTACATCGATTACGTCATGTCCTACGGGCCGCACCTCTTCGGCCACGCGCCCCCGTTCGTCCAGCGCGCCCTCCATCGCGCGGCGCGCCGCGGGACCTCGTACGGCGCTCCCACGGAGCTCGAGGTGCGGCTCGCCGAGCGGGTCGTGAAGATGGTCCCCTCGATCGAGATGCTGCGGTTCGTCAGCTCCGGCACCGAGGCGACGATGAGCGCCGTGCGTCTGGCGCGCGCGGCGACCGGCCGTAAACGCATCATCAAAGTCGAAGGCGCCTATCACGGCCATGCCGATTCCTTCCTGGTGTCGGCCGGCTCGGGCGTGGCGACTCTGGGAATCGCGGGAAGTCCCGGCGTGCCGGATGAGACCGCGGCGCTGACGACGGTCGTGCCTTACAACGACGCCGGCGCGCTCGAAGGGGCCTTCGAGCGGTTCTCGGGCGAAGTCGCGGCCTTCATCCTCGAGCCGATCGCCGCGAACATGGGCCTCGTGCCGCCGGAGCCGGGATATCTGCCTGCCGTCCTCGACATCGTGCGGCGGCACGGCGCGCTGCTGATCTTCGATGAGGTGATCTCGGGCTTCCGGGTCGCCTCGGGCGGCGCGCAGGAGCTCTTCGGCATCTCCCCGGACCTAACGACCCTCGGCAAGATTCTCGGCGGGGGCTTGCCCGCCGGCGCCTACGGCGGGAGCCGCGACCTCATGGAGAAGATCGCGCCGGCGGGCCCGGTCTACCAGGCCGGGACGCTTTCCGGGAACCCGCTCGCGATGTCTGCCGGTCTCGCCGTGCTGAGGCAGATCGTCCGGAGGCCTCCCTACGGCGAGCTGGAGGCGAAAGGCGAGATGCTCGAATCGCTCCTGCGTGCCGAGATCGGGGAGCGGGGCTTCACGGATGGAGTGTGCCTGCACCGCGTCGGCTCGCTCCTGACCCTCTTCTTCGCGGCGGGTCCGATGCGGAATCTTTCCGACGTGAAGGGCTCCGATACGAAGAAATATGCGGTCTTCTTCCACGCGATGCGGGAGCGCGGCGTCTTCGTCCCCCCCGCCCAGTTCGAGGCCTGGTTCCTGTCGACCGCGCACTCCGACGCCGAGATTCGAAAGACCGCGCGCATGGCGGGGGAGAGCCTCGCCTCGGCATTTTTAGCGCCCCGCTAGAAAGCCTGTGTGTCGGCAAAGCTCGCCAGCGTTCCCTGGGGGTTGGCGTACGTCCGGATCGCTCCCGACTCCGCGTCGACCACCGTGATCGTGTACTCCACGTTCGAGAGCGCGCCATAGAAGACCCAGAAATGACCATTGACGGGTCTGCCGTCGAGGACCTTGACGACGAGCTCGACGTTGGCGCTGTTGAAGAACCAGAAGTAGCCGGTGTCGTCGGAGAGGCGGACCGCGGTCCCCGTGCCGCCGACGCCATCCAGCCTCCGCCAGCTCACCCGTACCTGGAAGCGGCTCGCATTCAGGCAGAGCGTCGTAGGATCCGGCGAGCACGGCCCGGTCGCGATCCGCCCGATGCGGCCGGCCGTGGCCTCGGTGAACCAGAGATTTCCATCCGGTCCCGCGGTAATCCCGCTCGGGCCGCCCGGCGCCGGCACCTGGAACGTCGTGATCTGGCCGGAAGGCGTGACGCGGCCGATCCGATTGCCGGTCTGGTCCGCGAACCACATGTTGCCATCGGGTCCAAGGGCGATGCCTTTGGGTCCTCCGCCTCCCGGAACAGGAAACTCCGCAATGACGCCCGCCGGCGAGATGCGCCCGATCCGGGCGGCGATGGTCTCCGTAAACCAGAGATTGCCGTCTACTCCTGCGGCGATCCCGTAGGGCGAGCTGCCCGGCGTCGGCAGTGGATACTCGGTCACCGCGCCGCCGATGCTGATCCTGGCGATCCGATTTCCGAAAGATTCCGTAAACCACAAGTTGCCATCGGGGCCCGAGGTGATCTGACTCGGCCCGCCATCCGTGGGAATGTCGAACTCCTCGAGGTCGCCGGTGGTCGTCAGGCGTCCGATCCTGTTGCCGGAAAACTCGGTGAACCAGAGATTGCCGTCGGGGCCCGTGGTGATACCCGTCGGAGCGCTCCCCGACGTGGGAAGCGCAAACTCGACGATGCCGCCCACGGCTCCGATTCGCCCGATCTTTGCGGCGATTCGTTCGGTGAACCAGATGGCGTCGTCGGGGCCGACGGTAATGCCCAGGGGCGACGCGCCCGGCGTCGGTAGCGCAAACTCGGTGACGGCTCCATCCGTGGAAATGCGGCCGACGGCGTTGCCCTGCACCTCCGTAAACCACAGGGCGCCATCCTGACCCGCCGTGATCCCGAACGGGAGACTTCCCGGCGTCGGGATCGTGTACTCGGTGATCGATTGGGCGACGGCAAGGCTCGCGAACGAGAAGAAGGGGACAGCGAGGCGGAGAGACTGCGCCCAATGACGGAACATAGGTTCTTTCCTTTCGAAATTGGCGGACGCTATTTCATCACAAAACGCCGGGGGCAGGAGTTCGGGCATGCGTCAGCGAGTCTCGTCGTATCGGGTCTCGCCCGCCGCCGGTTCGACCTCTTCCGAAGCGGCACCCGGCGCGCGAAAGCGGCGGAAGCCGTCATGCCGCGTGCGGCGGATTTCGTCGGTCTCCGACTCGACCCACGGAAGCGGGAAACCGAGGTGCCGCAGCGCACGGCCCGCGATCTCCAGCGAGCTCTCGAACTCCTCGGCGACGACCTCATCGGCGCCGGCGGCGGCGAGCGCCGGGATGTCGGCCAGGTATCGCGTCCGGGCCAGAAGGAACGTCTGCGGGGCGAGACCACGGGAGTGACGGATCGTCTGACGCGTCGCGCGCAGGTCCGATAGCAGAACGATCACTGCTTTCGCCTTCTCGACGCCGGCGCGGCGCAGGACGATGTCGTTGGTCGCGTCGCCGTACTCGATCGGGATTCCGCGTTTCGCGCCGCGGCGGACCCGATCCGGGTCGAGGTCGATGACCCGAAAGGGGACCCCGGCACGTTTCAAGACTCGGGCGACCGTCTCGCCCATGTGGCCGAAGCCGATGACGACGACGTGATTCTCCCCGGCGGGAGGTGTCCCTTCGGAGGTCCGCGAAGCCCGCGGCCCGCTTCGCCTCGCGACGCGAAGAGCAATGGCGTGGCTCGCCTCGGAGAGAAACGGCGTGGCGACCATCGTCATGATGGCGGCGGCCAAGAACAACTGATAGAGCGTCGTGGAAATCAGGCCTACGGCGAGCCCCTGCCGGAGCAGGACGAATGAAAACTCCCCGATCTGCGCCAGCGATAGACCCACCACAGTCGCCACGCGGAAGCCGTAGCCCAGAACGACAACAGGAACGGCTGCGGCGGCTGTCTTGCCGACGAGAATGAGCCCGAGCAGAACGGCGACGAGAAACGGCCGCGCGAAAAGGACGCGCGGATCGAACAGCATCCCGATCGAGACGAAGAAGAGCGCGTTGAACGCATCGCGAAAGGGCGCGATGTCCGCCATGGCCTGGTGCCCGTACTCCGACTCGGAGAGCACGAGGCCAGCGAGAAACGCTCCGAGAGCGGCGGAGAGTCCTGCCCAGGACGTCGCGAGCGCGGAGGCGAGCACCAAAGAAAGGAGCGCGACGACGAAGATCTCCTTCTGCCGCGTTCCCGCCAGCGCTCCGATGAAGCGCGGGACGAGCACGCGAGCCGCCAGCCACAGCGCGGCCGCCGTGATCGCCGTCTTGCCGAGGGCGACGAGAAGGGGCCACGCGCCCGCGCCGCCCCGTCCCGCGAGAAACTTGAGCGACAGAAGCATCGGAACGACGGCGAGATCCTGGAAGATCAGGATGCCGACGAGGAAGCGCCCATGGGGGGAATCGAGCTCCCGCCGGTCGAAGAGCAGCTTCAGCACGATCGCCGTGGAGGACAGGGCGACGAGGTAGCCGAAGAAGAGAGCGCGCGACGGAGGGTAGCCGGCGGCAACGCCGACGGCGAGCACCAGTCCGATCGTTCCGAAGAGTTGAACGGGGCCGGCGACCCAAACGATCTTGCCGAGTCGGCGAAGACTGCCGAGCGAAAGCTCGAGACCGACGGTGAAGAGCAGAAGCACCACGCCGAGCTCGGCCAGCATTTCGACCGCGTGCACGTCGTGGACCAGACCGAGCCCGAAAGGCCCGAGCAGCGCTCCCGCGAGGAGGAAGCCGATCAAGGGAGGTTGATGCAGCCGATGGAGCAGGAAGGCCACGCCCAGCGCGGCGACGAAAATGAGCGCGAGAGGTCCGAGAAAGGCCGGTGCCGGCATCACCGAATTATGCGCGATCGGGATTCTCTGGTAGCCTCACGCCGCCAACCATGACCTCAGGAGTCGCAGTCGCGACGGTGCACGCGCCGGCGACGGAGAAGCACCCGCGAGGTCTGTACGTCCTCTTCGCCACGGAAATGTGGGAGCGCTTCAGCTTCTACACGATGCTGGCGCTGTTCACCCTCTACCTGCAGGATAAGGCGGAAGGGTTCGGCTGGACGGCGGCCCAGGCGACGACGCTCCGCGCGAACTACCTCCTCTTCGTCTTTTTCAGCCCTTTGATCGGCGGCTGGCTCGCCGATCGGAAGCTCGGCTACCGAAGAGCCGTCATGATCGGCGGCCTCTTCTTCGTCGCCGGCCACATCCTCCTCGCCTTTCGTTCCATCCCGATCATGTACTCGGCGCTGGCGTGCCTGGTGATCGGCAACGGCCTCTTCAAGCCGAACGTCTCGACGATCGTCGGCAACCTCTACCCGAAGGGGAGCCACCTGCGAGACCGCGCCTACAACATCTTCTACATGGGCATCAACCTCGGCGCGACGCTCGGGCCGATCGTCGTCGAGTTCGTCCGCCGTTGGTACGGCTTCCATCCCGCCTTCGCCGTCGCCGCGGGAGGAATGGTGATCTCGGTGCTCACGCTCATCCTCTTCCGGAAAGACATCGAGCCGGGGGACCGCTCCCCCTCGGGGCGGGAGGATGTCGAAGATGCGGGGCCGCCGACCGCGATCGATGCCATTCGTCCCGCGCGCCGCATCGTCGCGCTTCTGGTGGTCTACCTGATCTCGATTGTCTTCTGGATGATCTTCTTCCAGAACGGCTCGACCCTGACTTACTGGGCCAACGACAACACCCGCTGGAGCTTCTCGGGAATCATCTCCAATGCCATCGAGCCCTTCTTCGTCATTACGCTGACGGTTCCGCTCGTCTGGCTGTGGAAGTCGCTTGACCGCCGCGGCAGAGAGCCGGCCACGACCACCAAGATTACCCTCGGGATGTTCTTGATCGCGGCCGCCTTCTACCTGATGTACTTCGCGGGAAAGGCGGGAGGCGACACGGGCAGGGTGTCTCCCTGGTGGCTGATCGGCTGCTATGCCCTCGTGGGCATCGCCGAGATCACGTTCTCGCCCATGGCCCTCTCGCTGATCTCGAAGGTCGCGCCGCGCCGCTCCCGCAGCCTGATGATGGGAGCCTGGTTCGTGGCGACCGGCCTCGGCGGCAAGCTCACGCAGATCGGCGTCTACTGGACGGAATGGAGGCACTCGACCTTCTTCGCGGTTCTCGGCACGATGGCGGTTGCGACCGCGCTGCTGTTCATCCTGGTGCTGAGGCCTCTGAAGCGGGCGATGCCCGGCGTCTGATCCGACACGGCCTGGCGGCTCCGCGATGAAGCGCTCGCTCTCGTTCTTTCTCCTCCCGCTGTTCCTGGTGGCGCCGCCGGGTCCGGGCCCGGACCCTCGTCCGGCTTCCGAGCTGGTGGCGGAGCTGCGGGCGAGTATCGACTCCGGGGATCTCGAGTCGGCGATCCGCGCCGGCGAAAAGGCGATCGGTTTGGATCCCCTCAACTCCGAGCCGCACGATCTGCTCGGCCGCGCCTATGGGCTGAAGGCGCAGGAGTCGCAACTGCTCGAGCAGATCCGTCTCGCCCGCAAGGCACGCGCATTCTTCGCCCGAGCCGTCGAGCTCGATTCTTCGAACGTCTCGGCGCTCGCGGACCTGACGACCTACGACATTCGCGCCCCCGCCGCGCTGGGTGGCGGGAAGGCGAAGGCCCGCCGGGAGGCGCAGAAGGTTCTCGACCTGGATCCGGCGCGCGGGCACGAGCTGCTCGGAGAGCTCGCCGAGCACGAGAAGGATCCGGTCACCGCTGAAGGGCACTATCGGGAGGCGATCGCGGCGGCACCTCATGCAATGCGGGCCCGTCGGGCCTTCTCCTCTTTCCTCATCCGGCGGCAGCGATATGTCGATGCGCGGCAGCTATGGTTCGAGGCTCGCGAAGCGGATGCATCGGACTCCAATGCCCCCTACGAGCTTGCTGGCATCGCCCTCGCCTGGGGCCAGGGGCTCGCGGCAGCGCTCGAGGACCTGGAGGCCTCGCTCTCGCTGCCGGAGCGGCCGAATGGCCCGAGCCGCGCCGAGGTGCACCGCCGTATCGCGCTCGTCTGCAACAAGCTCGGCCGCAAGGAGCAGGAGAAGGCGGCGCTGGAAGAGGCACTTCGTCTCGAGCCCTACCACGCGGACTGGCGCAAGGCGCTCGCTCGTCTGCGCCGGTAACAACCTTGCGCTGACGAGAACTCGGGCGCGGCCCCGATGTCCAGGCTGACGGCCGATACAGACGAGTCGCCGTCGGCACCGTTCTTTCTTCCGTCGCCCCATTTCGATGGCGTATTTTTTGCATGACCTACCGGCTCGACTAGCGCTGTGCCCATTACAGACCGAATCGCCGCGTTCGATGCCGGAATGCCATTCGCGCGTGGGGCTCCGACTGCCTTCGCCGTCCTTTCACCCACGCACGCAGCCCCACACAGTCCATCAAAGGAGGCCGTATGAGAGTCGAGGCCACGGATTCGTCCTCCGCGCCGCCCGGCCGGGCGCTTCGGCGCCGAGAGGCTTCGGAACTGCCGGCTGCCGCGGAATCCGCCGAAGCTCTGGACCGACGGGCTCTGCTCGCCGCCTTGACCCGCCTCAAGAAGGGGGACTTTAGCGCTCGCCTCGGGCACGGCCTCCACGGAGTCGACGGAAGAATCGCGGACGCGTTCAACGATGTGGTCGAGCTGAACCAGCGCATGAGCCTGGAGCTTGCGCGACTGAGTCGGTTAGTCGGCAAGGAGGGACGCATCGCCGAGCGGGCCTCGCTCGGCGACGTTCGCGGGTCCTGGGCGGCGTCGGTCCGCTCGGTCAACACGTTGATCGCCGACCTCGTTCGTCCGACGATCGATACCTCACGCGTCATCGGCGCCGTTGCCAAGGGAGATCTCTGGCAAACGATGGATCTCGAGTCCGAGGGACGGCCGCTGCAGGGCGAGTTCCTCCGCACGGCCCGAACCGTCAACAGGATGGTGCACCAGCTTTCTTCGTTCGCCTCCGAGGTCACGCGCGTGGCTCGCGAGGTCGGCACGGAGGGCAAGCTCGGAGGACAGGCCAGAGTCAAGGGGGTCGCCGGAACGTGGAAAGACTTGACCGATAACGTCAACCTCATGGCGGGCAACTTGACCGGCCAGGTGCGCAACATCGCGGCGGTCACGACGGCCGTGGCGAACGGAGATCTGGCCAAGAAGATCACCGTCGATGTCAAGGGAGAGTTTCTCGAGCTGAAGGACACGATCAATACGATGGTCGATCAGCTTCGGTCCTTCGCCTCCGAGGTCACGCGTGTGGCGCGCGAGGTCGGAACCGAGGGCAAGCTCGGAGGTCAGGCGCAGGTCGAGGGTGTCTCCGGCACCTGGAAGGACCTGACCGACAGCGTCAATTCGATGGCTCGCAACCTCACTTCGCAAGTGCGCAACATCGCGGAAGTGACGACGGCCGTGGCGAAGGGGGATCTCTCCAAGAAGATCACCGTCGACGTCAAGGGAGAGATCCTGGAGCTGAAGAACACGGTCAACACGATGGTCGATCAGCTCTCCTCCTTCGCGGCCGAGGTTACGCGCGTGGCTCGCGAGGTCGGCACGGAGGGCAAGCTCGGAGGACAGGCGCAGGTCGAGGGCGTCTCGGGCACCTGGAAGGATTTGACCGACAGCGTCAATTTCATGGCCGGCAACTTGACGGCGCAGGTGCGCAACATCGCCAACGTGACGACGGCCGTCGCCAAGGGGGACCTCTCGAAGAAGATCACGGTCGACGTCAAGGGAGAGATCCTGGAGCTGAAAGACACGATCAATACGATGGTCGATCAGCTTCGGTCCTTTGCCTCCGAGGTCACGCGTGTGGCGCGAGAGGTCGGAACCGAGGGAAGACTCGGCGGTCAGGCCGACGTCCGTGACGTCGCGGGCACTTGGAAAGACCTAACCGACAGCGTCAACTTCATGGCCGGCAACCTCACTTCGCAAGTGCGCAACATCGCGGAAGTGACGACGGCCGTGGCGAAGGGGGATCTCTCCAAGAAGATCACCGTCGACGTCAAGGGAGAGATCCTGGAGCTGAAGAACACGGTCAACACG
>DASXTI010000138.1:0-7589 GCA_036505535.1 Thermoanaerobaculia bacterium
CAGATGCGCGTCAGCCAGGTCTCGAACGTCGAGCCCTCCCGAAAGGCGTCCAGGCTCTGGTAGGCGCGCAGAAAGCTCTCCTGCGCCGCGCAGTCCGCCTCCCCGGCGTCGCGAAGGAACCGGTAAGCGATCCGCGTGATCTTCTTCTGATACTGGTGGACGAAATACTCGAAGCACTCCGTCTTGCCGGCGCGAATCTCCCGGATCAGCCGGGCCTCATCGATTTCGGGAGCGGTCCGGTGCGGAATCATGGCCAGAGCGGGCACGACCAATAGACGATCGAAGAGCACCGGAGTTTACGCGGTTCGCCGGGGCCGGACCGCGCACAAACGGGCGGCGAATCGCCGCGCAACCCCCACGACACCTGCGGATGGGCCGCCTCTTCCGGCGTGACTTTCGTCGTCTTTGCCCCTCCGCCAACAAGGGTAACATCGCCGCGTGGCCGCCGAGCAGGTGATCCTCGTTACGGGTTGCTCCTCCGGCATCGGCCGCGCGACAGCCCTCGAGGGCGCCCTGCGGGGTCACCGGATCTTCGCATCCGCCCGCAACCGCAACGACCTCGCGGAGCTCGAACGCCGCGAGAACTTGACGGGCCTCGCGCTCGACGTTACCAAGCCCGAGTCGATCCGCTCGGCGGTCGATACGGTTCTCGCCACCGCCGGACGCATCGATGCGCTCGTCAACAACGCCGGCTACGGCCAGTATGGCGCGATCGAGGAAGTCTCCGGTGAGCAATGGCGGGACCAATTCGAGGTGAATCTCTTCGGCGCCATCGCCATGATCCAGGCTGTTCTCCCTTCGATGCGGAAGGCCGGCCGCGGCACGATCGTCAACATCTCCTCGGTTGCCGGCAAGCTCTCGATTCCGTTCGCCGCCCCCTATTGCGCCAGCAAGCATGCGCTCGAGGCGCTCTCCGACGCGCTTCGCGTCGAGGTCGCGCCCTTCGGGATCCGCGTCGTTCTAACCGAGGCCGGTCCCATCGAGACGCGATTCGGCGATCGCGCCCGGTCGGAAGTCGGCCCGCTGCTGTCTCGGCCCGGACCCTACCGGCCGTATTACGCCGGGGCCGAGCGCGCCATGGAGGGGGACTTTCAGAGGGGGAAGCTGCCCGCCGAGGCGGTCGCGCGCGTCATCGTCGACGCGATCGAGGCGGAAAGGCCGCGAACGCGATACCGCGTCACCTGGATGGCGAAGCTGCTCATTCCGGCACGGGCAGTTTTGCCGGACCGATGGATCGACCGGATGATGCGCAGGTCGCTGAAGATTCCGGCCGGCCGATAGATCCGACCCCGACATATTAGCAATCACTTATATATCGCGGGCGGCCGAGAGGGCCGCCCCTGCGATCCGAAACTTGGCAACGGCCTACCCCTTGACGCAGGCGATGGGCCGGACGCGCGCCACGCGGCGGGAAAGGCCCGTGCTCTCCGCGACCGCGGCGACCTCCTCGACGTCCTTGTAGGCTCCGGGCGCTTCCTCCGCGGCGCCCTTCCTCGAGTGGGCCTTGATGATGATTCCCTTCTCGCCGAGCTCGCGAATGAGGGTGCCCCCCTCCCAGCGCTTCTTGGCCTGGGTGCGGCTCATCGTGCGGCCGGCGCCGTGACACGAAGAGCTGAAGGAGCGCCGCTCCGCTTCCGCCGTGCCGGCGAGAATGAAGGATGAGGTCCCCATCGTCCCTCCGATCAAGACCGGCTGGCCGACGGCCCGATATTCCTCGGGCAGCTCCGGGTGGCCGGGACCGAAGGCGCGGGTGGCGCCCTTTCGGTGCACATAGAGCTGGCGGCGCTTCCCGCCGACCTCGTGATCCTCCTCTTTGCAGGTGTTGTGGGAAACGTCGTAGATCAGCCGCAGCGCGTGCCCCGGAAGATGGCGGTCGAACACCTTCCGGACGAGACCTCCGATGATCTGCCGGTTGGCGAGCGCGCAGTTGATGCCCGCACGCATCGCGCCGAGGTAGTCGATTCCGTCCTGCGAACGAATGGGGGCGCAGGCGAGCTCGCGGTCCGCAATCCCGTACCGGGCCGAGAGCGGCACGAGTCGCTGCAAATAATCGGTTCCGATCTGATGGCCGAGCCCGCGAGAGCCGCAGTGGATCATGACGAGAAGATCCCCTTCCGCGAGGCCGAAGGCCGAGGAGGCGGCGGCATCGAAGACGCGATCCACGACCTGAAGCTCGAGGTAGTGGTTGCCGGAACCGAGTGTCCCCATCTCGTGAAGCTGCCGCTGCTTGGCGCGCGCGCTGACTTTCGACGGATCGGCGCCCTCCATACAGCCGCGCTCCTCGATGCGCGGGAGCTCCGCCTGTTCCCCCCAACCCCGCTCGATCGCCCATCGCGCGCCGCCGCGCAGGACCTCGTCGAGCTCGGAGACCGAGAGCGCGAGAGTCCCTCCTTCCCCCACACCGGCCGGTACGGTCCGATAAAGATCGTGAGCGAGGGTCTCCAGACGATCGCCGAGATCCGAGCCCTTCAGCCCCGTCGCGTAGCTCCGCACGCCGCAGGAGATGTCGAAGCCCACGCCGCCGGCCGACACGATCCCTCCCTCGTCCGGATCGAAGGCCGCGACGCCTCCGATCGGAAACCCGTAGCCCCAGTGCGCGTCGGGCATCGCCAGCGAAGCCCCGACGATTCCCGGAAGCGCGGCGACGTTGGCGACCTGCTCACGCACCTTCTCGTCGAGGGCGTCGATCAACTGGCGGCTGGCGAAGATCCGCCCCGGAACGCGCATCGCTCCGGACGCCGGCAGCTCCCAGACGTTTGGCTCGACCTCGCGAAAGGCGCTGGCGCTCATCGCGTCTGATTCTCCCTCCGATTCATACGTCCACGACGCACTGGGCGACCCAGTTTTTGCCTCGCCGCGCAACCTCGAGCTCCGTGAAAGTGGCGCCCTTCGGCTCGACCGTGACCTCGTGACGTTCCGGGTCGATCGGCTCCCCCCAGGCGGAAGCTCTGAGGCGGCGTGCGCCCCCGTCGGCCCGCTCGATCGAGACCGAAAAGCGCCCGAAGATCAGCCGATGCGCTCCCATGAGGAAGATGATCTCGTTCAAGAAGGCGACCAGAAGTTCGTCGAGCCCATCTGCCGTACACGAGATCTCCTCCTCGACGGCCGGGCGGACTCGCGAAAGGTCCTCGGAGAGAAGCGCGCACAGCGCGCAGGCCGCGCCCTCGAAAGCCTCCTCGGGCGTTTCTCCGATGCCGCGGACCCCGACATCCGCTCCATGCTCGAAGTGCTCGTAGGTCATGCGGCCGGAGTCCGCCAGCTCACGCGAAACCCCGTTCGGCCAGGTGCTGTCGGAGAAGGGCGGCGTTGCGTTCGGCGGGCACCGTCCCCGACAGCACCAGATCGGGGCTCAACGGCGCCTCATGCGGCTCGGTGGCGCCCGGCAGGTGCGGCGCCTTCCCCTCGCGCGCTCGCCGATAGAGTCCCTTGGAATCCCTGCCTTCGCGGACTTCCAGAGGCGCATCGACGAGCACCTCGAGAAAGCGCGGGACTTTCCCCCGAAGTCGGTCTCGGTGCGCCCTCCGGGGCGCCGTCGCATCGACGATGACCGGAAAGCCCTGTGCCACCAGAAGTGCCGCGAGGTCGGCGACCGCCGCGTAGAAGCGATCCCTCTCATCGGGTGAATAGGTGGCATCGGGAGTGAGAATCCGGCGAAGGGCGTCGGACTCGAGCCACACTGCTTCGATTCCATCGGCGGCGAGCCCTTCCCGGATGGCCTTTGCGATGGTCGTCTTTCCCGCGGCAGGGGGGCCCGTCAGCCACACCGCCCAGCTCACGGGCCGGCCCGCTTCAAATAGCCCGGGATCCGATTCACCTCGAAGCGATCGGACTCCAGGACCGACAGGATGAAGCGGAAGAGATGTCGCCGTAGAGGCTCGGATTCCTTCGGATACCAGATCGGATTGGCGAGCACCAGCGCGCGAAACGCGAGATGCGGCGCGATGACCTCCACGAGGCCCTCGTCCCCCGACCGCTCGAGGTAACGATCCCAGAAGAGCCGAAAGAGCTCAGCGAAGGGTCCTCCGAAACGGCCCGCGGTGCGCAGCGCGAAAAAGAGGAAGTTGACCGCGAGCGAGGCGACGTCATCCGCAGGGTCTCCAAACGCCCCGCGGCTTCGATCGAGCACGGAAAAATCCGTGCCCGATCGGAAAAGGATGTTCCAAGGATGGAAATCGCCGTGGATCGTTCGAAGGCGATCGGCGCGTGGCCGCAGGCGGTACCTCCAGCCCAGAGCGAGTGCCTCGATCTCGTGGAGCAGCCTGTCGTCGATGAAGCCGAATGGGACGGGATAGGAGTCGGCGATTCCGGCAATGCACTCGCCCGAGCCAACGAGCTCGCGCATGCGGCGGCGGTACCAGGTCGGATGGGACACGGGCTCCCCATGAATGCCGGCGAGGTAGTCGGCCAGCGCGAGGGCACGCGCGCGGTCCCTCTCTTCCAAGCCTCCCCTCTCGGCGACCCGATCGAAATCCGCGGCGTACGCCTCGCCTTCACAGAACTCGGTGAGCAGGAAGGCCTCGCCGGTCTCGCCGAGACTCACCGCCGGACCCCGATCGCGGAAAGCGCCCACATCGACCGCCGCGACGTGCTTCGATAGCGTGCGATAGTCCTCGTAGGCGCGCAGCAGAATGGCCGCTCGGTCCGCGCGGTCCTCGTGGCCAAAATCGCCGGGACGAACCGTCTCGAGGACGAAGCGGCGTCGTTCTCCGGAAGTCGTCCAGCTCATCGTGTAGGGCATGCCGTAGCCGCCCTCCTTGATCGTTCCGGTCTTGGCGGCGAGGGGCTCGATCTTCGCGTCATCCGCCTCCGGCCCGTAGCGCGCCCGAAGGTATTCGCGCAGACCCGGGAAGAGCTCGGCATCTCTCTCCGTCATGGCGGCGCCCTCCCCTGCGGATTCTGGCGGAAAGGCGGCGAACCCGGGGAACAAAGTCGAAGTTTCCTGGGTCGAAGCGCGAACGCGCCGCGACCCGCGATGGGAACTTGAACTACACTCTCCCCCCGTCGAAGGAGGATGGAGATGGCCATCAAAGTCAAAGCAATCACGCTCTGGCGCCACGACTCGGCAAACAGACCTGGAGAGCTCGCCAGGGTTCTCGAACCGCTCGCCCGAGCGGGCGCCGACCTTCGGGTCGTCATGGGCTACCGGCACCCCGGTGAGGAGACTCGCGCCACGATCGAGCTGTATCCGGTGGCTGGAAAGAAGGCGGCTACCGCCGCCCAGGCCGCGGGGCTTTCCGCCTCGGACATTCCCACGCTTCTCGTCGAGGGGGACGATAAGCCCGGGCTGGGGCATGCCTTCGCCCGTGCGCTCGGCGATGCCGGTATCAATCTCGCCTTCTTGCTCGCGCAGGTGATCGGCAGGAAATACTCGGCGATTCTCGGCTTCGAGACGGAGGCCGACGCGAAGAAGGCGGCCGGCTTGATCCGCAGGACGGGGGTCAGGTCTCCAAAAGTGTGACCTGGTGGGGCCGGGCGGACTCGAACCGCCGACCTAGAGTTTAGGAAACTCTTGCTCTATCCACCTGAGCTACGGCCCCGCAAGCACTTAGCTTAGCTGACGCCGCCGACTGTAGTGAGAACTGTAGTGACTTCCTGCATGGAGTTGATCGGAGAGCGCGGCACGAACGCTGCCGACAGCCCGAGCCGCCTCCTGACGGTCGCGTGA
Source organism: Thermoanaerobaculia bacterium (assembly GCA_036505535.1). Lineage (GTDB taxonomy): Bacteria > Acidobacteriota > Thermoanaerobaculia > UBA5066 > Gp7-AA6 > DAHUXD01. The sequence goes on from DASXTI010000138.1 coordinate 5,666, forward strand.
TGGTGATCGAGCGAAGTCAGACGGAGCTTTCTTGCCCAGTTCGATCTCCAGCTCCATCAAGAACTTCGTTTCCGGGTTACCAACCGCTGGTTTCCCGGGGGACCTCACTGTACCCGAAATGATATGGCTCGAGGTCGGCCCCTCCGGGCACGGCAGCAGCACACCGACTCACCCGCGGGGTATTGCATCCCGGCGCGCCGGGATGAATGATTCGTCTTCCACAATGGATCTCACTAGCTGGAGGACCTCATGACTCTTCGAATTGGCGACACCGCACCGGACTTCGAGGCTGACACCACCTCTGGTCGCATCCGGTTTCACGACTGGATTGGCGACTCGTGGGCGGTGCTCTTTTCCCACCCTAAGGACTTCACACCTGTCTGCACCACCGAGCTCGGATACATGGCCAAGCTCAAACCAGAGTTCGACAGGCGAAACGTCAAGATCATCGGCCTCAGCGTCGATCCCGTGGCGGATCACTTGAGATGGGCGGACGACATCAAGGAGACTCAAGGCAACGCACCCAACTACCCGATGATCGGCGACCCGGAGCTGAAGGTCGCGAAGGCCTGGGGCATGTTGCCAGCGGAGCTGCCAGGCACTTCGCAGGGTCGCACGCCGGCCGACAACCAGACTGTGCGAAACGTCTTCGTCATAGGTCCAGACAAGAAGATCAAGCTCATCCTGGTCTACCCCATGACAAGCGGGCGCAACTTCGACGAAGTGCTGCGGGTGATCGACTCTCTGCAACTGACGGCCAAGCACAAGGTCGCCACGCCGGTCAACTGGAAGAACGGTGAGGACGTAATCATCGCGGGCTCGGTTTCCAACGAGGAGGCCAAGAAGCAATACCCGGCAGGGTGGAAATCTCCGAAACCCTACCTTCGCATCATTCCGCAGCCGCGGTAGGCCGCGCAAGCGCTTGGCGGCTTAGCTCCGAACCGAGCTCGCGAAGCCAGCGGAGGAGCCGAGCGTCTCGCTACCGGCACGCTCGAGTCGTGAGGATGCCGGCCGTTCGCGCACGGAGGCCGGTCCAATGAAGGAAGACTCGAGTCCATACCAGGATCAGCACGACGCCATTCGCGCGGAATTCGCGAGGCAGGCGGAGAGCTGGGGCCGGGACAGGATCGACGCCGACCTGCTGTGGGTCGTGGACCGCCTGGGCCTTCGACCGGGCTTCGTCGTGCTGGACGTGGCGGCGGGAACCGGCCTCCTGGGCCGTGCGATCGCGCCTCGCGTGAAAGAGGTCATCGCCGTCGACATTACGCCGGAGATGCTGGCACACGGACGACAGGAGGCCGATCGCGAAGGGATCGGCAACATTCGCTTCGAGGAGGGCGCGGCCGAGGACCTTCGCTACCCATCGGCGTCGTTTGACATGGTCGTGACCCGTTTCTCGGTGCATCATTTCAAGAGTCCGGGCGTCGTCATCCGAGAGATGGCGCGGGTCTGCCGTCTGCAAGGCAGCGTTGCCGTGATCGACATCGTTTCGCCAGAGGACGAACAACTCGCCGCGCGGTACAACCGCTTGGAGCGGATTCGGGATCCTTCCCATTCCCGAGCCTTGCCTCCGGGCGAGCTGAAGGGGCTCATCGAGGCGAGCGGAATACGGATCTCCGGCGACGATTTCCGCGACGTCCCGAACGATCTCACCGAGTGGCTCGACCGAAGCCGGACCGAAGGAAGGAGCCGCGAGGAGATCCTCGAAGGCCTCCGCGGCGAGCTCACGGGGGGCGCCCCGACCGGCATGCGGCCGTTCGAGGCCGGCGGCCGTCTTCTTTTCACGCACACGTGGGAGGTCCTCGTCGGCGTGAAGGAGTAGGGACCGAATCCGTCACGCCCCGAGCCGTCTGTGCACGATCCGTCTCGAGACGCGGTGCGACGCCGGCCCCTGCCGACGTCACTACGGGAACGCGAGGCGCTT
>DASXTI010000139.1:0-31802 GCA_036505535.1 Thermoanaerobaculia bacterium
GAGGGCGAGACGCTGCGCGAGCGCATGGGCGGATCGGCGCTGCCCGTGCGCCGGGTCATCGACTATGGCGTACAGATCGCGCACGGCCTCGCGGCCGCGCATGGGCGGGGGATCGTCCATCGCGATCTGAAGCCCGAGAACATCTTCATCACGGAGGACGAGCGGGTGAAGATCCTCGACTTCGGGCTCGCCAAGCTGACGCAGCCGGAGACGGGCGGCGCCGGCGCGACGAGGGCGCCGACGCTGACCGGCGGCACGGAACCGGGTATCGTGATGGGCACTCTCGGCTACATGTCGCCGGAGCAGGTGCGTGGGCAAGCTGTCGATTCCCGGTCCGACATCTTTTCCTTCGGCGCGATCCTCTACGAGATGCTCTCTGGCCGCCGCGCGTTTCAGGGTTCGACCGCGGCGGACACGATGAGCGCGATCCTCAAGGAGGATCCGTCGGAGGCGTCCCAGGCGGATCCGAGCATCCCGGCCGCACTCGACCGAATCGTCCGCCATTGTCTGGAAAAGAGCCCTCCGGCACGCTTCCAGGCGGCTCGCGACGTCGCCTTCGCGCTCGAGGAGATCGGAGGCGGCTCGATAAGCCAGTTACCTCCGGCCGGCGACGCGCGCGCGGGCGGTCGTCCCCTCCGGCTCATCGGGGTCGGCGCCGCACTCGTGGCCCTGATCGCGTTCGTCCTTCTGAGCGTCCATGAGGTGCGCCGGCGCTCGATCCCGAACGCGACAGGCGCCATCCAGTCGCTCGCCGTCCTCCCGCTCGAGAACCTCTCAAGAGACCCGGAGCAGGAGTACTTTGCCGACGGAATGACCGAGGAGCTCATTGCCACCGTCTCCCAAATCAGCGCGCTCCGGGTCATCTCGCGCACGTCGGTGATGCAATACAAGGCGGCCCGGAAGCCCCTGCCCGAGATTGCGCGCGCGCTGAACGTGGACGCGGTGGTGGAGGGCTCGGTTCTCCTCTCCGGAAACCGAGTACGTGTCACGGCCCAGTTGATCCAGGCGAGGGGCGACCGGCATCTCTGGGCAAAGAGCTACGAAAGGGATCTGCGCGAGGTCCTTTCCCTCCAGGGAGAGGTGGCGCGAGCGATCGCCCAGGAAATTCAGGCCAAACTGACCCCCCAGGAGCAGGCGAGCCTTTCTGCGACGCGCCCGGTCGACTCGGAAGCCCACGAGGCCTATCTGAAGGGACGCTACTCCTTGAACAAGTCGACCGAAGAGTCGATTCGAAAGGCGATCGAGTATTTCAATCAGGCGATTGCGAAAGATCCCGGCTCGGGGCGGGCCTATGCCGGATTGGCGGATTCGTATTCCGCGCTGAGGAGCGTGTATGCGGCCCCGCGCGAGGTCATGCCGAAGGCGAAAGCGGCGGCGATCAAAGCCGTGGAGCTCGACGAGAAACTTCCCGAGGCGCACGTCTCGCTGGCCAACGTCAAGTTCTTCTACGACTTCGATTGGCCGGGTGCCGAGAAGGAGTTCCAGCGGGCCCTCGAGCTCAACCCGAATTCCGCCGACGCGCACGAGGCGTACGCGACCTATCTCGCGGCGATGGAGCGGCACGCGGAGGCCGCAACGCACATCGAGCGCGCCGAGAGACTCGATCCTCTGTCGCTGCTGGTCCTGACGGATGCGGCATGGGTCTTCTACTGCGCGCGCGAGTACGATCAGGCGATCGAAGCGAGTCGGAAAGCGGTCGATCTGGACCAGCGTTTCTGGCCCGCTTACACGTATCTGGGACTCGCATACGAGAAGAAGGGTCGCTTCGCCGAAGCAATCGCGGCGCTGGAGAAGGCCCGAGAGCTGGATGACAATCCGACGATTCTGGAAATGCTAGGCGGCGCGTATGCCGCCTCGGGGAGGCGGGATGACGCGAGGAAGGTGCTCGGCGAGCTAACCGAGCGATCCAAGAAGGGCTACGTTTGCCCCTACGAAGTCGCGACCGTCTACGTGGGGCTTGGAGAAAAAGACTCTGCGTTGCGGTGGCTCGAGAAGGCGGAAGAGGACAGAGCGGACTGCGTGCCTTGGATGCGGCCCGACCCGAAGCTCGACCCGCTGCGCTCTGATCCTCGCTTCCGGGAGCTGCTGCGGCGGGTCGGCTTTCCGCCGTGACACCTCCTTCGGACGTCCGCCCCTACATGGCTATGGAGCTCCTCGAGGGGGCCACCCCCGACGGCCATCGATTGTGGCGACGAGATGGCGAAGGAACCGGGTCCGCCGATCACGGTCGTGATCCCCTGGTCGGCGCTGCTCGGAAGGTGAGCGGCGGACGCGGCTCATCACTGCACGACGACCATGCCCTGCATCATCGCGCCGTGCACGGAACAGAAGTACGGGAAGGTCCCCGTCTGCATGAACGTGTGGCTGAACGTCATGCCGCTGCCGATGCCAGAGTCCCACTGGCCGTTCGGCTGGCACGAGCCGCTCGGGCAGGAGCCCGAGGTCGTCGAATGCGTCCCGTTGACCCAGACCCAGTTGACCGTGCTTCCTGCGTGGATCGTGGTGGTGCTCGTCCCGCTCTGCTGGTCGACGAAGTTGTTTCCACCCTGTCCGACGTTCACCGTCGCCATCTGTGGAGCCGGCGCCGGCGTCGGCGTCGGGTGTCCTCCGGGCGTCGGCGTTCGCGCGCCCGGCGGTAGCGGCGTCGGCGTCATGTTCGGCAGCGGGCTTGGACCGCTCACGGTGTTGTCGTCGTGATGGCAGCTCGCGGCGGTGCCGATGAAAAGCAGAGCGGCGAGCACCGGAAGGACCTTGCGAATCGTGCCCGCCCCTCCGACGTTCACTCGTCGCGACACACTTCTCCCATTCATGGACACCTCTCTTTCTTTAATCGGCCTGCCGCACCCGAGCGGCCACCGACACTTCCGCTAACGGGCCGCGCCGGACATCATTCCCGTTTTAGAAAGCCTTAAGTCACGCCTTCAAAAAGCTTAAGTCCTGCGGCGGGTCGGTCGCGCGTCAGCGCGCGTCCTTGTAGATGCGGCCTTCCTTCATGACGAAGGAAACGTTCTCGAGCGCCCGGACGTCTTCGAGAGGATCCTGCGCGACGGCGATCAGGTCGGCGGACTCGCCGGGCTCGAGTGAGCCAATCTCCTTCTCGCGGCCGATCAGCTCGGCGGCCCAGACGGTCGCGGAGCGGATCGCCTCCATGGGAGTCTGGCCGTACTTGACCTGGTAGGCGAACTGCTTCGCGTTGTCCCCGTGCGGATAGACGCCCGCGTCGGTGCCGTAGGCGATCTTGACTCCGGCGCGCACGGCCTTCCGGAAATTCTCGCGCTGGATGCGTCCGGCGTCCCCCTCCTTCTCGATGAAGTCCTGCGGCATCCCGTGCTGTGCGCCCTGGCCACGGATCCAGTCGTCATCGTAGATGTCGGCGACGAGATATGTTCCCCGCGCCTTCATCAGGCGGATTCCCTCGTCATCGAGATACGTTCCATGCTCGATCGAGGCGACACCGGCTCGGACGGCGTTCTTGATGCCTTCCGGATCGTGGGCGTGCGCGGCGACCTTGAGTCCCTTCTTTCGCGCCTCTTCGACGGCGGCCCTCAGCTCCTCGATGGTGTACTCCGGAGAGGCGGGATTGCTGCCGTGCGTCAGGAAGGCTCCGGTGGCGATGATCTTGATCAGGTCGACGCCGTGCGCGGCGATCTCGCGGACGCGCTGCCGGACCTGATCCGCTCCGTCGGCCTGGCCGAACCGCAGGTCCCAGGGGAGCGTCACGTCGGGGGCGAAGCCGGTCACGGCCCCGCCCCCATGCGAGATCGTGATGTAGGGCCCCGCGACGAACATTCCTCGGGCCGACCACCCATCCCTTCGCGATGGCGTCCCGCAACGCGACATCCACGAACGCACGGTAGGAGCCGACGTCGCGCACGGTGGTGAATCCAGCCTCGAGCGTCTTCTTCGCGTTGGGAATTCCCTCGAGGGCGCGCTGCGCCGCGCTCTTCGTCAGCTCCGTCAGCGGATCCGCGTCGCTTGAGTCGCCCACGAGATGGGTGTGGCAGTCGATGAGCCCCGGCAGAACGGTGAAGGCCGACAGGTCGATTTCCCTCGCGCCGGCCGGGACGGACACCGACGGCCCTACGGCCTTGAGCCGGCCGTTTTCGATCAGCACGACGGCGCGCGGCACGACCGCGCCGCCCTTCGGATCGATCAGCCGCCCGGCCTTCACGGCCAGGATCTCGGAGGAAGCCTCCGATGCGGCCGCCGCGAGGCCCAGGAAGAGAACGACGCGGCGTAGAACGTTCATCAGGCGCAGAATGGCCGCGATTCTATGGCGAATCTGAGTAGAATCCCCGCGGCACGCACCTCATGACGCTCTCGGCCGGCACGCGTCTCGGTCCCTTCGAGATCCTCTCGCCTCTCGGGGCGGGTGGAATGGGGGAGGTCTACCGGGCGCGCGATGCGCGGCTGGGACGGGAGGTCGCGGTCAAGGTCCTCTCGGCGGAGTTCTCCGCCGATGCGGACCGGCGCAAGCGGTTCGAGCAGGAGGCGCGTTCGGCCTCGGCCCTGAACCACTCCAACATCATCACGATTCACGAGATCGGCTCTTCCGATTCGACGATCTACATCGCGATGGAGCTCGTCGACGGAGGAACCCTGCGTGAGATGTTGCACGGCGGGCCGCTTTCGACGAAGAGGCTCCTCGACCTGGCCTATCAGATGGCGGATGGCCTCGCGAAGGCGCACTCGGCCGGCATCGTCCATCGCGACCTGAAACCCGAGAACGTCATGATCTCCAAGGATGGCGCCGTCAAGATCCTGGACTTCGGCCTCGCCAAGCTCCTGAAGCCGCAGCCGGACGAGACCTCGAACCTTCCGACGGCGCAGGCCACGCAGGCCGGCACGGTTCTCGGCACGGTCGGCTACATGTCGCCCGAACAGGCGAGCGGGAAAGCGCTCGATTTCCGCTCGGACCAGTTCGCCCTCGGATCGATCTTTTACGAGATGGCGACGGGGAAGCGAGCGTTCCAACGAGACACAACCGCCGAGACGCTGACGGCGATCATCCGCGAAGACGCCGAGCCGGTGGCGCAAATCAACGCCAGCGTTCCCGCGCCCTTTCGCTGGATCGTGGAGCGGTGCCTGCAGAAGGATCCAGACGAGCGCTATGCCTCGACGCGCGACCTCGCGCGGGATGTCCGAAGCATCCGCGAGCACCTTTCGGAGGCGACGGTCACGCGTGAAGTATCCGGCGGGGTGGCCTTGGTCGCTCCGCCGCGACGGCGTTCCCTCCTGCGCGCGGCCCTCTCGGTCGCGGCACTCGGGGCCGCGCTGGCAACGGGGATGCTCCTACAAAGACGTGTCGGAAGAACTTCGCCCCCCTCCTACCAGCAGATCACCTTCGGCAGCGGCACGATCCGGGCCGCGCGATTCGCTCCGGACGGTCAGACGATCGTCTACAGCGCAGGGTGGGACGGCAATCCTCTCAAGCTCTTCCTCAAGCACCCGTCGAGCCCGGACTCGTTGCCCCTCGAGCTACCGAGCGCGAACCTCCTTGGAATCTCCCCCTCGGGGGAGATGGCGATCGCGACCGATTGCCGGTCGAACCACCCCGGCGTCTGCGCCGGAACGCTCGCGCGGGCCGCGCTGACGGGCGGATCGCCGCGGGACGTGGCCGAGGGCATCCAGGAGGCCGACTGGGCACCCGACGGTTCGAGCCTCCTCGTGGTCCGGGACGCCGGCGGGAAGTCGCGGATCGAATTCCCGATGGGGAAAACGCTCTACGAAACTTCCGGCCACATCAGCTACGCGCGTCTCGCGCCGAAGGCGGATCGGATCGCCTTTCTCGACCATCCGTTCCCGCTCGACGACGCAGGCACCGTCGCCGTCATCGACCTCGCGGGGAAGAAGACGACGCTGACGGCCAAGTGGGCGAGCGAGGGTGGCCTCGCGTGGTCCTCCTCGGGTGATGAGGTCTGGTTCACGGCGACCGAGGCGGGCGCGAATCGCTCGCTCTGGGCGGTGACGCTGTCCGGACAGCTCCGCGTGGTGACGCGCGTGCCGGGAGGATTGAAGCTCCACGACGTCGCCCCGAGCCGCCGCGTGCTTCTCACACGCGAGAGCCCTCGAGTCGGCATCCGCGGCGTCCTCCAGGGGGACTCCCGCGAACGGGACATGTCGTTTCTCGACTATTCGTTCGCCGCCGACCTCTCCGCAGACGCCCGGACTCTACTCTTCGACGAGGAAGGAGAGGCGGGTGGCGCGAACTACACGGTCTTCCTGCGGAAATCCGACCGCTCGCCCGTCGTGCGCCTCGGTGAGGGAAACGCCATGGCGATCTCCCCGGACGGCAGGTGGGCCCTTTCGATGATACCGGCGCCCAACTCGCCTTTCCGACTCCTACCAACGGGGACGGGAGAGCACAGGGACCTCGCGCCCCAGGGCGTCAGCCCGGAGCAGTCGGCGGCCTGGCTTCCGGACAGCCTGGGGATCGTCTTTTCCGGAAGCGAGCCGGGCCACGGCTCGCGCCTCTATGTCCAAAAGCTCGACGAGACCAAGCCCCGGCCGATCTCGCCGGAGGGGGTCGTCGCGGCGCTTCCGGGGTTCGCCGTCTCTCCCGACGGGAAGCTCGTCGCCGCGATCGGCCCGGACCGAAAGGCCACGCTTTTTCCGATCGAGGGCGGACAGGCGCGCGTGATTCCCGGCGTGGCGGACGGGGAATTCCCACTCCGCTTCTCGCCCGACGGGCGCTCGCTCTATGTCTGGAAGCGCGGAGAAGTGCCCGCCCGGGTCACCCGCGTCGACATCGAAACCGGCCGGCGCGAGGCCTGGAAGGACCTTCTGCCGGCGGACCCCGCCGGAGTCGAGCGGATATCGAACGTCCTCGTCACGCCCGACGGGAAGGGTTATGCCTATTGCTATACCCGCCTCCTCTCCGATCTCTTCGTGGTCGACGGACTGAAATAGGGCGATGACGCAGGAAGGGCAACCCTTCTCTCCCGCCTACCCAACCGTCGAGTCCTTGCGTGCGTTGGGAGACATGTGGAACGTCTCGCCGCCGATGCAGCACTTCGGCGCGAAGTTGGAATTTACGCGTGTGGACCGCGTGCGCGCGATCATCGATCCGGTGACGATGGTTCATCGAGGAGGCCTCGGCACCGATGCGGTCAACGGCGTCGTTCTCGCCGGCCTCTTCGACCTCGTCATCGGCACGGTCGGCTGGCTCACGCGACCCGACACACGCTCGGCCACGGTCAATCTCACGATGTCCTTCTTCCGCCCCACGCGCGGGGATCGCATCATGGCCGAGGCGCGCCTGATTCGCTCGGGCCTGAACCTCGTCTTCGCCGCCGCGGAGATCTTCGACGGCGAGGGCCGCGTCACGGCGCGGTGCGACGGAACCTGTGCGATCGCCCTCGGCAAGTCCGACAGTCAGGAAATCACCGAGCGCATGCGCGGCGGGGGTGTCGCGCCCTAAAAAGTCTCAGTGGGGTCTGACCCCGGAGGGGTCTGACCCCGGAGTCCTATGGAGTCACCGTCAGCAGCTTCGCCGCGGTGCGGACCTGCTCGGCCGCCTTCTCCAGAACCGCGGCCGTCGAGGCGGCGGCCCCGTTGACTTCGTCCCACCGCTTCTGCTCGATGGCCTCCCGGACCGCCGGCAGCGTCTTCACGTCGTAGCCCGTATATGCCCCGGGAGCGTAGACGAAGTGACGGTACCACGGGCGTCCGGGGAGCCCGGTATCCGAGGTCAGGCTCCGCTCGAAGCCACGCAGCGCGGCATTGACCGCCCGCAGACGCTCGGGCGGAAGCCTCGGCGCCCCGGCGGAAAACGCCGCGTCGAAGGCGTGCGAGTAGGCGCCGGCGGCCGCCGTCAGAGCGTCGGACGCGTTCTGGAGCGGCGAGAAGTCGAAGTGCGGCACGGGCGCTTCGGGCTTGGGCGCCACGAAGGGCTTCTTCGGGTCGGCGACGGCCCAGGGGAGGTTCTCCTCGATCTGGCGGCGCTTCTCTTCGGTTTCCTCTCGTTTGGAGTCGGCCAGCTCGGCGACCTCTTTCGCGTAGCGCGCGATCGTCTCGGCCACGGCCGCAAAATCGAAGGGGAGGATATCGGCATCGGCCAGACGCAGCGTCAGCGTTCCGCCGATCGTCGCGAGCGCCCGCGCGTAGGCGAAGTCCGTGTCGGCAAAGCGCGTGTACCAGGCGAAGTCATCGTAGATGGAGTGATAGATGCCTCCGGCGTCCTCTCCGCCGAAGCCGATGTTGAGCGTCGCGATGCCGAGGTGTTGCAGGAACGGGGTGAAGTCGGAGCCGGAGCCGAGCGCGTCGATCCGGATGCCGGGCCGATCGCGCGCATTCTTACGGCCCTCCGGCGTCGTGGCGTCGGCGATCTGCTTGCGCTTCGCCCGCGCGAGCACGCTCATCTTTTTTTCGGGGTCCTCGACGTCCACCGCCGCGCCGCCGAGGGTCGTCTCGAGCGAGAGCGATCCTCCGGCGGAGAGGAAGCCTCGGCCGTTGGAGTCCGAGTTGATGTAGACGGCGGCCTTCGCCGAGAGCTCCTCGGCGTGAGTCTCGGCCCATTCGGTCGAACCCAAGAGCCCCTGCTCCTCCCCGTCCCACGCGCAGAGGACGATCGTGCGTTTCGGGCGCCAGCCTTGCTCGACGAGCGTCCCCAGCGCGCGTGCCTCCTCGAGGAGCGCGACGAGCCCGCTGATCGGGTCCTCGGCTCCGTTGACCCAGGCGTCGTGGTGGTTGCCGCGGATGATCCACTCGTCCGGCCACGCCGATCCTTCGATCTTCGCGACCACGTCGTTGGCGGGAACGAGCTTCCAGTCGAAGGCGACCTTGAGGTGCACCTTCGCCGGGCCGGGGCCGAGGTGGTAGGTAATCGGCAGCGCCCCGCGCCATCGCTCCGGCGCCACGGGCCCCTCGAGCGCCGCGAGCAGGGGCCGGGCGTCGCCGTAGGAGATCGGCAGGACCGGAATCTTCGTCAGAGTCCGTGCGTCCTTGCGGTCGAGCCGTTTCGCGTCCCGGGTTGCGCCGATGCCCGGCGTGAGCGGGTCGCCGGAATAGATCGGCATGTCCGCGACGCTTCCACGCTGAACCCCCTGCTCGGGTCGGAAGGGCCCCTTCGGATAAGCCTCGCCCTCGAAGTAGCCGTCATCGCGGGGATCCGAGTAGATGAGACAGCCGACCGCGCCCTTCTCGGCCGCGACCTTCGGCTTGATGCCGCGCCAGCCGCCGCCGTAGCGCGCGATGACGATCTTGCCCCGCACGTCGACGCCGAGCCGCTCGAGACGCTCATAGTCTTCGGGAACGCCGTAGTTGACGTAGACGAGGGGGGCCGTCACGTCGCCGTCGATCGAGTAGGCGTTGTAGGTCGGCAGCTGCATGGCGGTCTGACCCGAGGTCGGATCGTCCTTCAGCGGCGTCTCGGAAAGTGCGGCGCGGAACCTGACCGGCTCGAGCATCTCGAGCAGGCGCTCCGTGGGGGTCGGAAAAAGCACGTCGAAGGTCTCGATCTGCGCATCGAGCCCCCATTCCTTGAAACGCGCCAGGATCCACTCGGCGTTCTTCGCCCCCCCGGGAGAGCCGAGGTGGTGCGGCATCGCGGAGAGTCGCCGCATCGATTCGCGCGCGACGGATGGGTCGGGAATCGCGCGAAACTCTCGCTCGACTTTCTCCTCCGCCTCCACACTTTCGGAAAAGAATCCGCGCAACGGAACGGGAGTCGTCGCGGGCGACGCGGCCCATAGCGCGACAGCGGGCAGAATTCGCGCGAAACGTCGGGAGCGACGGTTCGTCGCGGACCGATGAGAGCGGGATAGTTTTCCCTGGCGAAAGTATCGGAGCACGATCGCGCAAGCATAAATCGATTGCCGCGCCGCCGACCGTCGGGTACAATGACGGCGTTTGAGGGACCGGCGGGGTTTTGCGATCTCGCCCGCGCTCCCGGACGCTTCGGAGAGCCGATTGGCATTCGACCTCGGTCCCAACGCAGCTCAGTGGCGGCTCTGGCAGCCTGCCGCGGTCATCCTTGCCGGAAGGGGCGTATGAGACTCGTCTGGTCGCAACCGTCCCGACCATTCCACGACCGTCCTCGCAGCCTTCTGCTCGTATCGGTTCTGTGTATCTTTCTGGGAGGAGTGGTCGTCGGCGCGGGCGGCCGCGATCTGGCGGAGGCCCCACGTCCGGTGCGCGCGGCCTTCGCGAGCCTGCTGACGACCGGCGCCGTTCTGTTCGTGCTGGGGGTGGCGCTTCTGGTCGTGCGGAAAAGCCGAAAGCCGGGTTCGGCGCGTCTCTCTCTCGCGAGCCCCCACCGAGACTCCACCGTTTCCGAGTCGAAGCGGCATTTCGGACGGGAGGAACGACGGTGAACGACGACAACGTTGTCCTTTTTGATCTCCTCGCCCGCGGAGGGATGGCCCGCCGCGGCGCTCCGGACAAGAACGGAAACTCTTCCGCCGAAGCGATCGCATTGCAGTGCCCCTCCTGCTCCTCGGAGCTTCACCTGGAAGCGCAATTGCTCGAGGGTCAAGCGGAAGTCCTGTGCGGACGCTGCGAGACGGAGATCCCACGCGTGTTCCTCCTGCGGGAGAGCGGCGCCGGATAGTCGCGGAAGGTTCCTTGATTTCCGGGTCTCTGGTTTCTGGTTCGGGCTTCTTTTCCGGAAAACCAGAAACGAGAAACCAGTAACCAGAAACCTCCTTCCGGTCAGCGCTCCAACGGCCGCACGTAGATCCAGCGCTGCGGCATGTTCACGAAGACGTGGAATCGGAGCAGAAGCGCGTAGCCGAGCCGCCCATCGTCTCCCCAGTCGGGGAAGAGGCCCTCGTGGGAGATCCGGAGAGGCATGGGTGGAAGTTTGACCGGGCCCCACGTCAGCCCCTTCGCGACAGCCGTATCGACCAGACCGACGCGGTCCGCGCTTTCCGAGGAAAGCAGAATCGCCGCATCGCCGACATCGCTGCCAGCCGATAGCCGAAGCTCCCGTCCGCCTCGATAGAGGATCGCGACGGGACGATCTTCGTCGTCGTCGATGACGATTCGGAAATAGCCTTCCGGAACGACCCAGCGGGTCGGATCGTGCAGACGCAGTTTTCCCGCTTCCGGGTCGAGTTCAACGATCGCCTCACGGAAGAGGCACCCTCCTGCAACGGCGTCCGCGCCCGGCGGAATGGCATCCGACTTCTGGACGAAGAGCGACGGATATGCGGCGCTGCCGATCTCGAGCGAGGCGGCGCCAGCGATCATTCGGCCGAACGCGTCCGGCGAAAAGCGTAGTGGCAGCCGGGCGGCGAGGGCGGGAGAGAGCCGGAGCGGGCCATCGGCGTTCGCGTCGATCGCCAGCCGGATCGTCTCTCCCGACAGACGCGCCGGCACGATCGCCGCGCCGCCGGACCGTTCGAGTGAAGCCTCCGCGGCGATCGGGCCGAACTGCGCGCGGCCGCCGCCGGCGGCGGGAGGATCCGGAATGCGTCCGGTCGGGAGTCCCACCCAGGTGATCTCTCCGGCGACCGGCTCGCCGGGCTCCGAGACGTCACGGAAGGACGCCACCGACGAGAACTTGAGATGGAATCGGGGCGACCGGACCGACAGCAACCGTCCGTCGCGGCGGGAAAAGGAGAGAAGAAGGGGGTTTCCCCCCTCGGGCCTGAGGCTCACCGACGCGGAATTTTCGTCGGCGGGACCCAGATGCAGCCGGGCGTCTTCATGGTTTTCGAAGAGCCAGGCGCGGCGCCAGAAGTAAGAGCGGGTCAGAAGCTCGCGGAGAACGGGCTCCGAGACGACCCGTGACACGCCGTCGCCGTCGGTGAGGTACGCCTTACCCGATTCGATCCCGCGGACCGTCGTCATCCCTGCCGAGGAGACGCTTTCGCGGTAACGGTACGGCTGCCAGAGGATCTCCGCGACGCCCGACGCGGCAGGCCGCCCATCGGCCGCGGTCAGCCGGATCCGGATCATGCCGCCGGCGGGCAAAGGCTTGGCACCGGAGGTCTTGCGGTATCTTTCGAGAATTCGGGACGCGATTCGGGAGGCCGAGTTTCCTCCGCACGCCGTGCTCGAGACCAACGCCGCGGCGAGGAGGGCGGCAACCGTCGCCGACCGCGCGGGCCCCCCTCCCGCGGACCGGCGGAGACGGTGAGAGTTCGGTTTAACCGGGATGCGATCGAGAGCATCGGACGCCCGATGACCGAACCGCTCGTCCATCCGTCATCCGATCTTATCCCGAAGCGCCTCTGCGCTCCGGTGAACGGCGCGGCCGATCGCGAGGGGCGAAGCAACTCCGGACGAAATTTTCTTGCTTGACCCCGCGCGGAGCGGTCTAGAATACGGCCCCAGTTTGATACGCCCCGCCGGGGCGATTCCAGATAGAAAAGGGGTAGTGCATATGGCAAAAGACTCGAAGGCGCTTTCCAAGTCCCAGATCGCCGACCATCTCTCCAAGTCCACGGGCCAGACGAAGCGGGTCGCGACGCAGTTCCTCGATGATCTGACGGCGCTCGCCTACAAGGAAGCGAAGAACAGCTTCACGATCCCCGGAGTCGGTAAGCTCGTGCTCGTGAATCGGAAGGCGCGCATGGGCCGCAACCCCGCCACGGGCGAAGAGATCAAGATCCCCGCAAAGCGCGTCGTGAAGTTCCGCGTTTCGAAGAAGGCGAAGGACGCCATCCTCGGAGCCAAGAAGTAAACGCGTCTTCGGACGGAGGGAAGAGCGGTCCCGAGAGGGGCCGCTTTTTTATTGGTGATTGGTGATTGGTGATTTGTGAGTTGGGCGAACGATCTCCATCCCCCAATCACCAATCACAAATCGCAAATCACCCATTGCAGGTCAAGCGGCCGCCCTCGTCGAGCCGGGCGGGGGCCACCCGACCACCGAAGGTAAGCCCACGGCAGTAGGGAACGCCGGGCGCAGCCCGGCGGTAATCTCGCCCCTACCGCACTGCTTCGAAAACGAGTCGCACCGTATTCTCCTCCTCGCGCGTGACGCCGGCGTCGATTCCGATCGAGGGCTTGATTGCCACGGGTATCGTGACGGCAATTCCGCCCCCGGCCTTTTTCGACCGAGTGATTTTCGCCACCAGCTCCACCGATTGAATCCGCTGCGGAAGCCCGGATTCCGACGTGACGCGGGCGAGGTCGCGAGCCGTGTTCATCGCGGCGTCGATGAACTCCCGAACCCCGGGCACGAACGGTTTCGCCGTGACACCTCTGCCTCCCGTAGCGGGGATCTCGAGCGTGAACTGCTGAAGAAAGGCGGTCTCCGTGGCGCGCGAGGCCTCGGCGTCGAGGAGCAGAATCGCAATCTTGCCGCCCCCCTTCGTTTCGCTCCCGACGGAGAGCTTGAACTCGATTCGCTTCAGGACGAGCCCCGCTTCCGCCATCGCGGCGTTGCGTCCGGCGGCGATGTCGGCGATCGAAGAGACGAGATCGGCCGGCGTGATCGATTCGGGTGATTGTGTACCGGCCGGCGATGAAGGGGAAGACGCGCAACGCGCGCCGAAGACGAGGGCGAGGATCGCCACGACCCTTCTCATGGTTCACACCTCCCCGCGATCCAGACACGGCGCAGACGCCGCACGCCGTCGTCTTCCCGGACGACGGCGTGTGTCTTGCGCTCGAAAGCCAACCGTTCGGACTCCGGCGGCCGCTCCGACTCGGCAGCGATCTGATCCCGGCGCACGAGAAATCGGACGAAGGCGCGCGCATCCTCCTCGTCGGTGTCTTCGGCGCGGTGCACGCGCGACGCGGTCAAGAACCCCATCTCGTCGAAGCCGAGCGCGAAACTGTCGGAGATCTCGACGGCGGCGCCATTCGCCGGTCCGTACTCGGGGCCGTAGAGGAACAGATCCCGTTTGCGTCGTCCGTGAAGGACCCTCGGGCGTGAAGTGGGAGCCACGGACATTCCGAGCGTGAGGATCTCGCCGGGACGGTCGGGCCCCAGGCGTCGTTCGGCCGCGCGGAGGAGAGCGGGGGAGGGCGGTTCACCCTCCGGGGGCGCCATGATGCCCGGCTCTTCGTCGGGAAAGAGATCCGCGGGAACCTGCGGGCTCGCCAGGAGACGGCGCTGGAAGAATCGCTCCGCGAGCGTCGCCGAAAGGTCCGATTCACCGGCCGCACGCGCTTCGCGCACGAAGCGCCGGGCCACGCGCCCGAAGAAGTCCGCACCCGAAGGCGCCGTCTCCGAAGCGGCGACGACAAACCGTGCGGTCTCTTCCGCGGCCCGGCGCAGCGCGTCTGCCCGGTCCTCTCCGGCGGTCGTTCGGAAGATTTCGACGAGGGCATCCCAGCACGCTCCGGTCATCACTCTGCAGAAGGAGTGCGGTTCCGCCGAAAGAGAGCGCGACGGGGCGGAATCCGGCAGGCTCTTGGGATCGACGTACTCGAAAGAATTGACGGCATCCCGCAGCGCTCCACGTGGTGCCGCGTCGGATCCATAGCGGTCGCGCACGGCGGCGCCGATCTCCTCGGCCAGACGCGAGACGAGATTGGATCGCGAGAGGACCCCCTTCGTCTCCTCCAGCACGTCCCCGGCGAGAGAGGGCTCGGCGAGCGCCACGAAGATCGCCGAAAGATCGCCGAAGGCCTCGTGGAAGGCCGCCACCTCGAAGTGCGGCGCGTCCCAGAGATCGGGCCGAAGCGAGTCGAGCACCGCGTGGCCCTGCTCATGAGTGACGATGTCGGGACTCTCACCCGCCTGGATGATCGTGTTCGTTTTGGCGTCCACGTCCCGAAAGAACCGCAGCGCCGTGCGGTCGTAATAGGCATTCAAGTCCTTTCCGGCCACCGGCACGGCCGGGAGGACCGGGCCGGGAATCCAGGTCCCGGTGCCCGGCAGCCGCTGCGACCAGAGCCGTTTGCCGCGCTCGAGGGCGGCGGACAGCTGCCAGTAGAGAAACTCGGAAGTGTCGGGCTCGTAGGCACGGGGCTCGGGAGCCTTTGCTTCGACGCGGAATCCCCATGGACTCTTTTCGGTCGCCTGCGGAGGATCGAAGTCGACGAGCCGATCGCCGCGGCCTGCGGGGTCGTTCAAGAAGACACGGATCCGCGCGCGTTCGGTCTCGGCCATTGTTCGATTGCCGCTCTGGCGACAGTGTAACAATTTTGGATTTTGGATTTTGGATTTTAGATTGAGCTGTGCCGTAGCGCGTTCGACTCCGAATCCATGCCCGAAATCCAAAATCTAAAATCTAAAATCCAAAATCGGCTGTTATCCTTCTTTCTCGGTGCGAAGGAGTCTCATTGCGGTCCTCCTGCTCGCCGCGGGGATTTCCCTGCCGGCCCAGGAGAAGAAGGCCGTCTGGCCTCTCTCGCTGCGCGACGGCCTGCCGAAGGAGCTTCCAGGGTACACCGCCGCTCCGACCGACCCTCTTCCGGACACCGACGAGAACGACATGGGGGTCTTCACCGAGGTTTCCCGTTTCTTCCAGAAGATCGAGAGTCCCACCGTCACGCGCCAGTTCCGTCTCGTGGTCCAGGACTACGGAAAGGAGAAGGATCTCGAGCCGCAGATTCGTAAGGCCGTGGCGGAATCGGCGAAGTCGCCGAGCGTCGAGGCGAAGGAGGTCAAGGTCGCCGGCGCTCCGGCCTTCGCCGTTACGGATCGATCCGGTCCTCATCCGACGACACTGGTCACCGTCGTCGTGACTCCGTCCCGTTTGGTGTTGGCGCAGGGGGCCAACATCGAGCGCGAAGAGGCGCTCAAGCTGCTCGCCCGAGTCGACTTTCCGCGGATCGCCGCGACAAAGTGAGACCGCGGCAGCCCTCCACCCGGCTGCCTACTCGGCGGTCGTCGGGTCGATGACGGACTGCACCTCCGAGATCCGATTGGCCGGAAAGCCTCCCTGCTCCGCGTGCTTGCGCATGACTCCGCGTTCGGGGCGATGTAGATGCAGTAGATCTTGTCGTCCGTCACGTAGCTCTGTATCCATTGGATTTCGGGGCCGAGTTCGCGAAGCACGCCGCAGGATTTCCGTGAGATCCCCTGAAGTTCGTCGCGGCGCAGCTTGCCCGCGCCCGCGAGCTCGCGCTCGATGAGGAATTTGGGCATCCCGTTCTCCTTTCTGCCGTCGCGAGGGCCTCAGCCGTTGGGCACTCCCCAGAGCTCCCGGACGGCCGGATGGTCCCACGAGATTCGAAACTCGTCGGGTGAGGCCGGATCGAATGTCTCCGTGACGATGTAGAAGAGCGCGCAAGGGTTGGTCAGCGGGCGATAGCCGTGCGCGACGCCGGCAGGAATCCGCACGAGGAGATCCTGACCGCCGCCGGCGACGATGACCTGCGTCTTCCCCGACGTCGGCGAGGCATGGCGCACGTCGAAGAGCACGAACTTGGCTTTCGACGGGGGAGGGACGAACCAGATGTCATCCTGTTTGAGGTGATAGTGGAGACCCTTGATGTGACCCTCGACATCGACCACCGAAAAGTTGATTTGCGCGACGGCGACGCCGTCGAAGAACTCCGCGAGCTCGCGGCTGTCGGGGTGATTGGCCGCGGCGCGAAAGACCTCGAGGAAGAATCCACGGTCGTCGGTGAGCCGTTTGAGGCGCAGGGTCCGCACGTTGTGGATCGCCGACGGCTTCGCGTAGTCCTTCGGCCGGAAGCGGAACTCCGGAGCGATGTCGTCGGGTGTCATGGGAGGCTATTAGTCAACAGTCGATAGTCGACAGTCAACAGTCTCGAGAGAACCGACCGTGCCTCCTATCGACTCTCGACTGTGAACTGTCGACTCGAAAGAAAAGCGGGCGGTTGCCCGCCCGCCGTCTTCCGCAAAAGCTCCGGGGACCTACTTCATCGCCGCCTTCGACGGCTCCTGCGGGATGTCTCCCTTCGCCGTCCACGCAATGGTGAATCCGTTCCTCTTCTGCCAGGAGAAGCTGGGCGTGCCTTCGTAGCCGCCAAAGCGGTGCGTCGAATAGGCGAGAACGAATCCGTCGTTCGAATTGGAAAACCAGTATTGGAGGTTCTTGACGACCACCGGGGAGCTCTTGTCGGGTCTCAACGTCGACTGTTTGTCGAGCGAGATCTCGGCCAGCCCGCTCGCCATGGTCGCATGGGAACCCTTCGCGTCGTCCTGCCAGGTGATCGAGTCCTCGCGGGTGGCAAACTTCTTCCACTTGACGGGGAAAACGACGTTGACCAGCTTCGTGATGGCGTCGCGCTGGGCCGGCGTCGACTTCTTGTCGAACGTCAGGACGGCCCATTCGGTCGGCATGCCGGGCCCGGGCTTCTTGTGCCACTCGCCGCCCAGGTCGAGGTTGACCCAGAAGATCTGGTCGGAGAGATCTACGTCTCCCCAGTGGCTTCCCTTGCGCAACTTGTAGACGTTGTCGGCCTGGCACATGTGCTCGTCGGAGGAAGCGCCGAAGTAGCAAGTGCAGAAGAGCGGGCACGAGCAGCCTTCGATCGTATCCGCCGTGACACTGTACGTCTTGGATCCTTCCGAGCCCTTCATGGTGCCGGCGCCCACGATGGCAATCCCTGCCACCAGTACCAGTGCGATCGCAATTTTGGCTTTGAGACTCATTTGTTCTCCTCCTAAAAAGGAAGTCCTATCGCCCGAAAGCGAGAGCAGTTCTCTGTCCACCGAAGCCCCGAGAGCCTCTTTTACTTCCGCGCGCCCCGAATTTCAAGCGCTTTTGCCGGAGGAGCCGATCGCCGGGCCCGCCTTTGGGCGGAACCCCCGGAGTGTTAGGCTTCGGACCGGATTCTTCGGAGGAAACTCATGCCCCGAAATCGTTTGGCGATCCTTCTGAGCCTTCTGATCCTTCTCGCCTTGTTTCCCGCATTCCCCTCGTGGGCCCAGACCGGGCCGGACCCGCGCGAGCACAGCTTCCAGTTCTTCGTCGACGGCGTCTTGACCGGGGGCATCGTGGGATACCGGATCGAGTTCAACCACAATCCGGTCGTTCGCACCGACTCCCGTCGGCTGGACACGGCCTACTCTCCGGACCAGCGGCGTCTCGTCATGACCGTGACGCAGAAGGGTCTCAACCGACTGCAGGATTGGTTGAACGGCGCCACGGACACGGGAACGCCCGTGTCGAAGAGCGTCGCGCTGGTCGCGCGCGACAACCAGGAGAACGTGCTCGCGCGATGGGAGCTCGCCGGAGTGATCCCGGCGACGTTCTCGTCGGCCGGAGCCGGCATGCTGACCGAGGTTGACGCAACCGTCGAGTTCACCTTCGAGACCCTCCGGCTCGTCCAGGCAGCGCCGAACTAGAAGAAATTTACGATTGGCGATTGAAGATTGTCGATTGATAAGCTCGGAATCGCCAATCGCCAATCGGCAATTCCTCTCAGTGTCCCCGGCTCAGATTCCGAATCGCATCCAGCAACGTCACCGGCGGACGCTCGAAGCGGGCTCCGAATCCGGGGCGGTGCGAGCCGGGAAGGGGCTGTGGATCGAGAAAGACGACGTTGCCGCGCACGCGGAAGCTGCGGCGGTCGCCGGGAAGCGAGAAGACGAGTTCGACGTAGTCGCCGAGCTGAGGCTGAGGCGCGCGGGTCGTGGCGACGTACATTCCCGCGAGGTTGACGACCTCCACGAAGCCCGTGAGCTCCTGCTCGGCCCACTTGAGCGTCGCCGGCGCGCCGATGGGGACGCGCTCGGACACTCTCTCGTTGGCCGGCTTGCGGGCCATGGCGCGCTCCCTCACAACGTCGGGATCCGCGAATCCTGGCTTTTTCTTCATCCTAGCACAGCGGGGCCGAATGCCCCCTATTTCTAGCGGTTTTCGAGGGCCGGGAGCAAGGTCTTTTCCATCTTTTGAAAGAGCCCGGCCGTCGCCTCGACATCACGCCGGCAGTAGAGCGCGATCTCCTGCAGTCGGCCCGCGCGGTAGAACGGTCCGACCGAGAAGCCATCCATCCCCTGCTCCTTGGGACTCACGACGCCGAATGCCTTGCATGCAAAGTCGAGGTTCCACTTCCGCGAAGCCCCGAAGAACGTGACCACTTCGAGCAGATCCGTGTGCGGCCGGAGCGAATAACGGTAGCCGACCAGATTGCGGGTCACGGCGACGCCGAGCGCGGCGCTGCGCAGCATGAGAAAGGGGCCGTCGAATGCTCGGCCGTTGAACGTGACGAAGCGATGGAAGCGTCGCATCGCCTTCCAGAATTCGGCGAGAAAGGTCGGTTCCGTGTCGCCGATGAACTCGAAGCGGCCGTCCTCGGATGCTTCCACCTGGCGCCCGTACGCGCTCTCGTACCAGACGCGGCCGCGGCCCGAGTCGGGATTGAACATCGCGACGACGATGATCTTTCCGGTGAAGGGCCAGAGCGAGAGCATTTCGGGAAGCCTCCCGAGCTCTTCCTCCGTCCGGGCGTGCTTCTGGAGATAGGTCTTCTGCGCGTCGTCGAGGGAGTCCCACGGGAGACCGGTGGTCTCGATGTCGATGACGACGGTCGCCACGGAAGGGATGCTATTCTCTCCGCAACCGCCGATGAAGCGCCTTTCTCGGAGCCTGATCGCGCTCGGAGCGCTGGCGGCGTCGTTCTGCGCCCGCCGCGAGCCGGCGGTCGCCGGAGGTTCGGCGCTCTTCCGCCATCTGATAGGCGATCCAGCCACGCTCGATCCCACGACGACGACGGACGACTCGGGGCTGCTCGTCGAGGAGCTGATCTTTCGACCTCTCATCGCCATCGACGCCGACCGCCGGCCGGTTCCCGCGCTGGCATTGACCTGGAGCGTCTCGGCCGATGGGCTCGCTTACGAGTTCCATCTCGATCCGAAGACGACGTGGGAGGACGGCTCACCCGTGACCTCCGACGACGTGCGCTTCACCGTCGAGCGCATCCGCGATCCGAAGGTGCCCGCCTCCACCTGGCGCTGGGGGTTCGAGGATCTATCGGCGATCGAGACTCCCGATGCCGCGACGGTGCGGTTCCGGTTCCAGCAGCCGTACGCGGAGCGGCTTCTCGCCTTCAATCTGCCGATCGTCTGCGCGGCCGCGTTTGCGCGCGCGAAGAACCCCGCCGAGACCGGCCGCAAGCCCGTCGGCAGCGGCCCCTATCGTCTGGCGGCCTGGGAGGCGAACCAGAAGTTGAGGCTCAGTCGGCGCAACGGAGCTCCGGAGTCCTCGGCCGCTTTTGCCGAAGTCATCTTCCGCGTGATTCCGGACGGAGCGGTCCGGTTCCAGGCGGGCGCGCGCGGCGAGCTCGACGAGTTTCGCGTCGGGCGCGATCAAATGAAGATTGCCCAAGCGTCGCCGGACTTCCTGGCACGCCACCGGATCCTGAAGGTCCCGCAGTTTCTCGAGGCGGTCGTCTTCTGGAACTGCCACTCTCCGCTGCTCTCCGACCCGCGCGTCCGCCGGGCCCTTGCGCGCGTCTGGCCGCGCGAAGAGACGGCGCGCCGTCTCTATCCTCCGGAGGGCGCCGCGCTGGTCTCCGGGCCGTACCCGCCGTTGGTACCGGAAAACGCCTCCGACGTGCCCGCGCCCACGCAAGACCTGGCGGCCGGCGTTCGATTGCTGGAGGAAGCCGGATGGAAGCCGGGGCCGGACGGCGTCCGCCGGAAGGGAGGAAAGAAGGCTTCGCTCGAGTTGCTTTTTCAGGCCGGCCCGACGATCTACGCGAACCTCGCCGAGATTCTGCGGAGCAGCTACGAGAAGGCCGGCGTCGAGCTCGTTCTCCGGCCGCTCGATTGGGCCGCCTTCACGCAGCGCGGTGACGCGGGAGAGTTCGAGGCCCAGCTGACGGCGCGCCTCTTCTACCCGCCGAACCTCGACCCCTATCCCTACTACCATTCGAGCCAGTGGCCGCCGAAGGGACAGAACGTCGGCTTCTACAAGGACGCCGAGGCCGACCGGTTGATGGAAGCGGCGCGCCGTGAGCTCGATGCGCAGAAGCGTCTGGAGCTCTACCGGAAGGTGCACCGCGTTCTCGCCGAGGATCCTCCCGCTGACTTCCTGTGGGGCGTCGACCAGTATTGGGCAATTGCAAAGCGCGTCGACGGGGTCCAGATCTCTCCGCTCGGTCTTTTTTACTTTTCGCCGGGTCCGCTCGGCTGGCATCCCGCGCGCGCCGCGGCGAAGTAGCAGCGGCGGCCGGAGTCGATCATGAATGACGCGGTCTCCGCCGCCGTGGGCTCGCCGCTGGAAGGCGTGCTCGTCCTCGATCTTTCCCGCGTCCTCGCTGGACCCTTCTGCAGCATGATGCTCGCGGACCTGGGCGCACGCGTCATCAAGGTGGAGCACCCGCAGGGCGGGGACGTCACGCGCGGCTGGGGGCCGCCCTACGACCAGAAGACGGGCCTCTCGGCCTACTACCTGTCCGTCAACCGCAATAAGGAATCGATCGCGCTCGACTTGGCGACCTCCTCCGGCGCCGAATCGGTGCGCCGCCTGGCCCGGCGTTCCGACGTGCTCATCGAGAATTTTCCGCCGGAACGCTTCGAGAAGTTCGGACTCTCGCTGGCGGATCTCCGGCGGGAGAATCCGCGCCTGGTCACGGCCTCGATCACGGGCTTTGGCCGGAGCGGCAAGGAGGCCTCGGCTCCCGGCTTCGATCTCTTGGCCCAGGCCGGCGCGGGACTCATGGCGATCACCGGGACTCCGGAGGGGGAGCCGATGAAGGTCGGCGTCGCGGTCTCGGACCTCTTCGCGGGTTGCTATGCGGCAATCGGGATTCTCGCGGCGTTGACGGCGCGGGCGCGCACCGGGCGCGGAACGCACGTCGAGACGGACCTCTTTTCGGCCACTCTCGGCTCCTTGATCAACATCGCGCAGTCGGTTCTGATGACGGGGGAGGACGCGACGCGCCACGGCAACGCGCACCCGCAGATCGTTCCTTACCGCGCCTTCGCCGCGTCGGATGGCTCCTTCGTTCTCGGCGTGGGGACGGACAGGCAGTTCGAGCGCCTCGCCCTCCTCGTGGCGCAACCCGAGTGGGCGGCGGACGAACGCTTCCGAACAAACGATGCGCGCGTGGCCAACCGCGAAACGCTCGAGCGGGAGCTGTCGGAGATCTTCCGGGGAGAGTCTCGTGAGACCTGGGTGGCGCGCTGTCGCGCCGCGGGAATTCCGGCGGGTCCGGTGCGCGGACCGCTCGAAGCGCTGCTTTCGGCCGCCGCGCAATCGCTCGGCGCGGTCGTCGAGTCGGAAGGTGTGCGGTTCGTCGCTTCTCCGATCCGCATCGAAGGGGAGGGGCGACCGCTCCGCTTTCCGCCGGCCCTCGACGCCGATGGCGAAAGGCTGCGCCGCGAGTTCGATCTGCCCCGCTGAGCGTGGACACCGCGACCCTCACGGCGCCATTGATTCCGGGTTCGCGCCGGGATCCGGCGTCCCACGCCGTAGCGCTCGCCGCCTTCGCGCTCGGCCTCTATCTCTACCTCGGTAGCCTCAACGGCACTCCTCTTCAGCGCGGCAACGAGGCGATGTACGCCTACCCTCCGATTCACATGCTCGAGAGCGGCGACTATCTCCTTCCGCGCTATGAGGGGAAAGAGTTTCTGGAGAAGCCGCCGCTCGCATGGTGGATCATCGCCGCGAGCTACCGGTTCCTGGGAATCTCGGTTCTCGCCGAGCGTCTTCCCTCGTCTCTCGCCAGCCTGGCGACGATCCTTCTGGTCGGATGGTGGACGCGGGGCCGGTCCGGAGAGCGCGCGGGGTCTCTCGCGGGCCTGATTCTGATGTTCTCCTTTCAGTTTCTGATTTTCACGATGACCTATGCCGCCGACGCCTTCTTGACGCTCGCGGTCCTGATCGCCGTCGTGACGCTCGATCGGGCGCTTCGGCGCGAGGAGGGCTCCGACGCGGGCTGGGGAGCCGGCTGCGGAGCCGCGCTCGCGCTGGCCTTCTATTTCAAGGGCCTCGCCGGCATCGTGCTGCCGGTGGGATCCGTCGCGGCCGGACTCCTCATCGATCGGGAGAAGCCGCATCGCGTCTGGCGCCGTGGCGCATGGGCCGCGTCATGTCTTCTGGCTCTCCTCGCGCCGTGGCACTGGGCGATGACGCGCCGACTCGGCGCCGGCTTCTGGTCGTCCTTCTATTGGAGGAATCAGTTTCTCCGGGGAACGACACGCTTGTACATGCGCCCGCGCGGGCCCTTCTACTACCTCGGGGTTCTCGCATGGGCGGTATTTCCGTGGTCGCTCTTTCTTCCCGGAGCGATTCGGCGGCGGCCTCCCTCGAGCGTCCCGGTCGGCTGGCTCGCCTTTGCAATGGCCTTCTGGTCATTGCTCGTCATGAAGCGCGAGGTATACCTGATGCCCCTTTTCCCGGCCGTCGCCGTCCTCGTGGCGGAAACGGAGAGCGAGCAAGGGAGCCTCGGTCACCGGTGGCGTCACTTGCCATGGATCCTCGCCGCCGCCGCGGGCGGCCTCATCCTGGTGCTCTGGTTGCGGGCGTTCGGCACCCTCGCCGATCTGGCCGGCACCGATGCGGCCGTTCTGGCCGGAATCGGCATCGTCGGCTTCGTCGCGGCCTTCGGCGTCGGTGCCATGACGCCCGGCGGACGTCTCTCCCCGTTGCGGGCGGCGCTGGCAGTGGCGATTCTCCTCCTCGCCATCCGGAACTTCGAGTCGCGACTCTCGCGATTCGATCCGCTGCCGGCGTGGGGCGAAAGGGTTCGGGCGGAGTGCGCATCCGGATGCGACGGCTTTCTCTACGGCATCGATGCCTACAGCATCGACTTCTACTCGCGCCTCGATTGGTCACTGCTGGCGGATCCCGGGAAGGAACTTCCACCGCGCCTGCGCCACCGCACGGGCTTCATCGTGATGTGGACGGACTCGGAACCGGTCCTCGCGCGGCTGCCTTGGACGTCGCAGGTGTTGGATCGCCGATCCGTGTTCCAGCAGCACTGGGCGACGGCGCTCTGGAAGCCCGCGGGCAGTCTCTTTCGCTCCCTCTCTTTCGTTCGAATCCGGCAAGGAACGGCGGAAGGCGGGAGTCAGTCCGGGGGCGCCGACTCGGCGGCCGGCGCGCCGGAGGAGAGCGTGCGCCACCCGATTGCGCCCAGTACCACCGCGCCGCCCGCGATCGAGTAGACGCTCGGTCTCTCGCCGAGAAACAGAAACACCCAGATCGGGTTCGACACCGGCTCGAGCATTCCTACCAGCGACGCCTGCGTCGCCGTGACCTCGCGCAGCCCACGGACGAAGAGCGCATAGGCTCCCGCGATTTGAAAGACTCCGAGAAACGCGAGCACGGCGGCGGAGCGGGCCGAGAGAGCCAGGTCAGCGCTCACAAAGGGAAAGAGCACGAGCGCGGCGAGAATGTTGCCATAGGTCACCACGGCCTCGGCGGGGCTTCCGCGCTCGCGACGCAGCGCGAGCACCAGCATGGCGAAGAAGAGGCTCGACGCTACGGCCGAGATTTCGCCGGCGTAGCCGCGGGACTCGAATCGCCCGACGAAGAAGAGCAGCATTCCGGCGAAGGCGACTGCGATGGCCACGGCGTCGCGCCGGTAGAACGGCTCTTTCAACACGAGCGGCGACAGCAGAAGCACCCAGACGACGCCGCAGTACTGAAGGAATATTGCATTGGCCGCGGAGGTCCATTTCGTCGCGAGAACGAACGTCGTCAGGCACGCGGCGTAGCTCCCGATTCCGGCGAGGAAGGCCGGCGTCCATCTCCAGACGCGCGGCCGAAACAGAAGGAGCGACGCAAGGGCCGCCGTGGCGGAACGGTAGAAGGCGATCTTCAGCGGCGGCTCGGAGAGAGCCTTGATGCCGATCCCCCCGGTCGACCAGAGCAGCGCCGCGGCGGCGACGAGGATAATGCCGCGGCGTCGGGCGGTCATCGCCGCCTGGTCCGCGGTGAGACCGGAGACAACTTCACCGTACGGCCGCGACGATCGCCCGCGCCGTGACCTCCGCCGCCGCCGAGCCGATCCGCAGCCGCGTTAGGAGCGGCGGAGGCGTTCCGCCCGGCGCGAGCGCGAAGACGACGTCGCCGTCAACGATCGTGTGCGCGGGACGCACAGCGCGCGCGATGCCGTCGTGCGCCTCGATGGCCACGCGCTTGAGCGCTCCCGTCTCGAAGCTCGCCGTCGCTACGACGCAGACGAGCGTGGTGTGGGCGGCGGCCAGCGGACTGGCGGCAAGGTCGTCCTCACGCAAAGCCCGCTCCGAGCGGAATCGGCCGTCGGACCGGCCGGGGCCGGCGAGGATCGCGCCGGTATCCGGGTCGACGACGTCGCCGAAAGCGTTGACGGCCGCGAGCGCGGCGACGATCTCGCCGCCGGGGAGACTCGCGGCGGCGACGCCGATTCCTCCGGGAGAAGCGTGCGCGAGCCCGAGGAGCTTGCCAACGGTCGCGCCCGTGCCGGCGCCGACCTGCCCGCTTTCGCCGTTCGACTCCGAGGCCGCCTCGCAGGCCTCACGGCCCATCGCCTCGTCCGGAAACGCTTCGGGGTCACCGACGGCCAGGTCGAAGAGGACGGCGCCCGCCACGATGGGGACCTTCGCGGGCCCGACGGGAAATCCGATTCCCCGCTCGCGAAGCCAGGACGAGACCCCGGTGGCGGCGGCGAGGCCGAAGGCGCTTCCACCCGAGAAGACCAGCGCATGGATCTCCGAGACGAGATTGCCGGGGGTGAAGACACCGGTTTCACGGGTACCGGGCGCGCCGCCCCGCACGTCTACGGCGGCGATGGTTCCGGCGGGTGGCAGGATCACGGTGCAGCCCGTGCGGCGCTTCGAGTCGGTCGCATGGCCGACCCGGTAGCCGGCGGGGAGGGCCGTCAAGTGGTATCGCCTCGCACGCGCCTCAATCGGGCCGGTCGACCCGCTCGGTGGCAAGACAGGCACTCGCGCCCGCTTCGGAAGGGACGGAATCGGCGGAAGAGCCACCCGCACCCGTCGCAACGATAAACGACCGTCGCTCGGTACTTCCGGAACTGGCGCAGCGCGTGGGTCTCCGGCGCCCCACTGGAGCGGGCGCCGAGACCTCGGGCAAGACGGCGGAAGAGTGGCCCGTGCCCGGCGCCCACTCCTTCGAAACGGTACGCCCACGCATGCGCCGCCTCGTGCCGCAGGGTATCCTCCTGGTCGGCCTGAGACAGATGGGCCGAGATCGTGATGCGATGCGGCCGCCCGTACACGATCTCCCCGCCGGTGAGCTTTCGGCGCGACAGGCGAACACGCGCCGGCTCGAAGCCGAAGCGGGCGGCGAGGCGGTCATACAGAATCTGGAGGCTGGCCTCCGCGTCCGCCTCGACGATGGGGAAGAGGACTTCCACCGAAATAAGATAACCGAGAGGAGGGCTCATGTTCAGACGGGTTCTTGCGTTCGTTGTCGGCGGCCTGGCGATGGCCGTATCGCCCGCTGCCGCGGGCGAGATGGTCTCCTACCCGAGCGGTTCCGAGACGGTCTCGGGGTACCTCGCGACTCCCGAAGGGACCGGCAAGAAGCCCGGCCTCGTCGTGATCCAGGAGTGGTGGGGCTTGAACGACTTCGTGAAGGCGAAGGCCGATGGCTTCGCGAAGCAGGGCTATGTCGCGCTGGCGCCCGACCTCTACCGCGGCAAGGTCGCGAGCGACCCGGACACGGCGCATCAGCTCATGCGCGGCCTGCCGGAGGATCGGGCGATCCGGGACCTGAAGGCCGCGGTTACGTACCTGCGCTCGCGGCCGGACGTCGACGGCCCGCATGTCGGATCCGTGGGCTGGTGCATGGGGGGCGGTTACTCGCTCACGCTGGCGCTCGCCGAGCCGACGCTCGAGGGCGCCGTGATCTATTACGGGCGGCTCGTGACCGACGAGAATGCAATCAAGGGGCTGAGGGTGCCGCTGCTCGGCAACTTCGGCGGCCAGGACCAAGGAATTCCGCCGGCCAGCGTCAAAGAGTTCGAGACCAAGGCGAAGGCGGCGGGCAAGAGCGTGGACTTCAAGATCTATCCCGACGCGGGACACGGTTTCGCGTCCTCGAAGGACCCGAAGGTGTTTCGGGCCGAGGACGCGAAGGACGCCGACGCGCGCACGGAAGCGTTCCTCGCGAAGGTCTTGAGAGGGCGGTAGGGATTAGTTCGTAGTCGGTAGTCGGTAGTCACTGCCAACGACCAACCACCAACTACCGACTACTTCTTGTACCAGTCGGCATTGATCTGCTGGTAGTGCTTCCATTTGTCCGGAATGGTCTCTTCGGTGAAGATCGCCGTCACCGGACAGGCGGGCTCGCAGTTGCCGCACTGGATGCAGACATCCGGATCGATGTAGAGCATCTCGACCGTCTCGAAATCTTTCTCGTCTTTACGCGGGTGGATGCAGTCGACCGGACACACGTCCACGCAGGCCGTGTCCTTCGTGCCGATGCACGGTTCCGCGATGATGTACATCCCCATCAGGGTTCCTCCTTGCCGGGATTCCCTAGGCGCTGAGATTCTAACAAAGCGGCAGGCAGGAGGCGGTCGGCGGAGGAACCATGACGCGACAGGGGCGAGTAGTGATGCTTCACCTTCCCTCTTCCGTTTCCGGCCGCATCAGCTTCGGGCGACGGTTATCTGGAGAGCGACGTTCTTCCCGTTCGCGCCGGGCGTGTAGCGGATCGTGACCTTCGCCCCGGGAGCCAGAACGCCGTTGATCTTCGTCTCCGCGTTCCAGGCGAACCGCGCCTCGGTGCCATCCGCGAGAGCCACGGAGACCGTGCGTTGGGAGGCCTGGACCGTCACCACCGTGCCGCTGGCCGTTTCGGCCTTGTCGGCGGGCGCCTCGAGGGCGAGGACGGCGGCGGCCGCGCCGAGGAGAGAAAAGATCAGAATAGCGAGCGATTTCCGCATATAGACCTCGAAAAGAACCCATTGACCGCTCCGGCTATTCCTCGCCATTTGACAGCGAGCAAGACCCTCCCTAAAATACGCCGTTTTTCTAACACGTCGGGAGGCGTAGCCGAGATGGTCAAGCGCTGGGCAGAAGCCGAACTCCGATTCTTGAAGGACAACGCGCAAAAGATGAGCGTGCAGGCTCTCGCGGACGCCCTATCGGTCCGTATCGACGAGCTCGAGAAGAAGATGGAGAAGCTCGGTCTGCTCGGCAATTCGGAAGCACCGACGCCAAAGAAGGCTCAGACCCTTCGAGAGCTCTCGAAGCATACCGAGAATGCGCGCAAGGACTACGACCGCGGTGTGGCGGCTTTACAAAAGAAGAGGCTCGACGAGGCCGAGCGGCACTTCCTGGATTTGATCCAGAGGTACCCCGAAGAAAAAGAGCTCGTCGACCGCGCCCGCGTCTACCTGACGGTCTGCGAGCGGCAGCGCCGCGATCCGCGGCTCGCTCTGAACGAGCCGGAGGATTTCTACTACGCGGCCGTTCTGGAAAAGAATCGCGGCAACGTCGTCGAGGCGCTCGAACATCTGAAGCGGGCGGTCCGAAAGAATGGCGGCGGCAAGGTGGAGTTCCTCCTCGCGTGCTGCTACGCGCAGCAGGGAGATCTGGGCATCGCCCTGGAACACCTTCAGAAAGCGATCGAAGAGGATCAGCGGCATCGCGTTCTCGCGCGGCACGATCGGGACTTTGACGGCGTGCGCGAGACGCCCGAGTTCCAGAAGCTGCTCGCGTCCTGATCGGAGGCCATCCGAACCCTCGGGGGCGTCTCATCACGAAATCAAAAAAGGTCCGACGCGGTCGTTTGAAGGCGGAGGCGCCGGGCGGACGCCCGCGGACCAGGCCGGTTCCGCGCGTCGTCATCCTGGCGGCCGGCGTCGGGTCGCGAATGCGATCCTCCCTCCCTAAAGTTCTTCACCGCGTGGCCGGGCGCACGTTGCTCGAAGCGGTTCTCGGGGCGGCGGAGCGAATCCACCCGTCCCGGATCGTGGTCGTGGTCGGAGCCGGGCGCCAGCGCGTCGAGTCGTCGCTGGAAGGACGCCGTGTGAACTTTGCCGTGCAGGATCCGCCGCGGGGAACCGGCGACGCCGCACGCCGGGCGCAGGAAGTTCTGGGCCCGGGCGAGGGCCCCGTTCTGATCCTGGCCGGCGATACGCCGCTGCTGCAGCCCGCTACGCTCCAGGCGCTGATCGAGCGGCGGCGACGCCGCGATCTCGATCTCGTCTTCCTCTCGTTTCGGCCGCCGGAGCCGGGGACCTTCGGCCGCGTCGTGCGGGATCCTCGCGGGCGCGTGGTCCGCATCGTCGAGGCCGCCAACGCCTCGGCGCGCGAGAGACGCATCGCCGAGGTCAACGCCGGCGTCTATTGCTTCGCGCCGGAGGCGCTCACACGCGCCCTCGCCCGTCTGACGCGCGACCACATGTCGGGCGAGTACTACTTGACCGACGGGGTCGCCATCCTCGCCTCGCGCAAGGGGCGGGTCGAGGCCGTCGAAGCCGAAGACTGGCGTGAGGCGTGGGGCGTCAACACGCGGCGCGATCTTTCGGCGGCCGAAGAAATGGAACGGCGGCGCGCCGTCGAGCGCGCTCTGGACGCCGGGGTGACCGTCCTGGATCCCGCCGCCGTGCGCATTGGACCGCGTGTCGTCCTCCAGCCCGACGTCGTCCTGCATCCTTTCGTATCGCTGGAGGGAGACACGGTGCTCGAGGAGGGGTGCGAGATCCTGTCCTTCACGCGGCTGGTCGATTCCCACGTCGCCGCCGGCGCGACGGTTGGTCCGCACTGTGAAGCCGACCGGGCGAAGATCGGGGCTCGCGCCCGGGTTGGTCCGTTCTCCCGGCTGCGGCCCGGGTCCGACATTCAGGAAGACGCGCGCATCGGCAACTTCGTCGAGACCAAGAACACGATCGTCCGACGCGGCGCCAAGGCACAGCACCTCGCCTACCTGGGGGACGCGGACGTCGGCGCCGGATCCAACGTCGGAGCGGGGGTCATCACGTGCAACTACGACGGGGAGAAGAAGCACCGCACGACGATCGGCGAGGGTGCGTTCATCGGCAGCGACGCCCAGCTCGTGGCGCCGGTCTCCGTCGGCAAGGGCGCCTATGTCGGTGCGGGCTCCACGATTACCGAGGACGTCCCGGACGGCGCCTTGGCCTTGAGCCGGGTCCCGCAGGCCAACGTGGAGGGCTGGGTCGCTCGCCGCCAAGAGAAAAAGAAGAAATCGGAGTAAACTCCTCCTCTTCGGTCCAACAATTGCAGCGTGGCTAGCGGCTGACAGCCAATAGCGGAGGTGCTTGTCCTCATGTGCGGCATCGTCGGTTACGTCGGACCCAAGGACGCCGGCCCCCTTCTGCTCGAAGGATTGAAGCGCCTGGAATATCGCGGCTACGATTCGGCAGGAATCGCGACGCTCTCCGATGGCGGCTTCACGATCACCCGGTCTCCCGGCAAGTTGAAGAATCTGGTCCAGAAGCTGTCGGGCGCCCCAGCCGCCGGACCCACGGGCATCGGGCACACGCGCTGGGCTACGCACGGCCGCCCGACCGAGATCAACGCGCACCCCCAGACCGACTGCACGGGCGAAATCGTCGTCGTGCACAACGGAATCTTCGAGAACTTCGCGGAGCGCAAGAGGGCGCTGGCCGCGGCGGGACATCGTTTCACCAGCGAGACGGACACGGAAGTCTTCGCGCACGAGGTCGAAGCGGCATTTTCCGGCGACCTCCTCGCGGCGGTGCGCACGGCGGCTCGAAAGCTGACCGGCGCCTATGCGGTCCTGGTTTCTTCCAGCCACGAGCCGGGCGTGCTCGTCGCGGCGCGGTCGGGCCCCCCCATCGTGCTCGGCCTTGGCAATGGGGAGAACTTCGTCGCCTCTGATCCCGTCGCCCTCGTGCCATGGACCCGCGACGTCGTCTTTCTCGAGGACGGGGACGTGGCGCGGGTGGATGCCTCGGGGGTGCGAGTCGTCGATACGGACGGGGAGCGGCTCGATCGCCCGGTGCACCGGATCATGTGGGACGCGGTCGCCGCCGAGAAAGGGGGCTATCGCCACTTCATGGCCAAGGAAATCCACGAGCAACCCACCGCGATCGCCGAGACGCTGGGAGGGAAGGTCTCGCTCGAGACCGGAGAGCTCTATCTCGATTCGATTCTCCTATCGCCGGAGCGCGTCGCGAAGTTCGACCGCGTGCTGCTGCTCGCGTGCGGGACCTCCTGGCATTCCGGGCTGGTCGGCAAGTTCTTGATCGAGGGAATGGCGCGGATCCCGGTGGAAGTCGACTACGGCAGCGAGTTCCGCTATCGCCGGCCGGTCGTCAACGACCGCACCCTCACGATCGGCATTTCTCAATCCGGCGAGACGGCCGACACCGTCGCCGCCCTGTCGGAGGCGCGACGCGCCGGCTCTCCCATCGCGGCGATCGTGAACGTGCCCGGCAGCCAGATCGCGCGCATGGCCGACGCCGTGTTTCCGACCCACGCCGGCCCCGAGATCGGTGTCGCCTCGACCAAGGCCTTCACGACGCAACTCGCCGTGCTCTACTTGATCGCCGCGAAACTGCGCGCGGCACGGGGTCTCGCCCCGGTGCTCTCCGAGGTCGAGCGGCGCGCGCTCGCTCACCTGCCGAAGGCGGTCGGGGAAACACTGGCCGTCGAGCCGCAGCTCGAGGAGCTGGCCCGGCGGTACCAGCACGCGAGCGACTTTCTCTTCCTCGGCCGCGGCCTGCATTACCCCGTGGCGCTCGAGGGGGCGTTGAAGCTCAAAGAGATCTCCTACATCCATGCCGAGGGCTATCCGGCCGGGGAGATGAAACACGGGCCGATCGCGCTCGTGGACGAGAACCTTCCCGTGGTGGTGCTCGCCCCGAACGACGCATGGCGCGAGAAGACGCTCTCGAACCTGCGCGAGGTCAAGTCGCGCGACGGGATCGCGATCGTTCTCGGCACGCGGCATGACGAGGAGGTCGCGGCCATCGCGGACCACGTGATCATCATTCCGGAGACGATTCCGGAGCTGCAGCCGATTCTCTCGGTCGTCCCGCTTCAGCTCTTCGCATACCACGTGGCGGTGCGCCGGGGTTGCGACGTGGACCAGCCG
>DASXTI010000140.1:0-13954 GCA_036505535.1 Thermoanaerobaculia bacterium
CCGAGTCGGTCTACAGGATGCTCTTCAACCACTGGAAGCGGCGTGCAAACTTCGCAACCGACGCCGCGCCGATCCCGCTCGCCAACCGGGTCTGGACCTCCAATGACGCCATCACGCGCTCGGAGATCCGCGACGGCCTTCTCTACGACAAGGGCCCGCTGGTTCTGACGGCGCTTCAGAAGGAAGTCGGGGATGAGACCTTCTTCACATTTCTGAAGTCGTACCAGAAGTCCTTCGCGTGGAAGTTCGGGTCGACGAAGACACTCGCCAGCCTCCTGCAGTTCATGACGAAAAAGGACTACATGCCCTTCTTCGACGCGTACTACTGGGGGACGGCGATGCCGAAGGAGTAGTCGCGGGGTCAGGTCTGTGAACGGTGAAGTGAAGTGTCGCGGTTTTCCTAGCGATAACTGGCTATTCGAGAGTATTCACAGTTCACAGACCTGACCCCCCTTGACCCGCGACGTGTGGTGCGAGAGGAGGGACTCGAACCCTCACGGGTTTCCCCACGGGATCCTAAGTCCCGCGCGTCTGCCAGTTCCGCCACTCTCGCGGCGAGGAAGATGATAGCGCCCGGCGGCGAGCCTCGCTGTGCTGTAATTCTGGCGTGATCATTCTGCAGGCGCTACTGATGCTACTCCGCGCCTTCGAGCCCGCGGCCGCCGCGCGGGCCGACGCGAGGATCTTTGCCGGGAAAGGAAGTGGCGAACGCGCGTCCTTTCTCCTCGTGCTCCGCGAGCAGGCGGACGTTTCGGGCGCGGCGCGGATCGAGAATCGCATCGAGCGGCGCCGGTTCGTTTACGAATCGTTGCGCGCGCAAGCGCAGGTGACGCAGGCGCCTCTGCTCGAGCGGCTCGCGCGGGAAGGTATTCGTTTCCGGAGCCATTACCTCGTGAACATGATCGAGGTCGAGGCGGACCGGGGTCTTGCCGCGGAGCTCGCCGGACGCAGCGACGTCTCGCGTCTGGCCGCCAACCTTCCAGCGCCTCTTGCTCTTCCGGCGCCATTCGAAACGGAGATCATGGCCGCCGCCGCGGCTCTGGAGGCCCTGCCCGTTGCCTCGGCTGAGCCGAACATCGAGAGGGTACGTGCGCCGGAGCTCTGGAGCCGCGGCTTCACGGGCGAGGGAATGGTCGTCGGCATCGCCGACACGGGCTTCGAGTGGGACCATCCGGCGCTCAAGAGTCATTACCGGGGCTGGAACGGATCCGGCGTTTCCCACGACCACAACTGGCACGACGCGGTCCACGACGCCGCATCCGGAAATTCCTGCGGATCGGATGCACCGGCTCCCTGCGACGACGATTCGCACGGCACCGCGATCTCCGGCCTGGCCGTCGGCGGCGACGGCGATGGCAATCGCATTGGGGTGGCGCCCGGGGCGCGATTCATCGGCTGCCGGAACATGGACCACGGCAACGGAACGCCGGCGCGGTATACCGAATGCTTCGAATGGCTCCTCGCACCGACCGATTCGATCGGGGATGATCCTCGTCCGGACCTTGCCGCCGACGTGATCAACAATTCCTGGTCCTGCCCGCCGATTGAAGGTTGCACGGACCCCAACGTGCTCGAGACGGTGGTCGAGAACGTGCGCGCCGCCGGGATCGCCATTGTGGTGGCCGCCGGCAACGGCGGGAACCAATGTTTCCGGATCAGCGAAGCGCCGTCAATCTACGAAGCCTCGCTGACCATCGGCGCGACCGACCTCGACGATCACATCGCCGGGTTCAGCAGCCTCGGCCCGGTGACGATCGACGGGTCTGACCGGCTCAAGCCCGACCTCGTCGCCCCCGGGGTCACCGTGAGGTCCTCGACGCTCGGTGGAGGCTACATCCCGAATTTCTCCGGCACGTCCGCCGCCGCGCCGCACGTCTCGGGCGCGATCGCGCTGCTCTGGTCGGCGGTCCCGCAGCTGGCCGGGCGCGTGGATGACACCGAGGAGATCCTGGAACTCTCCGCGGCGCCGAGGACTCTCGCCGTGAATTGCGGAGATTATTCGGGCACCACGGTCCCGAATCCCGTATTCGGCTGGGGCCGTCTGGACGTCGAAGCGGCCTACGAGCGGGCGGTTCGGCCTGCGCCGATTCTTCCCGCCCCGCGCGCCGGCACGCGCGTCGTGCCGCCCCGGTCGTGAGGAGATTGTCGGGGTAAACTCCCCGCCCTATGGCCATCCTCGCCTCGAAGGACGAGTCCTCCACGCGGACGACGCTCGAGATCGAGGTCCCTGCCGAGGAGGTCCAGGAGGCTTTCGCCGCGGTCACGCGCTCGTACACGAAGAAGGCCTCGATTCCCGGGTTCCGGAAGGGCCGCGCCCCGGAGGCGGTGGTCCAGAAGCGTTTCGGCGATCAGATCAAGGAGGACGTGCTCGAGGCCCTCCTTCCCGACGCGCTCGCCGCCGCGGTCGAAGAACGCAAGCTTTCGGTCCTCGGGCGGCCGCACATCGAGGACTTGAAGTGGGAGCCTCCCGGGCCGATCCGCTTCTCCGCGCGCCTGGATCTGAAACCGCCGGTGGATCCGGGCGAGTACAAGGGCGTGCCCGTCGAAGACCACCCGGCCGAGCCGGCCGACGACGAGGTCTCCAGCGTCATCGACCGGATCCGAGAGGCCCACGCCGAGTTCCACCCGATCGAGGGCCGCAGCGCGGCTCCCGGTGACTTCGCGGTCGCCGACATCGCGGGATCCTTCGTCGAGATCCTCGCCCCGGGACAGTCGCCGCGGACGTTCCGTGACGAGAAGCTCACGCTCGAGGTCGGGCATCCCGATTCCATGCCGGAGATCAATGAGGCTCTGCGCGGATCGGCGGTCGGAGAGACGCGAACGTTCCGCAAGAGCTTTCCGGACGACTTTCCCAACGAGGATTTCCGCGGAAAGATGGTCGATTATGCCGTCACCCTCGCCGCCCTGAAGGAAAAGAAGCTGCCCTCCGTCGACGATGAGTTCGCCCGTGTGGTCTCGGAAGGCGACACGGTCGAGACTCTGCGGGAGAAGGTTCGGACGCGCCTTCGCCACGAAAAGGAAGCCGACCGGAGGCGCCGCTTCCGCCGCGCGATTCTCGATACGCTGCTGTCCCGGCGGGAGATTCCGGCGCCGGAGGTGCTGGTGGATTCCGAAACGACGGCCGCGCTGCGCGACTACGCCCGCTATCTGGCCGCGAACGGCGTTGATCCGCAGAAGGAGGACTGGGACCGGCTTCGCAAGGAAGCGCGCCCGGGAGCGGAGCGCCGTGTGAAGGAATATCTGCTGCTCGACGCCATCGCCGAGCGGGAGGGGATTGAGGTCTCGGATACCGAGCTGGAGGCGGAGTTCAAGCGCGCCGCAGCCCAGCGAGGGGTCGAGCCGGCCGTTCTGCGGGAGGAGATGACCAAGGCGGGGGGACTCGATGCGCTTCGCGACGAGCTGCGGCTCGCAAAAGCGGTCGACCTCTTGATTGCGAGCGCGAAGGTGCTACCCTCGGGAATGCCGGTGGAGGTGAAGTGAAGAAGAAGTTCCAAGTTTCAGGTTCCAAGTTCCAAGTTTGGATCCTGAAACCTGGGACCTGGAACCTGGAACCCATTGGTCCACAGGCGGAATGGTCGAGCCGAAAGGCTGGTTGAGCGGATGGACGACGACGACCACGAGGGAGGCGGCATGGTTCTGGTTCCGATGGTGATCGAGCAGACGAGCCGGGGAGAGCGCGCGTACGACATCTACTCGCGGCTTCTCAAGGACAACATCATCTTTCTCGGCCAGCCGATCGACGACACGATCGCCAACCTGATCATCGCCCAGATGCTGTTTCTCGAGTCCGAGAACGCGGAAAAGGACATCGCCTTCTACATCAACTCGCCGGGCGGGGTGATCACCTCGGGCATGGCCATCTACGACACGATGCAGTACGTCAAGAACGACGTGACGACCATCTGCGTCGGGCAGGCGGCCTCGTTCGCCGCGGTCCTCATGGCGTCGGGGGCGCCCGGGAAGCGGTTCGCGCTTCCCAACTCGCGTTTTCTCATCCACCAGCCTCTGGGCTACGGCCTGCAGGGACAGGCGACGGACATCGAGATCCACGCCAAGGACCTGCTCAACATGCGCGAGCGGATCAACCAGATCCTGGCGAAACACACCGGTCAGGCGATCGAGAAGATCGCCAAGGACACCGACCGCGACTACATCCTCGAGGCCGAGGACGCCAGGAAGTACGGCCTGGTCGATTCAATCTACCACCGCCGCGACGACGTCGCCCTCAAGGCCGCCGGCTAGAGGGGAGACGGCAGGCGAATCTGCGGGGCGGCCCGCGGCGTAAATCCGTTTGGATTGGTCGGTTTGCCCTCTCCGCCGCACCGCCTCCCGGCCCAGGAATACGTCCTCCAGGCGCGCGTTTTGCTGGGAATAGGGTGTGCTACATTCTTTGAGCGGCGGATCGGTTGACGTTGGGGGGAGAGCGAACCTAGAATTCCCTCATCCCTCCGGAGGTTAGATGTCGAAGAAAACCGGCAACGGGGACGTCCTGCGCTGCTCCTTCTGTAACAAGAGCCAGCGCGACGTCAAGAAGCTCATCGCGGGGCCGACTGTCTACATCTGCGATGAGTGCGTCGACATCTGCCTCGACATCATTGCCGAGGACCGGGTTCTGGAGACCCAGGCGCCCGAGACCAAGCTCCCCAAGCCGAAGGAGATCAAGGAGTTTCTCGACGGCTACGTGATCGGTCAGGAGCAAGCGAAGAAAAAGCTCGCCGTCGCTGTCTACAACCATTACAAGCGGATCGACTACCTCGAGAAGAACCGCAAGCTCGACGTCGAGCTCCAGAAGTCCAACATCCTCTTGATCGGGCCCACCGGGACGGGCAAGACGCTGCTCGCCCAGACCCTGGCGAAGCTGCTGTCCGTGCCGTTCACGATCGTGGACGCCACGACGCTGACCGAGGCGGGGTACGTGGGCGAGGACGTCGAGAACATCATCCTGAAGCTCTACCAGGCCGCCGGAAATGACAAAGAGAAGACGGAGCGCGGCATCGTCTACATCGACGAGGTCGACAAGATCGCCCGCAAGGGGGAGAACCCCTCGATCACTCGGGACGTCTCCGGCGAGGGGGTCCAGCAGGCGCTGCTGAAGATCCTCGAGGGCACCGTCGCCAACGTGCCGCCCCAGGGAGGTCGCAAGCACCCGCACCAGGAGTTCATCCAGATCGACACGACGAACATCCTCTTCCTCTGCGGCGGGGCGTTCGTCGGCCTCGAGGAGCTCATCAATCGGCGGATGACCGAGAAGACGATGGGTTTCGGCGCCAAGATCACCACCAAGAAGGAGAAGCGCTCGAGCGTCCTGCTGGAAAAGGTTCACCCCGAGGACCTGATCAAGTACGGTATGATCCCGGAGTTCGTCGGGCGGTTGCCGGTGGTCGCGACCCTCACCGAGCTCGATCAGTCCGCGCTCGTCGAGATCCTCAAGGAGCCGAAGAACTCGCTCGTCAAGCAGTATCAGACGATGCTGGAATTCGAGAACGTGCAGCTCCGTTTTACCGATGACGCCATCGAGGCAATCGCCGAGGAAGCCCTGGCCCGCAACGTGGGAGCCCGCGGCCTGAAGATCATCATCGAAGATCTGATGCTCGACGTGATGTATCAGATTCCCTCGGACGACGACATCGAGGAGTGCGTCATCACAAAAGACGTTGTCAAGCACCGGACGAATCCGATCACGATCCTTCGCAAGGCGGGGTAGCGCCCGGTCCGCGCCCCGCGTCGTTTCCTGCCGGGGGCCAAGAGGACACTTCGACCCATGACAACAGTCGATCTCACCAACAGGGGGGTAGAAAACCTGCCGCTCGTCCCGCTGAGGGACATGGTGGTGTTCCCCCACATGATGCAGCCCTTCGTCGTCGGGCGCGAATCGTCGATCCGAGCCCTGGAGGCTGCTTTGGCGACGCCGACGAAGCGGCTCTTCCTCGCCGCTCAGAAGGACCCCCAGCTAGACGAGCCGAAGCCGGAAGACATCTACGAGGTCGGCGTCGTCGCGACGGTCGCCCAATCTCTCAAGCTTCCCAACGGACACATCAAGGTGATGGTCGAGGGCGTGCGGCGCGGCCGGATCATGGCCTTCGAGCGCCGCGGCGAGTTCTTTTCGGTCGCCGTGGATGTGATGCCGGTCAAGCCGAGCGATCCGGACAGCCTCAAGGAATACATTGGGAAGGTGCTCGCGCTGTTCGAGCAGTACGCAAAGCTCTCGCATCACCTCGCCTTCGAAGGCCTGGCCGCGTCGCTGAAGGTCGACGATCCCGAGCGCTTCGCCGATACGCTGTCGGCGCATCTCGCCGTTCCGACCTCGGAGAAGCAGACCCTGCTCGAGGCCGAGTCTCCCTACGAGCGTCTCCAGAAGCTCCAGGATCTCCTCGAGGTCGAGATCGACAAGGTCAACATCGAGCGCCGGATCAACAACAAAGTCAAGAAGCAGATGGAGAAGGCCCAGAAGGAGTACTACCTCAACGAAAAGATCAAGGCGATCCATCAGGAGCTCGGCCGCAAGGACGACCGCACCGACGAGGTCGAGGACCTGAAGAAGAAGATCGAGACGTCCGGCATGCCGAAGGAGGTCCGCGAGAAGGCCGAGACGGAGCTGCGGCGTCTCGAAGCGATGCCGCCGGTCTCCGCCGAGGCGACCGTCTCCCGCAACTACATCGAGTGGCTCGTGGGCGTCCCCTGGAAGAAGGCGTCGCGCGAGTCCAAAGACCTCTCGCGCGCGGAACGGATCTTGAACGAGGACCATTACGGGCTCGAGAAGGTCAAGGAGCGGATCCTGGAGTTCCTCGCGGTTCGCCAGCTCGTGCAGAAGACGAAGGGCTCGATCATCTGTTTCGTCGGCCCGCCGGGTGTCGGAAAGACCTCGCTCGCCAAGTCGATTGCTCGGTCTCTCAACCGGCGGTTCGTCCGGCTGTCGCTCGGCGGCGTGCGGGACGAGGCGGAGATCCGAGGCCACCGGCGGACCTACATCGGGGCCTTCCCCGGTCAGATTGTCCAGATGATGAAGAAGGCGGGGACGGTCAACCCGGTGTTCCTCCTCGACGAGGTGGACAAGATGTCTTCGGACTTTCGGGGCGACCCGGCGTCGGCCCTGCTCGAGGTTCTCGATCCAGAGCAGAACCACACCTTCGTCGACCACTATCTGGACGTCGAGTACGACCTCAACAAGGTCATGTTCATCGCGACGGCCAACATCGCCGACCCGATCCCGCCGGCCTTGAAAGACCGGATGGAGCTCATCCCTCTCTCGGGCTACACTCCGAACGAGAAGGTCGCGATCGCGCGCCAGTTCCTCGTGCCCAAACAGCGCGAGGCCAACGGCCTGAAGGCCGAGCAGATCGAGATCATGGACGACACGGTCCTGGCGATCATCGTGGGCTACACGCGCGAAGCGGGAGTGCGCAACCTCGAGCGCGAGATCGGCGGCGTCTGCCGCAAGGTCGCGCGCAAGATCGTCCAGAAGAAGGCGGCGATCCCCATGCAGGTCACGCCTGAGAACCTCCGCGATTTCCTGGGGAAGACGAAGTATCGCAATCGCCGCAAGGGCGAAGTCTCGGAAGTGGGGATCGCGACCGGCCTCGCCTGGACGGAGGCGGGCGGCGAGATCCTGATGACCGAGACAAGCCTTCTGAAGGGGAAGGGGAATTTGACCCTCACCGGATCGCTCGGCGACGTCATGCAGGAGTCGGCGCGCGCCGCCGTCTCCTACGTTCGAAGCCGTGCCGAGATGTACGACGCCGACCCGAACTTCCACGAGAAGTTCGACATTCACATCCACGTTCCGGAGGGGGCGATCCCCAAGGACGGCCCCTCGGCCGGCATCACGATGGCGGTCTCGCTCTTTTCCGCGGTGACGAAGATTCCAGTCCTGAAGGACGTGGCGATGACGGGAGAGATCACGTTGCGGGGCAAGGTCCTGCCGGTTGGCGGCATCAAGGATAAGATTCTTGCCGCCTATCGCGCCGGGATCCGTACGATCATCGTGTCCTCCGAGAATGACAAGGATCTGGATGACCTGCCCGACGAGATTCGCTCCGAGATGGAGTTTCACCTCGTCAACACGATGGACGAGGTCATCAAGATCGCGCTGGAGAACCCGCGTCCAGCGGGGGGCGCGATCGATTCGGAATCGAAGCCCGCGGAAGGGGGCATCGTCGCGAACTGAGGCACCCGCCTTCCGAGTTTGAAATAGAGTCAGCAGTTGAGAGTCAGGAGTCCGGAGGGTCAGTTGCTCCTCCGGCCCTCGATTCCCGATTCCCGACTCTCAACTCCCGACTTCCGACTTGATTCCACCTGAGAGGTAACACAGATGGCCAGGCGAAAAGGCAGCAACGATTCAGACGTCGAGATCCTCGAAGCCCCGCCGGAGGGGCTTCCGGATACGGCCGGCGAGGAGGTCGCCATCGAGCATGGCGACACGCTCGACATCCGGGCGCTCCACGAGATCAAGATCCCGCAGCTGCTGAAGATCGCCAAGGATCTCGAGGTCGAGAACGCGACCGGGATGCGCAAGCAGGATCTGATCTTCAAGATCCTGCAGGCGCAGACCGAAAAGAAAGGGCTGATCTTTTCGGAGGGAGTGCTCGAGTGTCTGCCCGACGGGTTCGGGTTCCTGCGCGCCCCCGAGTACAACTATCTGCCGGGTCCCGACGACATCTACGTGTCCCCGTCGCAGATCCGCAAGTTCGACCTGCGCACGGGCGACACCGTCTCCGGGCAGATCCGCCCGCCGAAGGAGGGGGAGCGCTACTTCGCCCTCATCAAGGTCGAAGCGGTCAACTTCGAGCACCCCGATATCGCGCGCGAGAAGATCTTCTTCGACAACTTGACCCCTCTCTATCCGCAGGACCGGATCCGGCTCGAGGTCCCTACGAACATGACCTCGCGAGTGCTCGATCTGGTCGCGCCGGTCGGCAAGGGGCAGCGCGGGCTGATCGTCGCGGCGCCGCGCACCGGTAAGACGATGATCCTCCAGTCGCTCGCGAACTCGATCTCGACCAACCACCCCGAGATCACGCTGATCGTGCTCCTGATCGACGAGCGGCCGGAAGAGGTCACCGACATGCAGCGTTCCGTCAAGGGGGAGGTCATCTCCTCGACCTTCGACGAGCCGGCAGCGCGCCACGTCCAGGTCGCCGAGATGGTGATCGAGAAGGCCAAGCGTTTGGTCGAGCACAAGCGGGACGTTGTCATCCTGCTCGACTCGATCACGCGTCTGGCGCGCGCCTACAACGCCATCGTGCCGCCGTCGGGCAAGGTCCTGTCGGGAGGCGTCGACTCCAACGCACTGCAGCGGCCGAAGCGCTTCTTCGGCGCGGCCCGTAACGTCGAGGAGGGCGGGTCGCTCACGATCATGGCGACGGCGTTGATCGACACGGGCTCGCGCATGGACGACGTCATCTTCGAGGAGTTCAAGGGCACGGGCAACATGGAAGTCCACCTCGACCGAAAGCTCATGGACAAGCGAGTCTTCCCGGCGATCGACATCAACAAGTCGGGCACGCGGAAGGAAGAGCTCCTAATGGACAAGCAGGAGCTCAATCGGGTCTGGGTGCTGCGGAAGGTCTTGAATCCGCTCTCGGTCGTCGAGGCGATGGAACTTTTGACCGAAAAGCTCGAGAAGGCCAAGACCAACGGGGAGTTTCTGAACTTGATGAGCCAGGGGTAGAGAAGATTGAAGATTGTCGGTTGAAGATTGAAGAATGAGGAGTTCGTTTCGTGTTTTTCAATCGGAAATCTGAAATCATCAATCTTCAATCGCGGTGAACCTGCGCATCTCCGTCGTCGACTTTCTCAACGCGCGCCCTCTAACCTGGGGTCTTCTCCACGATCCTCCACCGGGCATCGTCGTCTCGCGCGACGTGCCTTCCGTCTGCGCCATGAAGCTCGCCGCAGGAGAGGTCGATGCGGGGCTCATCCCTTCGATCGAGTACCAGCGAATCCCCGGTCTGAGGGTCGTGCCCTCTCTCGGCATCGCCGCCTCCTCGGAGGTGCGATCCGTATTGCTCGTCTCGGACGTCTCCCGCCAGAAGATCGGCTCGGTTGCACTCGATCCGGCCTCGCGCAGTTCGGCGGTTCTGACACGGATATTGCTCAAGCGCTGCTACGGCCTTGAGCCCGAATATCGCGAGGGTG
Source organism: Thermoanaerobaculia bacterium (assembly GCA_036505535.1). Lineage (GTDB taxonomy): Bacteria > Acidobacteriota > Thermoanaerobaculia > UBA5066 > Gp7-AA6 > DAHUXD01. The sequence continues at coordinate 10,135 of DASXTI010000140.1, forward strand.
AATTCGCGGCCGACGCGCGACTGATCATCGGCGACCCGGCGCTGAAGACACGCTTGAACGGCCACGTCGTCCTGGACCTGGCCGCGGAATGGCGCGCCTTCTCGGGTCATCCCTTCGTCTTCGCCTTCTGGGCCGTGCAAGAGGCGGCCGCCACGCCATCGGTCGCGGCGTTGTTTCGCCGCTCCTACGAAGCCGGTCTCGCGCAGTTCGAGCAACTCCTCCAACAGGAGGAGTCCGCCACAGGCCTCTCGACCGCCGTCATCGAGGACTACCTGCGTCATGCCCTCCACTTCGACCTCGACGAAGGAGACCTCGAAGGCCTTCGTCTCTTCTACCGCCTCGCTGCGGACGATGGGTTGATCGAAAGGGCGCGGCCACTCGAGTTCGTGCCCGCGTCTTGAGCCGGCCCCGGACGCCGCCGGTCCGTGACGTGCAGGTTCGCTCCGAGCTCCCGTTCGAGCGCTGGTTGCGCGACCAAACCGACGTTGCCGCGCTGCTACTCGTCGCGTTGGGACTTTCGGCGCGTTTGCTGGCCGCCCGAGGCTCCTTCCTGAGTCCCGACGAGGCGCTCCACTTGCAGATCGCCAGCGTGCCCGGAGTTCTCGACACCTATCGCGCGACCCTGATGAATGCCCACCCTCCGCTCTTTGCCCTGCTGCTCCACTTCTGGAAAAGGATCGCGGCCTCTCCCTGGGAATTGCGGCTGCTTCCCGCTGTCTTCGGCACGGCATTCCTCTGGGCCGCCTATCGGTGGGCCCGTTCGCTCTTCGGGAAGGCGCCGGCTCTCATGACGCTCGCCCTCCTGGCGTTCCTGCCGTCGCTCGTCATCGTGTCTGCCGAGCTGCGGGGCTATTCCGTAATGCTGTGCCTCGCGGCCGCCGCGCTGGCCTCTCTGGAGAGGACCTTCGAAGGAAGATCGGCCGTGGGACTCGGCCTCTTCACGGGACTCGCCGGTCTTGCCCTCCTGAGCCATTACGCGGCTCTCTGGTTCGCGCTCGCGGCGTTCGCCTATTCGGCCGTCCGAATCGCGGCACAGCGATATCCGGCCCGGTTCGCTCTGTCATGGGCAGCGTCTTGGGCGGTTCTCGCGGTGCTCTTCCTCTCCCTCTACATGACCCACATCTCGCGGCTCCGTGGCGGCGCGCTCGAGCAGGAAGCGCGGATCGATTGGCTTCGGGCGAGCTATTTTCGCGCCGGATACGAGAGCCCTCTCCTTTTTCTGGCTCGGCAGACTCTGGCGCTCTTCCATTTTCTCTTCTCCGAGTCTGCGGCCGGAGCGGTGGCGCTCTTCCTCCTGATCTTTGGAATCGCGCACCTCGCAAGGAGGAGGCAGCCCGCCGCGATCCTGCTCGCGCTGCCGTTCGTCTTCTCCGCGGCCGCCGGTCTCCTCGACCGGTATCCGTATGGCGGAACGCGGCATTCGATCGATCTCGTTCTCTTCGCCGCCGCCGGGGTCGGCGTCGCGCTGGCGCAGCTCGTCGGGAACCGGCTCTGGGCGGCGATCGTCCTGGCCGCGGTGATGGCGCCCGCGGGATTCGCTGTGGGGTTGTAGACCGCGCGTCACCGCGCGTCAGATCCTCGAATCTCCTCGTACCCGAGCCCACCGAATCACCCGGCTGCCGCCGGGGATATTCTTGGCGCGCTCCCATGATCGTCGTGATGAAGGCTCATGCCTCCGAATCAGAGATCGCCGGCGTCGTCGCTCGGATCGAAGAGCTCGGTTTTGCCCCGCACGTCTCGAGGGGCCAGGAGCGCACGATCGTCGGGGTCGTCGGGGACGATCGCCGGGTGGCCGAGGAGGGAATGTTCGAGTCACTGCCGGGCGTGGCCGAATGCGTCCGCATTCTGAAGCCCTTCAAGCTCGCCTCGCGCGACTTCGCGTCGGAGCCGACGGTCGTCGAGATCGGTCGCGGTGAGCGGACCGTCCGAGTCGGGGCGAGGGAGATCGTGATTGCCGCGGGCCCCTGCGCGGTCGAAAGCTGGGAGCAGCTCGAAGAGGTCGCGACGGCGGTGAAGAAGTGCGGCGCCCGGCTTCTGCGCGGAGGCGCCTTCAAGCCCCGCACGAGCCCCTACTCGTTTCAGGGCCTGGGGGAGGAGGGCCTCAAGCTTCTGGCGCGCGCCCGTGAGCAAACCGGCCTTCCCGTCGTCACCGAAGTGATGACCCCCGAAGCGGTCCCTCTCGTGGAGCAGTACGCCGACTGCCTTCAGGTCGGCGCCCGCAACATGCAGAACTTCAACCTTCTCCAGGCATGCGGGAAGGCTCACATCCCCGTGCTGTTGAAACGCGGCCTGTCCTCGACACTCGAGGAGCTCCTGATGGCCGCCGAGTACATCCTGTCCAGCGGAAACCGCGGGGTCATTCTCTGCGAACGCGGCATCCGGACCTTCGAGCGGGCGACGCGAAACACTTTGGACCTCTCCGCCGTGGCGGTCCTGAAGGAGTGGACCCATCTTCCGGTGATCGTGGACCCGAGCCACGGGACCGGGCACTCCTCGCTCGTCCCGGCGATGGCGCGCGCCGCGGTGGCGGCGGGTGCCGATGGCCTTCTCATCGAGGTTCATCCCCACCCGGAGCGCGCCCTCTCCGACGGTCCGCAGTCGCTCACGCCCGCGCTTCTCGCCGAGACCATGGCGGGCGTGGCCGCCGTCGCGCACGCGGTCGGGCGGAACTGAACGGCCCCCCGGCAGTCGGCCTACCTTGCCAGCCCCCAGACGACGTGCCAGATCAGGTAGAAGCTGACTCGGAGAAGGATCGCGGCCAGGAATCCGTAGCGCCGGAAGAGAGATGCCTGGGCGAGATTGAGCGCGAAGTCCTGCAGGAACACGGAGAGCATCGTGACGAAGCCAAGGTTCCTGAGCCCGAGATCGCCGTACGGCTCGACGAGTGAGGTCAAGACCGCCAGCGTCCAGAAGATCGGATCCTGCCATCGTCCGCGGCAGAGCTTCGTCGAGATGAGCCAGAGAAGGAGCGGGATCGGAAACAAACGGTAGAGGACCTCGACGATGATTGCGCCGCCCGGATAAATCAGGAGGGAAGCCGGGAAAGAGATGTGAATCGTCGCGATCCCCATCTTCGCGGCCACGAATCTCGTCCAGCCTGTCGCGGCATCTGTCACGATCGCGAGCAGGCCGAATCCTGCGCCGAGGAGCGCCGGAACGAGAATGCGCGCTCGGTTCGAAACGTCCCCTTGCCATGCCGGTGCGAAACCGGTCTTCTCGGCAAGCCAGACGCCCATGAGCCCCAGAACGGTCCACAGCGCGAGCAACGGCCAATCGAATACGGCGGCCTGCGCCGGAGAGCGGAAGACGCCGGGGAAGGCCGTCAGGGCGAGCTTGACAGCCACGAGGTACACCATCAGCCCGAGGTAGATCTGGATCGAGCGCAAGATCTTTTGCATTGGAGTATCGGTCAGCAATTACGAGGTCTTCGCGGCAATGTTCCCTCGGCACACTCGGAGGGGCGGTCGGAAACGGAATAGAATCGAATCGTGAAAACCCGGAGGACAGAAGGGATTTTGGACAGGGTGCTTTCCGGCGAGCGCCTCTCCGCCGCAGATGCGGTGACGCTGCTCGAGGAGGGAGATCTCCTCGGCCTAGCTTCGGCGGCGAACGGGATCCGCAACCGCAAGAACGACCCGAACGTCGCGACCTACATCGTCGACCGCAACATCAACTACACCAATGTCTGCGTGTATCGCTGCCAGTTCTGCGCCTTCTACCGCCCTTCGGCCGATCACCCGGAGGCCTACGTCCTCTCTCACGAGCAGATCGGCGAGAAGATCCAGGAGACCATCGATCTCGGAGGCACGGGCGTGCTCCT
>DASXTI010000141.1:0-7269 GCA_036505535.1 Thermoanaerobaculia bacterium
GCTGCCGCGAGGCACGTGCCATCCGAGCGAGAACGACTCGAGCGGCTTCTGCGTTTCGGCGTCCTCGACCCGGCCGCGAAGGGTGGCTGCGGCCGAGAGAATCGCCGTCAACCCGTCGGTCGGGGCGTTGACGGTGCGAGACAACCTCGCGTAGCCCTCGGCGGCGATTTCCAACGCGACCTGCCTGCCCTCGGCCCAGCCGTCCAGCCGGAATCGGCCCTCGGCGTCCGACTGGGCGTGGACTTCCTCGCCATCGGTTCCGCCGGAGGAGGAGATGGACGCGCCGGCGATCGCGTCGCCCGCCGTATTGCGGACCCATCCGGAGATGGGCGCAGAGGGACCGAGCACGAACGGGACCCATGCGGCGCCCCGCTTTCCAACCGCGAGCGCGTCGTAAGTCTTCGTCGCGAAGCCCCGCGCCGAGACTTCGGCCGCATAGGCGCCCTCGGTGAGTCCCCGCGCCGAGAAGGAGCCCTGAGGATCGGCGACTGCCGAAACCGTCGCGGACGGATTCTTCATGGACCAAAGGCGAACCTCGGCCCCGGCGATCGGCTGCCCCGTCCGATCCACCACCCGTCCCTTCGCTTCGACGCCACGTCGCAAGGTCAGGACGACCCGCTTGGTGACGTCTCCGGAGCGCACCCCGACTCCGTCCCGCCGCGCGGCAACCCATCCCTCCTTCTGCGCCAGCAGCGACGCCTCGCCGGGGGGAAGTCCGCGCATTCGGAAGCTCCCGTCGCGATACGAAGGAACGCTCGAGAGAGGGAAAGACGAGCCTTCGAACGTCTCGCTCCGCCCGATCGGAGGCAACCGCCGGATGCGTGCCCCGGCCACGGCCACCCCTCGCTCGTCGACGACGCGGCCCGAGATCGTTCCCGCCTTCCGAAGGGCGAGCGAGACGGTCGCCGAGCTTGCGCCGGCGGCCGCCGCTGCCCCGCCGGGCAGATAGCCGCGGCGCTCCGCCCGCAGCTCGTAGCTCCCGGCGGACAGTCCGCCAAGGCGGAAGCCTCCGCGCGCATCCGTCCGGGCCACCTCCTCGGGTCTTCCGGATTTCGCAAACGAAGACGAAGCAGAGACGTGAACGCCCGACAGCGGCCGGCGCGTCTTCTCGTCGACGATGGTTCCGGAAATGACGGCCGAAGGCCCGAGCCTCAAGTCGACGCGCGCGGTCTCACCCTTGCGCACCACGACTCCTTCGCGGCGCGCCTGGTCCTCCTTCCATCGCGCCCGAACGCTCGCGAGGCCGATCGCGATGCCATCGAGACGATAGTGGCCCGCGGCGTCGGTCTCTTCCGCGGCGTCGGCGGAGACGACGACGACCCCCGCCAGCGACTTTCCCGCGGCATCCCGAAGCGTTCCCTCGACCGATCCTCCGCGTTTCAGCACGAGCGTTTCGGATGTCATCGAGCGGCTTCGAAAGATCAGGACCGGGACCAGTCCGGGCGCGCGCGCCGCGATCGCCACGTCTCCATCGGGCGCATTCGGTACTTCGAATCGACCCTCGGCGCCCGTCACGGCTTCGCCGAAGGCGACGCCCTCGCCGGTCTCGCGGGAGTCGAAGACGCGTACGCGCACGCGGGGGAGTGGCCGCCCCGACTCGTCCGTGATTCGCCCGGAGAATCTCCGGCTCTCCGGAAGCAGGATCTCCAGCTCGCCCCCCGGCTGGTCCGAGTCGGCCTCGGCTTCCATCTCCCGCGATGGAAGACCCCGAGCACTCACGCGCAGAAGGAGATCGCCGGGATCCCTCTGGAAACGAATCGAAAAGAGGCCGTGTTCGTCCGTCTTCGTCTCGGCGATCGGCTTCGCCTCGATTGCTCTCGTCTCTTCGAGAAGCCTCTGCTCGGCGGAAGGAACGGGACGGCACGAAACCAGCGCCCCCGCGACCGGCCTCCCGTCGGCGTCGACGACACGGCCCGCCACCGCCGCCGCGTGCGCTGCCGGCGTCGCCATCCCCAGCAGCAGCGCGAAGGCGACGCTTCCGAGAGCCCGGCCTTTCACGGAGTGCCCACCTAGCGGGTTAAGTTTACGATGGGGCATGGCCGACGCGCCGCTCTCCGGGAAGATTGCGCTCGTGACGGGCGCCGGGGTCCGCGTCGGCAGGCAGATCGCTCTGGCGCTGGCGGAGGCCGGCGCGGACGTCGCGGTTCATTACCGGGAGTCGGAGAAGTCGGCGGAAGAGGTCGTCCGCAAGATTCGCGCGGGCGGGCGGCGGGCCGCCGCGATCCGAGCGGATCTCGCCGATGCGGAAGAGTGTCGCCGGGTCGTCCGCACGACGCTCCGCGAGCTCGGCACACTCGACATTCTCGTCCACTCGGCCGCCAACTTTCATCGTGCCCCGCTCGCCGAGACCGACGAGAGGATCTGGGGCTCGGCCATGGATGTGAACGCGCGCGCGGGATTCCTTCTCGCTCGGGAGTCGGCGCCCGTGCTCAAGGAGCGTCGCGGGCGCATCGTCCTCGTCTCCGATGCCCTCGCGCTCGATCCGGTCAAACACTACCTTGCGCACTCCGTCTCGAAGGCCGCGGTGGAAGGTCTCGTCCGCGCCTTGGCCGTCGAGCTCGCGCCGGAGGTCTCTGTCAACGGCGTCGCGCCGGGAACCGTGCTCGTGCCGGAGGGCACGCCTTCCGAGCAGGCCGCGCGCTGGGCGAAGCGCGTCCCCCTTCAGCGCAATGGCGATCCCGCGGACGTCGCGGCAGCAGTCCTGTTCTTCTGCGCGGGACCGTCGTTCATCACCGGCCAGGTTCTCCGCGTCGACGGCGGCAAGTCGCTGACGTAACGCAATTTTCTACGCCGTCGCAGAGGCTCTGGCGCGCCGCGCGCTTTCCTTCGCGGGCGCGGCGGACTAGGATGATTGGCATACCCACGCACAAGGAGGTCGCCATGCGCTCGTCTCGAGCCTGGTCTTTGCTCGTCGCGTCGCTCGCCCTGGCGGGTTCCACCGGCGCTCAGACGCTGTCGCGCGACCCGCATCCGCGACCCGTTTCGTCTCGTCCGGCGCCGCAGGGGGGCACCTGCGGCCCCACCGAGATCACCGAATCGGCCAGTCAGAACATCGTCGGCGGAAACTCCATCGCCTGCGCCGATGCGACGACCGGTTTTACGTTCGAGAACCATTACTGGCGAGCCTTCGACCTGCCGAGCTTCAGCATCGGCGGCATCTTCGAGGTCTGCCAGGTCGAGATCGCCGTCGAGGCCGCCATTTCCATCGCCGGGGACCAACCCCTGACCGTGAATCTCTACTGGACCGGCAGCGGAGGCTTTCCGGGCGGCACGCTCACCTCGATCGGCACGGCCAACCTGACGGTTCCGGATCAGGATCAGTCGTTTCTGACCGTTCCCATCACGGCAACGGCACCCGCCGGTTCGACCCTCGTCGTCGAGGTCGCGTCCCCCGACGGCACGACCGAAGGGTACGCTTTCTACATCGGATCGAACGACCAGCCTCAGACGGCGCCCAGCTACCTCTCGGCAGACGCTTGCGGGGTCACGACGCCGACGGATCTGGCCGACCTCAATTTCCCCAACATGCACATCGTCATCAACGTTCGAGGCGCGGAGCTCCCCGGTGTCATTCCCCCACCGCCACCCGAGTGCACCGATTCGACGACGATCTTCAGCAACAACACGCCGGTCGCGATCCCGGATCTTACGACCGTCACTTCCACGATCGCCGTGTCGGGCAAAGGGCCGTATCTCTGGGACCTCAACCTGACGACCGCGATCACGCACACTTCGAGCTCGGATCTCGTCATCACGCTGACGTCTCCGACGGCAACCATCGTGACGATCTCGAGCAACAACGGCGGGAGCAACGCCGACGTCTTCAACGGCACGCTCTGGGACGACGACGCCGGCGACTCGAATCCGCCCGGCCCGGTGACGCTCGCGACCTTCTCGAACGGCGTTACGGAAACCCCGCTCGTGCCCGAGGGCGCGATGGGCGCCTTCATCGGTGAAGATCCCAACGGAACATGGACCCTGACGATCACGGATGCGGCCGCGGGCAACACGGGAACGCTCAACGACTGGTCGCTCGAGATCACCAGCTTGGCGGCGGCGCCACACTCCTCCGAGACGGTTGCCGGGGAACAGAATCCCGTCCCGATCCCCGACGATGGAACGGCTGTCGTATCGAGCGTCGTCTTTCCGTCGGTCTTCTCCTCCATCTGCGGCGCGAGAGCCATCACCAACATTCAGCATCCCAGCTCGGGGGACCTCGTCGTGACGCTGACGTCGCCGGCGGGCACGGTGGTGACACTGACGTCGCGTAACGGTGGGTCCAACGCCGACATCTTCAATGGAACGGAATGGACCGACCATGCGCTCACGCCCGTCACGGATTACGTTTTCTCCGATGGCGTCCTCGCCGCGGCGCTTGCGCCCGAGGAGGCGATGGGTGCTTTCATCGGTGAGAATCCGACTGGCAACTGGACGCTTTCGGTCACGGATCAATTCCCCGGTGGTGCGGGCTCGCTCAACGCGTGGCGGGTAACCCTGAAGAGTTGCACCTGCAATACTGCCGAGGCGAACGCGCCGTTGCGCATCGACGAACACTCCGGCCCCGGAGTCTCCTCCAATTTGAACGGTGTCTTCGAGGCCGGCGAGAACGTGCAGGTCGAGACCTCCTGGATGAATCCGGGCACGACGCCTTTCGCCCTGGAGGGCTTCGCACAGAATTTCACGGGTCCGGGCGGGCCCGCATACACCATCTCAAACGACTTCGCGGACTACGGCGTGATCCTTCCGTCGGCCACGAGCAACTGCTACGATGCGACCGGCTCCTGTTTCGGCCTTCAGATCACCGGCCCCCGGCCTCTGCAGCACTGGGACGCGACCTTCGACGAGACGGTCAGTCTGTCGGCGACTCCGAGCGGGGACCTCGCACCGCCGTTGAAGACCTGGGCGCTCCACATCGGTGAGAGCTTCCCCGACGTTGCGACGTCGAACCAGTTCTACAAGTTCATCGAGACGATCTTTCACAAGGGCGTGACCGGGGGCTGTAACGCGACCGATTACTGTCCGTTGAACCCGGCCCTTCGAAAACAGATGGCGGTCTTCGTCCTGAAGGCGAAGGAGGGCTCCTCCTATCTGCCCCCGGCGGCAACCGGGATCTTCGCCGACATGCCTCCGACCGATCCCTTCGCTCCGTGGATCGAGGAGCTGTACAACCGAGGCGTCGTCGGTGGCTGTACCGCCCCCCCGAATCCCAACTACTGCCCCGAGAATCCGGTTCTCCGTCAGCAGATGTCGGTGTTCTTGCTGAAGACGCTGCTCGGCTCCAGCTACGTTCCGCCCTCCTGTACCGGCATCTTCGCAGACGTGCTGTGCCCGAGCCTCTTCGCCGACTGGATCGAAGACCTCTTCAACCGCGGCATCGCCGCCGGGTGCGGAGGTGGGAACTACTGTCCGGCAAACGCCAACACTCGGGGTCAGATGGCGGTCTTCCTGACGAAGACGTTCGGCCTGCTGCTCTACGGTCCCTAGAAAGAGACGGGCTGCCTTCGGCTCGGCGGGCCGCCCTCTCTTCCTCTCCTTCAATCGCGCGCGAACTCCGCGTGCTCGGCGCGCAGCCTCCGCGCGAACTCGAGCATCAGCTCTCGCCGGTCCGCGGCGAGCTCGCGCCCCCTCTCGGTCTTCAGCGAAGCGCTTGCGGCCGCCTCGATCGACTCCGCCATCTCGCGGATGTCCATCCTCTCGCGGTAGCCCTCGACGAGACTTCGGGCGATTCCGTAGGCGCCCATCGCGTCGAGCCGAACGGCGTCGTGCACGATCTCCTCTTCGGGAAGAGCCGGCGACGCCTCGAAGCGCGCGAGGCCGCGGAAGAGCCGGCGGACCGTCATCGGCTCGACGCCGAGCGACGCGAGGAAGATCTCGGTGCGGCTGCGGTGGCCCATTCGGGCGACCCACTTCTCCTGGCCGGAAAAGACGGCCAGCAGAAACAGAAGATCGTGGTCGATTCCCTCGCGGCCTGCCGCGATCGCCGCGGCGGCGGACACCATACGCCGGACGTCGCCGAAGTTGGTGACGCCGTCCAGCCCCACGGCGAGCGGCTTGACGTACTCTTCGACCCGGCGGCGCGCGGCTTCATCCACGGCCGCGGATGTTAGCGCGGCCCGGAGTCTTGCCCGTCAGCGCTTCTTCTTCGGCGGCGGAGCTTCCTCATTCAGGTTCCCCTCGCGAAGCCGTCGCCGGCGCTCCTGCAGAACCTGACGCCACGCCTCGCGCATGCGCATGAGGCGCTCGCGCTGGTCAGGATGGAGAACCTCGCGCATGTCGAGCTCCATCAACGCGAGCTCCTTCTGCAGCCGCGCGCGGGCCTCCTCGCGCGCTTCGATCTTCGCGGCGACGATCTGTCGATCGGCCCTTTCATCCTCGAGAGCCTGCTGATACTCGAACTGCTTCTTCTCGAGATCCGCCTTCAGGTCGATGATCTTCGGGCGGCTCCGCGCGAAGATCTTCTCCAGCGCGGCCGTCTGATCGGCCGAAAGCTGCAGCTCGGCCGCGATGCGAGGCCGCTTCCACCATTTCCCTTCGGCGGGCCCCTGCTGGCCGAAGAGAGATGCCGCGCAGAGCAGCGCGGCGACCGCGAGGATCCCTCGCTTCACAGGCTGTCCTCGGCGATCGAATCCGTTCCGGTGTCGCCGCCCTGAGCGAGGAAGGCGGCATCGCGCAGAAGCGCGTCGTCGGCGCGGTCCGCAGCGGAAAACGTGGTGTCGTCGGATTTGACGGCGCCCGCCGCGGGAGCGCTCTTGCGCGCGGGCATGGCGAGCGCGACGATCAGAAGCGCCGCCGCGATTCCGACTATCCATCGGATGGGATGCGCCGCCCGCCGCGGCCGGCCGGCTCGCCGGATTGCCTCCATCGTGGAGTCTTCCGCGGCGCGCCACTGCTCGGGAGATCGGCGGCCGAGCGCGCCGAGATCCTCCTCGGCAAGAGTCTGCACCGCGTTCTTCCACTCCGAGAGCGCCCGGCTGCACGCCTGGCACTGCGACAGGTGCCCCGGAAGAGCCTCGGGATCGCCCGCCGCCGGCACGGCGAGCCCGAAGAGCTCCGCGTCGGTCAAGTGTCGCTCGCGAAGGTCGTCCATGACTGCCTCTACGTCCGAAAACCGGCCAGCCGCTCACGAATCTTGCGGGCGGCCCGAAAGAGGTGCGACTTGATCGTCCCCGAGTCCAGGCCGGTCACATCGGCGATCTCGGGGATCGACATCTCTTCGAAATGTTTCATGACGAAAATGGAGCGCTGGCGCGGCGAAAGCAGGTCGATCGC
>DASXTI010000142.1:0-3695 GCA_036505535.1 Thermoanaerobaculia bacterium
GACGTTGCGCCCCTTCGGGCCCAGCGTCACCTTGACGACGTCCGCAAGCTTGTTGACGCCGTGGAGAATGCGCTGCCGCGCCTCCTCACCATACGAAATCGTTTTCGCTGCCATGGTTCTCTTTACTCCTTACTTCTCGACAACGGCCAGCACCTCGTCCTCGCGGAGGATCAGGTGCTCTACGTCGTCAATCTTGATTTCGGTGCCGGCGTACTTGCCAATGAGGATGCGGTCCCCCTTCTTCACGTCCAGCGGGAACTGCTTGCCTTCCTCGTTGACCTTGCCCTTGCCGACCGCGACGACCTCCGCCTCCATCGGCTTCTCCTTGGCCGTATCCGGAATGATGATGCCGCCCTTCTTCATCTCCCCCGTCTCGAGACGCTTGACCAGAATCCGATCGTAAAGTGGCCGAATCTTCATGAACTTCTCCTCCTCTGAAGTGGGTTGCGTTGTCTGCCCGCGACGCCGATTCGAGGAAGCCTCGGGCGGAGGCAGATATTAGCACTCCTCATCGATGAGTGCTAGCAGCGAGGCCATCGGTCAGTCTTTTAGTCTGTAAGTAGCTGATTATATTGTTTTTATATTAATAAGCGGATTGGAGAGCAGCATCGGAATTGCGTCCATCGCGAGGCAGAAGGACCCGTCCGCGGATGCGTCCGGCTGGGCGCCGCCGCGCCGATGAACCCGCAACGCGAACCGTAGAATCAGGCAGATGTTCCTCCTCGTGGCGCGGTCGATCGCCGTTTACGGCGGCACCGCCGCCCTCTTCCTGTACATCGCCCATCGATGGGTCCTTCCGCTGAGGCTTCGGGTGGCGTTTCTGATCGCCGCGGCGCCGCTTCTCTTCACGGGGCGGGCCACACTGACGGGCGGCGTCTACGCGCCTCTGGACATTCTCTACCACTACGAACCGTTTAGGTCCCATCGCCAGGACGTCGGCATGACGGCCGTTCAGACTCCTCTGCTTTCCGACGTCGTCTTCTCGATGATTCCCTGGCAGAAGGCGGTGCGCGAAGGGATCAAGAACGGCCATGCGCCCGTCTGGAATCGATTCGTGCTGGCCGGCGAGCCGTTGCTTGCCGTGCAGCAGCCCGCCGTCTTTCATCCTCTGACGGGGATCGGTTTTCTTCTTCCGCTGGCCCAGTCGTGGACGTTCCAGATGAGCGCGCGGCTGCTCATCGCCCTCCTCTCCGCGTTCCTTTTCTTTCGGGAACTGGGTTGCCGCGAGACGGCCGCGCTCGTGGGAGCGTTCGGCTGGAGCTTCTCCGATTTCATGATCTTCTGGACCGGATATCCGGTCGGCAACTCGCTGGGTCCGTTCCCGCTGCTTTTACTCGGGCTCCACCGGCTCGCGAAGGATCGCGATCGGCGGGCCGTCGTCTTGACCGTCGTTGCGCTCGTCCTCATCGTCGCGGCGGGCCATCCCGAGACGCTCCTCTTCGCCGTGATCGGCGCGGGCCTCTACTTTCTGTTTCTTCTCGGGCTCGCGGCGCGGGGGAGGCGGGTCCGTCCGGTGCTGCTGGCGCTCTCCGCCGGTATGCTGGCGCTCGGCCTCACAGCCGTCCAGCTCCTTCCCTTAGCGGAGGCACTCCCTCACACCTGGGAGCACGCCCTTCGTTCGCAGTGGTACGCGCACGTCCGCAAGTCCGTCGGTCTCACGCAGAGCGTGGCGCGAGAAGTGCCGAATCTGCTCCCCTTCGTCTACGGGGAGTCGGGCCACGGTCAAATCCGCCAAGGCTTCGGCGTTCCGGCGGCGTACGCGGGGGCGCTTCTTCTGCCGCTCGCCTGGGTGGGACTCCTTTCCCGGGATCGCCGCCGCTGGGCGTTCCTCGCCATGGGTCTGTTCGGCATCGCGCTCTGGGCGCATCTGGCCGTCTTGACGGAAGCCGTCACGGCCCTGCCGCCGCTGAACATCGCCGTGATCGACTACATGATCTTTCTGGCGGCGTTCGCGCTCTCCGCGCTGGCGGCCCTGGGCGCCGAGCGGCTGCGCAACGGAGAGGGCCGCCCGGCTTTCTTCGTCGGAACGGTGCTGTCGCTCGCCGCCATCGCGGCGCTCTACGGCCGGTTCGAGCCGGAAATGAAAGAGCTGGGGATGCCGGGGGACTTCCTGCACCGCCGACTGGCGCTCGAGATGGCGCCGCTCTGCGCTGGTGCGCTGGCGATCGCTGTTCTTCGCCGGGACGTCGCCGCCCGCGCAGGAACCGCGGCGCTTCTGGTCTTCCTGATCGCGGCGCGGGTCGCCGAGGCGAGCGGCATCTACCCGACGTGTCCGGACCGTGCGTTCTTTCCCCGGCTGCCGGTCCTCGACCCCGTTCCCCGCGGCGCTCCCGATCGCCTCGTCGCCTTGGGGTTTACCTTGATTCCAAATGCCGCCGCTCTGTATGAAGTCGAGGACGTGCGGGGCTACGAGTCGATGACGTTTCGCCCCTTCTATGAGACCTATCCGCTCTGGTGTACGCCGCAAGGGAGCTGGTTCAACCTCGTCGACGATTTGGAGAGACCGTTTCTCTCCTTCTTGAACGTGCGCTATGCCGTCGTTCCCGCCGGCCACGTGCCCCCGGCGGGCTGGAGGATCCTCTCTCGCGACGCTGGAACGGAGCTGCTCGAGAACACGCGCGCGCTTCCCCGCGCCTTCGTCCCCGAATGGATCAAGTCGGAGAGCCAGCCCGCCCGACGCATCGACCTGCTCCAGTCGATCTCCGACTTCCGAGAGCGAGGAGTCCTCGCATCGGAGAGCGCCGCTTCCTCGCGGGAATGGATGAAGAACGGCCGCGCGCGACTCGCGATCCGATCGTATCGGCCCCCGTCGATGGCGCTCGACGTCGACGCGCTGGAAGACGTCGTGATCGGCACGTCGGTCACGGCATGGCCGGGATGGAAGACGAGGCTCGACGGGAAAGCCGTCGAGCCTCTCGCGTACAACCACGCCTTCCTCGCCTTTCGGGTGCCCCGGGGGCGTCACCGGCTCGAGATGCGATACCTTCCGGACGGTTTCGTTCTCGGCTCGGCCGTGAGTCTGGCGACTCTCGCGGTTTCCGCGCTCCTTCTGCGCCGCCGAGGGGTCAGGTCTGCGAATGTGTGACTTGAAATTAACATACGCGGAGATCTGACCCAACCGGGCGCCCACGAGGGCCGCCCCTACGAACCCGCGTGCTATCGTCCCTCGCGCCCTCATGAACAGCTTCGCCGGCGCTCGCGTCTTGATCACCGGAGGGCTCGGGTTCATCGGGTCCAATCTCGCGATTCGCCTCGTGCCCGAGGGCGCTCGGGTCACCCTCTGCGACGCGATGATCCACGGTTACGGGGGCAACCCCTCGAACATTCGCGAGATTCAGTCGGAAGTCGCGGTCGACTCTTCCGACGTCCGGAACGAAGATGCCATGGCTCGGCTCGTCGCCGGACAGGACGTCATCTTCCATCTGGCAGCGCAGGTCTCCCACGTGATGTCGCTGTCGGACCCCTACCCCGACATCGACATCAACATCAAGGGGACCGCCGCGGTCCTGGAGGCCTGCCGGAAGAGGAATCCGGGGGCGCTGGTCGTGCGTTCTGGGACGCGCGGCCAGTACGGGCCGGCCGTGCGGCTACCGGTCTCGGAGGAGGCGCCTTCCGATCCGCGCGGAATCTATGAGATCTCGCAGCTCTCGGCCGAGATGATCTGCCGCACCTACACCCGCATCCACGGAATCCGG
>DASXTI010000143.1:0-3731 GCA_036505535.1 Thermoanaerobaculia bacterium
CGGTCAGGATCTCCTTCGGGGCACCGCCCGAAAGTGGAGCTCGCGCCAACGTGCCGACTTGCGAGAAGCCCACGACCCTGGGCTGCAACATGATCGCCATCTCCCCGCTCGCCGAGATGCCGAGGAGGTCGGCCGGAGGAAGCGCGAGCGCGGAGGACTCGGGGGTACCCGGCCGCAGGGAGAAGATGCGCGGCTCCGAACCCTCCCACGCGGCGCTGTAGTAGACGGTCTGCCCGTCCGGGCCGAAGCGGGCGGCGGCGACCGTTCCCCGCTGAAACGTCAGGCGCTGGAAGGTCGGCTGGGAGACTGCCGCCATTCTGCGGCCCAGAAAAACACCGAGGAGCGCGGCGAACAGGACGCCTCCTGCGACCAGCGGGAGCGCCGGGGAGCGACGGCGCACGGGTTCGGCGACCGCAGCCCCTCCGGAGGAGGCGGCCACCTCGGAGATGTGCTCGCGCACACTCTTCAAGTCGCGAGCGAGGTCGCGCGTCGACGCATAGCGCTCGTCCGGATCCTTGGCGAGGCAGCGCTCGACGATCCACCGAAAGGGAGCCGGCGCGCGGGGGTTGACCTGCGCCACGGGCTCCGGTTCGTCCTGGATGATCGCCGCCAGAGTCTGCGCGCCCGTGCCGCGCTGGAATGCGCGCTTACCCGTCGCCATCTCGTAGAGGATCGACCCCAGGGCGAACTGGTCCGACCGGAAGTCCACCGCCCGTCCGCTCGCCTGCTCCGGCGACATGTAACCGACCGTGCCCATCACGGTTCCCGGCTGCGTCTCCTGATGGACCATCGTCGGCATGCCCGAGACTTGTTCCTGCGGGGCCGCAAAGAGCTTGGCTAAGCCGAAGTCCAGAAGCTTGACGAAGCCGTCCCTCGAGACCATGACGTTCTCGGGCTTCAGGTCCCGGTGGACGATCCCCGCTCCGTGCGCCTTGGCGAGCCCTTCCGCGATCTGCACCGAAACGTCGAGCATCTTCTTCGACGGCAGAGGCCCGGCCGCAAGCAGCTCTCGCAGGCTGGTTCCGTCCACGAACTCCATGGCGATGTAGAGGGTCGAGTCGGAGGAGCCGATGTCGTGGATCGTGATGATGTTCGGGTGATTCAGTGCCGATGCGGATCGCGCCTCCTGCTCGAAGCGGCGCAGACGATCCGCGTCCTGCGAGAACGAAGCGGGAAGGACCTTGATCGCGACCTCGCGTCCCAGGCGCGGGTCCTTCGCGCGGTACACCTCCCCCATCCCGCCCGCGCCGAGAGGTGCGCGAATCTCGTAGGGACCGAGGCGAGCGCCGGCGGAAAGCGTCACTCGGCTACTCCTCTGCCCTCATTCATTCGCGGCGCGCGAAGTCTCCCGAAGTAACCGAGGGAGGAGGCGCGCGCCGCGGGAGCGACCGCGCGGCGAAGGATCAGGGGCGCGGTCGAGGCCGTCCCGCCGAGCCGCGCCCCGGTCGCGCAGCGAGATCCTGAGCAAGTGCGAGCGACGGTCACTTCAGTCCCTCGACTAGCTGGAGGTAGGAGAGGGTCCGGAAGTAGCTGTAGGCATACGTCTGCCCGTCGGGCGTCGGCACGAACCGGTTGATCGAGGAGAGCCCAGCGGTATCGCTCGGGCTGACCTCCTTCCAGAGCTCCTTGCGCCCCGAAGAGATCTCATAGCGATAGACCTTCAGAGGAACGTCTCCAAGCCGATAGACATACAGCCAATGGCCTTCCCGATCGAATCGCGCCGGGACGTCGTCCGCCATCAATCCGGTCAGTGGTATCGGCTCGCCTCCTTCGAGTGGATAGAGGTAGATCCTTCGGTCCGGGCCGCGCACGGCGACGAACCTGCCATCGGGTGAGACGGCTCGATAGAAATGCCGGTATCCCTCCGGCGTGAAAGCTCGCGCCTTGCCCCCTTTGAAATCGCGCACATAGAGACGCGTCCCCCGGCCCGGCTCCGTCGCCGTCATCAGGATGCGTTTTCCGTCCGGGAACCAGTCGGCCACCAGCACGCGGAGGTCGTCTTTCGGGAACGTTCGGGTCTCTCCCACCCCGGTGGGAACGGCGACGAGCGTCGCGTCGGTGGCGGGGTGAAGGATGGAGAGCGCCCATGTCCCGTCCGGAGACAAGGCTTGCGCCGTTCCTCCGGAGATCCGTACCGCCGGGGATCCGTCGGTCTTTCGCAGGTATGTGGAGTATCCGGGACCGCCTCCTTCGCCTGCCTCGGTCAGAAGAATTGCGCCGCCGTCGGAGGAGATGTCGGTGACGACCGAATAGTCGAGCCAGGAAAGCTCGCTCTCTTTCGAATCGGCGGCGCGACGGCCGAGAATCCCCACACGGTAGATCTCGTTGGCCATCAGAATCCGGCCGCTCTTCGAGATGTCTTTGATGGTGCTCACACCCGGCACACGCCCGATCAGGCGATACCGACCGGAGAGATTCACTCCGTGAACGGCGCGGTTGTACCCTTCCTCTACGGCGCTGAACCAGATCTCTCGGCCATCAGGGGTCCAGGCGAGACCTTGAGCCGACTCGTACACTGGCGTGAGCGTCGTTTTCTTTCCGTTGCGATCCACGATGGCAATCGTGCCCCCGTCGTCGCGCACGACCGGGTGGTCGATGAACGCGACGAGATCTCCATTCGGCGAGACGCGAGGATGGCCGATCCAACCGTCCGTCTCGAAGAGAACTTTCCCGATCGGGTATTCGAGCCGATGGCGTACACCGAACTCGCGGACGATCGCGAGGCTCTGGCCGTCCGGCGCCCAATCGGCCCACTGAACGTCGTCGAGGATCTCGCGAGGAGCGCCGCCCGCGATCGAGATGCGGGCGAGTCGACCGGTCCGGGTGAAGGGCACCGCGAGATGGCGGTTCAAAGACACTGCCATCTCGCCGGTTCGCGACATCGCCAGCACTTCGGCTCCGGCAAGCCCGAAGGGGCGAGACTCCGGGCTCTCGACCCGGTGGACGAAGATCTCCATCGGCCGGCCTTCCCAGGCCGCCGAGTAGATGACGGTCTGCCCGTCGGGTGCGAAGAAGGCGGCGCCAAGCTCGCCGCGCTGGAAGCTCAACTGGTGAAACGAAGGCGGCGGAACGTAGCCGGCTTTTTTGCCCGCGCGAAACACGAGCAACCCGGCGAGCGCTGCGGCGACCAGCGCGGCGGCGGCGGGAAGAATCCGGGGCATCCGCCTCTTCGCCTCGGGCAGCACGGCTGCTGTCTTCGGCGCGGAGACGCCCGACAGGGCTTCCAGATCGAATGCGAGGTCTCGAGCGGATTGGAATCTCTCCTCCGGATTTTTCTCGAGACAGTGCCGGACGATCCGGTCGAGCCCCGGATGGATGTCGCGGTTGGTTGCCGAGAGATCCGGCGGCTCCTCCTTCAAGATCGCCGACATCGTGTCCGCCGCGGTCGCGCCTCGGAATGCCCTCGTGCCCGAGAGCATCTCGTAGAGGATCGCCCCGAAAGCGAAGATGTCGGAACGCGGGTCGGCCCCCTGACCCCTCACCTGCTCGGGTGACATATAGCCCATCGTCCCGAGGACCACTCCGGGCTCCGTCGCCGAGATCGTCTGAAGATCGGTCTGACCACCCTCTTGCTTCTCGGGCTTCAGCTTCGCCAAGCCAAAGTCCAGGATCTTCACGCGCCCATCCCGCGTGAGAAACAGGTTCTCGGGTTTCAGATCCCGGTGAACGATCCCCTTCTCGTGCGCTGCGGCAAGACCCTTGGCGATCTGCATCGCGTAATCGATCGCCTT
>DASXTI010000144.1:0-58140 GCA_036505535.1 Thermoanaerobaculia bacterium
CCGGCCGGGCGGCGGGAGGCGTTCAAGCACGCACGGGCGCTGCTCTCGGCCCTGGATCTGCCGCTGACCAGCGACCCGGCGGAGAACGCCGAAGCGGCGGCGAAGCGCGTCCGCAGAAAGGATGACGCGCCGCTTCTGGCCGAGATCCTCAAAGAGCTCCCGGAGGAGAAGAGCGGCGGCCCGGCGATCCTGAAGGCGGCGCTGCGTCTTCTCCTCGACCGGCCAAACGATGGAACCGTCGCGCTCGTGACGGCGATCGAGCCCCCGGCGGGCGTGGATCTTCTCCAGGAGATTTCCGCGAAGGGCCTCGTCCTCGAGGCATCGGTGGGGGAGGATTCCGAGCCGGCGCTGCGACGCCTCGCCTCGACCCGCGCGAAGGACCGCGAGGTCGCCATCGATGCGGGCGCGGTGCAGCGTCTCCTCGTCCTGACCGACGCGCGGCCAGCGCACTTCGCCGCGGAGCTCGAGAAGCTCCTGGAGTGGGCAGGCAAGGGCGGGCGGATCCGCGCCGCCGACATCGAGGCCAACGTCGAGGACGAAGCCTCCGAGGACATCTACGATTTCTTCGAAGCCATCGGCCGGCGCGATGCGGGGGACGCGCTCGGGCGACTGGAGCGGCTCTTCTCGGGGCGCGAGGTCCGGCAGGGGGCGCGCACCGTGGAAGAGGCGGAGGAGGACTTTTGGCCGGTCATTTTCTTTGGGATGCTGACCAACGAGATCCGCCGCATGCTCCTGATCCGCGCGCGTCTCGAGGAGGACGGCCCGGCCGGCTTCGAGATCTCGATGTCGTTTCCCGCGTTTCAGGCCAAAGTATTGCCGCGGCTGATGGCGCCAGCCTCTCCGTTCGGGCGCTCACCGTTCGAGACGGCGAGGGGTGGGCCCGCTCATCCCTTCATGCTCTACAAGGCGGCGCAGCGGTCCGCGCGCTTCACGACCCGGGAGCTCGCTCGGGCGCTGTCTCGCGGCGCCGACGTGGACACGGAGCTGAAGTCCTCGGCGCCGGTTCTCGAGACACTCTCCGTCTACGTCGGCGAGCTGATCGCGGGGAGTTGACCGGGCGGGGCGAGCCCCGCCCCTACGACTCGGAGGCGGGCCGCGCAACAGGGCGAGCCCCATCCCTACGACGGATACGGCCGATGGCTATTCGACTTTGAGACGCGGGGGACGGCGCCGCCTGCGCGGTCGCCGCCCTGTCTTGATGGAAGGTTCTCGATGGAGGGTCGCGTGCCTAACTTAATATACGTAGCGAATTGTCCGACGGTTTCACCGTAGACCTCGCGCCTCGAACCGCCCTGGTGACCGGGGGTTCCCGCGGCATCGGACGGGCGGCGGCGGACTTGCTCGCCCGCGCCGGCGCCCGCGTCGCGATCAACTATCGGCGCGACGAGGCCGCCGCAAACGCCGCCGTCCGGGAGATCCGCACGGCGGGCGGCGAGGCGATGGCGCTCGCCGGCGACGTCTCGCAACCCGACCAGGCGCGTCAGCTCGTGCGCGACGTCGTCGCGGCATGGCAGCGGCTCGACATTCTCGTCAATAACGCGGGCATCTGGGAGGAAGATGTCGCGGGCAAGGGCCAGCTCGAAGTCTGGGACCGGACGTACGCGATCAATCTGCGCGGATCGTTTCTCGTGACGGACGCCGCCGTCCCGCACCTCGAGAAGACCGGCGGATCGATCGTGTTCCTCTCTTCCACGGCGGGGCAACGCGGCGAGGCGCGGCACTCCGCCTACGCGGCATCCAAGGGCGCGCTGATCTCCTACACGAAGTCGCTCGCGGCGGAGCTGGGCCCGCGCGGCATCCGCGTCAATGCGGTGGCCCCGGGATGGGTCGACACCGACATGAGCGCGCCGTCGCTATCGGATCCGCGCGAGCGGCTGGAGATCGAGAAGCTCATCCCCATCGGCCGCGTCGCCTCAGCCTCCGACATCGCCGGCCCGATCCTCTTCCTCGTCTCGGATCTGGCCCGGCACGTTCAGGGCGAGATCCTGAACGTCAACGGCGGGAGCGTGCTGGCGGGATAGGCTTCCACGATTCGTAGGGGCGGTCCTCGAGGCTGCCCTCGGGCGGGGAGGAGTCCCGCCCCTACGGGGGTGTGGGCCACACAGATGGAAAGGTTCGACCGAAGGGACCTCCGTTTCATCCTCACGTGTCTCGCCGTCATAGCGCTCGGCGCCGCGGTGACGGGCGCGCTCTTTCGGCGTGCGTTTCCCGAAGCCTCAATCGAGTTCAGGGTCAATCGCGAGGGAGCCCGGTCGGTCGCGGAGGAGTTTCTGCGCACGCGAGGGCGCAGCATCGCGGGCGCGCGATTTGCCGCCGAGTTCTCGGTGGATGAGACGGCGAAGGTATACCTCGAGCGCGAGCTCGGCCTCGAACGGGCCGGCTTGCTCTACGGCCGCGAGGCAAAGATCTGGCACTGGCAGATGCGCTGGTTCCACTCGGGCGTCAAGGAGGAGGAGCGGGTCGGGGTCTCCCCGCTCGGGGATCTCGTCGCCTTCCGCTCCGTGCTGAGGGAGGACGCGCCGGGCTCCCATCTGAATCGGGAAGAGGCACGGGGGATCGCGCTCGAGTTTCTCGCTTCGCGCGGGCTGCCCGAGGGGGCTCTCAAGTTAATCGAGGCCACGCCGGTCGCCCGCCCGAAGCGCGGAGACTGGGTCTTCGTCGACGAGAAAGCGGGCCAGCGCTTCGCGGGGGCGACGATCCGGTACGCCACCTCGGTCTCCGGAGACAAAGTGACGGCCTTCCGTGAATTCGTCCACGTTCCCGAGGCATGGACGCGTGACTACGAGAGGCTGCGTTCCAAGAACCAGGCGGCCGGAGAGGTCGCCACGTTCGGGCTCTTCGTGACGCTGCTCGCGATGCTCGGCGTCCTGGTCGGGAAGATCGTGCGTAAGGACGTGCGTTGGCGGCTGGTCGGGGTCTTCGGAGCGATCGGGTTTCTCCTCGCGCTTCTCTCGGCGGCGAACGAGATTCCGCTGACGCTCTTCGGATACGACACGGCCAGCCCGCTCTCGGCATATCTGACGAACAAGATTCTGCTCGGCGTCCTCGGCGCGGTGGCAACCGGCGCGGGCATCGCGATCGTCGTCGCATCGGCGGAGCCCATCTACAGGGAGCGTTTTCCGCGGCAGTTCTCGCTTTCGGGCGCGTTCTCCGCGCGGGGGATGCAGACAAAGAGTTTCTTCCGCGCGGTGCTCTTGGGTTACGCCATGGCGGCATTCTTCTTCGCGTACCAGGCCGTCTTCTACGTCGTGGCGGCGCGGTTCGGGGCCTGGGCGCCGGCGGACATCCCGTACAGCGACATGCTGAACACGGCCTTTCCCTGGGCCACGGTGCTCTTCATCGGATTCCTGCCCGCGGTCACCGAGGAGGGAATCAGCCGGATGTTCTCGATCTCGTTTCTCGACCGCCTCGGTGCGGGACGCTGGGTCGCCATCACGCTGCCCGCCTTCATCTGGGGCTTCGGCCACTCGACCTATCCCAATCAGCCGTTCTTCATCCGCGGTCTGGAAGTGGGCCTGGCGGGAATCCTCATCGGTCTGCTGATGCTGCGCTTCGGCGTCGTGCCGCTGCTGGTCTGGCATTTCACGGTGGATGCGATCTACACCGCGCTTCTGCTGCTGCGCTCCGGCAACGCCTACTACGTGGTCTCGGGCGCGATCGCGGCGGGAATCCTGCTGCTTCCTCTCGCCGTCTCCCTTCTGCTCTATCTCCGGCGCGGCGGCTTTCTGCCGGCAGGCGGGCTGACGAACGGGGAAGAGGGCTTCGTGCCCCTCCCGGTGTCCGCCGAGGCGCCGTTGGGACCGGTTGCCGACGTTTCGCCGCTGCCCCCGGGCGCCCGGGTGTTCGCGAGCGCCGCCGCGCTCTTCCTGATCTCCTCCTTTTTCGTGCCGGCCGAGTCCGTCGAACCGCTCGTCGAGGATCGGATCGGCCGTCCGGCGGCCGAAGAGCTCGCCCGGCGGTTCCTCCGTGTCAACGGCGTGGCGCCGGAGGCGTGGCGCAGCGTCGCCTATCTCGGCACGGGATTCGCGGACGATGAAGAGGTCCGCGGCGCCAGGCCTCACGAGGAAGGGGGAATCCCCGCGTTCTCGGAGGGCGCGGCCCGGTACGTGATCGATCAGGGAGGCGCCGTGGCATTTCGCCGGCTCGCCTCGCGGCAGCTTCCCCTCTCTTACTGGGTCGTTCGTTTCTTTCAACCGGAGAAGAAACCGGAGTGGAAGATCTTGATCGACACCCGCCGCTCGAGGGTCGCGGCTTTTGTGAACCCCGTAGAGGAGGATGCCGCGGCCAAGCCTCCCCCCTCCTCCGAAGAGGCGTCCCGCCGAACCTTCGATGCGGCTGCGAGGCTCGGATATCCGGCTGCCGAATACGCGATGCTCGAGGTGGGGACCGAGGCGCGGCCGAAACGCGTGGACACGACAGTGGTCCTCGAGTCGAAATCCTCGGGAATCGGCGAGGCGCGGCCGCGGCTGACGGCGGTATTCCACGGGGCCCGCCTGGCCTCTTTCCTTCCGACGATTCGCGTTCCGGAGAGCTTCATGCGAGCGCATCGGAAGAAGTCGGCGGCCGAGGTGCTTCTCTTGGGCGTCAAGATCGTCGCGCTCGGCGGGCTGGTCGGCCTCGTGGTCATCCTGTTCCTGCGTCTCGTGCGTCAGCCCGACTTTCGCTGGAGGCGATTCGTCAAGCCAATCGTCTGGACCGGGATCCTGGCGACGCTCGGGCTCGCCAATACCGTGCCCTACCTCTTCCGCCAGTACTCGACGGAAATGCCGATGAACCTCTTTCGCCTCGGGCTGGGCGTGTCGCTTTCGGTGGGACTCCTTGGCATTCTGCTCGTGGCGGCCGTGGGCTTTGCCCTCTGGTCTGGCGCGCGGCCGGGCTGGCTCGAGGCCCTGCGGCGCAAGGGAACCTTCGGAGACGCGCTGCTCCGGGCCGCGATCGCCGCGGGCGGCCTACTCGGTCTGTCGCGCTGGTTCCACGTCGTCTCGTCCCGCATTCCCGCCCTCTACGATCCGGACCCTTCCTTACCATCGAGCCTGCAGTTGGTCGTGCCGGCGTTCGACGTTCTCTGGTCGGCGGCACGAGGAGGCTTCGCCATTGCGGTCCTCGCCGCGGCGATGGCGCTTGCCTCGCGGTCCGCGTTCTTCCGGACGCCGGCCGGCCGGGTGCTCGCCGCGGCGGCGATTCTGGCAGCGCTTCTGCCGTCGACCATTCACTCGCCGACGGACTTCACCGCCGAATTCCTGCCCGCTCTGCTCGCCGCGATCTGGCTGGCGATCTGTTCTTTCAGTCTCCTGCGCGACCATGCGGCCGCGTGGGCCTTGTTCGGGCTCATCGCCTTCGGCGGACGCGGCGCGATCGAGTTGCTCGCCCAACCGGCCCGGCCCGATCGGGCGGCCGGAGCTCTCGCCGCTGCCCTGTTGATCCTGGCCGGCGTAGCGCTGCTGGCAGGTCGGCGAGACCGGCCTCCGCCCGTGCCCGAGCTCCCACCGTAGGGGCGGGGCTCGTCCCCGCCCGGCCGGTCGGGCGGCCGCAGGGGCCGCCC
Source organism: Thermoanaerobaculia bacterium (assembly GCA_036505535.1). Taxonomy (GTDB): domain Bacteria; phylum Acidobacteriota; class Thermoanaerobaculia; order UBA5066; family Gp7-AA6; genus DAHUXD01. Next base: position 5,543 of record DASXTI010000144.1, read on the forward strand.
CTACGAACCCGTGGAGTGGTAACGCTTGACACCGTTGTTCCAGACCGCAAGCGCGATGGAGAGCGAAATGGCAGCGATGAGCGGGACAGCCCAGAACTCGCGCAGGAACTCGTTGCGGTGGAGAAAGCGGACCGTCGGATAGAAGGACGCGAAGGCGAACGGGATGACGAAGGAGAGCGAGAAGCGCACCCAGGCGTCGTAGATCGTGAGCGGATAGCGACCGAACTGCATCAGGTTGAAAACGGGTGGCAGAATGCCGATGCGGTCCTCGATCCAGAATGACGTGGCGGTCAGGCCGACGAATATCGCGAGATAGATCGTCGCGCCGCACAGCGCCCACGCCACGAACAGGAAGCCATCGAGCGGGGTAAACGAGAGTCCGAGGCGTTTGGACGCCCAGACCACCGCGAAGACGCCGGTGACCGTCTCCTGGAGCGACTCGAGGCGGAAGGCCTCGAAGAGCACCTGAAAGACCGAGTCCACCGGCCGCAACAGAACCCGGTCGAATCGCCCTTCGATGAGATATCGCTCCGCGAAGAGGTAGAGGTTCCAGGAAAGCACGTTGAAGATCCCGAGAGGGATGAGCGAGAAGCCGTAGAGGAAGACCATCTCCTCGAAGGACCATCCTTTGATCGCCGGAACGCGCGAGAAGACGATCAGAAGGAAGCCGAAGGACGCCGCGGTTCCGAGGAACGACGCCAGAACGCTCGAGAAGAAGTCGAACCGGTACTCCAGACGGGCCTTGGCATATTGAGAGAAGTAAAGGCGGAAGAGGCGGATATGGCGGCGAAGGTTGTCAATCATCAATCTTCAATCATCAATCGTCAATCTCTTCTCATCCCCCCTGAATGGTGATTCTCTTTCTCGACTGTCTCCACGCCCACTGCCCGATGACCAGCAGCGCGACCGTCCAGCCCGCCTGCAGAGCGAGAAGCCTCGCGGCCTGCGGCCCGGTAGCCTTGCCGAGGTAGAGCGCCGCGGGCGTGAAGTTGATGTGCGGAAAGGGGGAAGCGAAGAGGATCGTCCTTATCGGCTCGGGAAAGAGCGTCGTCGGGATGAGCAACCCCGACAGCAGCTCCAAGACCAGGTACTTGGCGCGAAGAATGCCGAGGATCGATTTGCTGCGGATCGCGATCAGCCCGACCAGAAAGTTGAGGCCGGCCACCAGGAAGAAGGAGAGCAGCGCCGAAAGCACGAAGAGGCCGCCCGCCGTCATCGACGCGGGAGGCTTGAGCGGGAAGAGGAGGGCGAGCACGATGCCGATCGGAAGCGTGAACATCACGGCCCGGAAGGCCGACTGCCCAGCGGCGTCCGCGACCATGACCATCTGGAAGTTCACCGGGCGGATCAGGTTCATGGCGAGGCGCCCCTCCTGCACCTGCCCGCCTAAGTCGCGGTCGATCTCGTTGAAGTAGAAAGAGCGAATCGCCCAGCCCACGGCGACGTACGTGATCATCTCCTCGAGTGTCAGGCCGACGACCGTCGTGCCGTGGCGGAAGACGGCGCGCCAGATGAAGTAGTAGACGGCGACGTTGAAGAGATACGTCAGGATGCCGACGTAGTAGCGCGCCCGGAACGCGAGCATGTTGAGGAAGCCGATCCGCGCGAAGGGGAACGCCGAGCGGACCGTCGCCGATGCCGCGTTCACGAGATGCCTTCCCGGTAGATCCGCTTGACGACCTCCTCGATCTCGGGCTCCTCGATCGTCAGATCCGAGACGTCGAAACGGTTGACGATGTCCTTGACCGCGGTGGCGGGCGCGGTCGTGCGGCGGTCGAGGTCGAGACGATAACGATGCATCCCCACCTCGCGGATCCTCAGGCCGTTGAAGGAGAGCTCGGCGGCGTCGGGCGCCCGCTTGACGTCGAAGACGATGGATGTGACCGGCAGGATCCGGTCGCGGAGCTCGTTGAGCGCCCCGTCGAACAGGAGCCGGCCGTGGTCGATGACGATCACGCGCTTGCAGAGCGTCTCGATGTCGGAAAGATCGTGCGTCGTCAACAGGACCGTCGTCCCCTCCTGACGGTTGATCTCCAGCAGGAACTCGCGCACGTTCGCCTTGGCCACGATGTCGAGGCCGATGGTCGGCTCGTCGAGGAAGAGGAGCGGCGGCCGGTGGAGGAGCGAGGCCGCCAGATCGCAGCGCATCCGTTCGCCGAGCGAGAGCTTGCGAACGGGCTGATGAAGGTAAGACTCGAGGCCGAGGACCTTGTCGAAGATCGCCATACGTTCTCTGTACTGCGCGTCCGACAGGCCGTAGATCTCCTTCAGGAGACGGAAGGACTCGACGACGGCGATGTCCCACCAGAGCTGCGTGCGCTGCCCGAAGACGACGCCGATGGTGGCCACGTAGCGGGTGCGCTCGCGATAGGGGACAAAGCCGTTGCAGACGACCTCTCCGGAAGTCGGCGTCAGGATGCCGGTGAGCATCTTGATCGTCGTGGACTTGCCCGCGCCGTTGGCCCCGATGTAGCCGACCATCTCGCCAGCGGCGATCGAAAAGCTGACTTCGGAGACGGCGGCGATCTCGGTGGATACGCGGTAGACGAGCGACTTCAATGCCGCGGCGAGGCCTTCCTTCCGGCGGTAGGTGCGGAAGACCTTGGTGAGCCTCTCGACGCGGACGATGGGCTCCGTCATTCGCCGCGCTCCGCTTCTCGCCGCGTCCGTTCGGGCTCCCGCGCGCGAAGGGCGAACGCCCGCGCATAGATCTCTCGCGCCGGGCGGCGAGCCCGCCGCGCGATCTCGCGCGACAGAGTCTTCAGAGCCTCGCCGGCGGATAAGGCCTCGCGGATTCGGTCGTCGATTTCATCGCCGGTCAATCGGGGGGCCTCGCCGCGGCGGCCCTCCACGACCACGGTGATCTCGCCGCGTCCGGGCCCGCGGCCGCGGAAGGTCTCGGCGAGCTCCGGAAGGGTGCCGCGCACCGTTTCCTCGTGGAGCTTGGTCAGCTCGCGGGCGACGCAGGCGCGGCGTGGGCCGAGGGCGCGGGCCGCGGCCTCGAGCGACTCGCGAAGCCGATGCGGGGCCTCGAACCAGACGAGGGTCTCCGCGCGCTCTCGATGCGCCTCCAGGAAACGCAGGCGCTCCCCCTCGCGGGCCGGCAGGAAGCCCAGGAAGAGGTAGGGGACCGCCGCGAGGCCCGAGACCGAGAGCGCCGCCTCGGGCGCCGAGGGGCCGGGCACGACGAGGACCGGGTATCCCGCGGCTGCGGCCGCCTCGACCAGGCGCGCGCCGGGATCGGACACCGTCGGCATGCCGGCGTCCGAGACGAGCGCGACTGTCTCTCCCCGCGCGAGCCGCCCGAGAAGCCCTTCGACGCGGGTCTCTTCGCGCGGAGCGGGGCACGAGATCCGCCGAGCCTTCAGCTTGAAGCGCGCCGCGAGCTTCGCGGTCACGCGGGTGTCCTCGCAGAAAATCGCGTCCGCTTCCGAGAGCGCCCGTCGGGCCCGGGGAGAGAAGTCGTCGAGATTGCCGATGGGCGTTCCCACGACGAGGAGTCGCCCCCCTTTTTTCGTTTCGTTCACCGGGCTTGGAAAAATAGCACGGAGCCTGTGGTTATCATCGCCGTATGGGGCGCCTCTCGAAGTGGGTCGGCCTGTTTCTGCTGGCATCTTCCCCCGCGGCGGCGGAGATCCTGGACCGTATCGCCGCGACCGTCAATGACACGGCGATCCCGGAAAGCGAAGTGCGCAAGGCGATGGTCGTCTCCGCGCTGGAGCCGCAGGCCGGCGAGGACCACGAGAAGTTCCGCGGGCGCGTTCTGGACGCGCTGATCGAGCAACACCTCGAGTACGAGGACGCCATCCGGTTCGGACCGGCGGCCCCCGATGCGGCCGAGATCAACAAGGCCTTCCAGAGCCTGAGAGATCGCCTGAAGGCGGAAGGGAAGGATCCGGACGCCGAGTTCGCGCGCGCGGGCATGTCCGCCGAGGAGGTGCGGGCCTCGCTCGAACGTCAACTCGTCATCGCTCGCTATCTGCGGGAGCGTTTCGCGCCGATCGCCTATGCCGACGAAGAACAAGCGCGGGAGGAGTACGAGAATCGATACGTCCCAGAGCAGAAGGCCGCGGGCCTTCCGGCGGCGCCCTGGGAATCGGTCGCCGAGGAGATGCGGAAACGTTCTTCCGAGCGCACCTTCGACGAACAGGTATCCAAGTGGCTTGGCGAGCTTCGTCAGAAGGCCCGAATCTCGATCTACCGGATCCCCGTGACGATCCCCACGAATCGAACCCCCATCGTCCTTTCGAAAACCACGCCCGCCAAGACGCCGACGCCGTGATTTTTCTGGCGAGGCTTGTGGCTCCGATTCTCGGAGTCTGGCTCGGCCTGGCAAACCCTTCCGGAACGTCCGGCCCGTTCGTCGAGCGCGACGTCGCGGTCATGATGCGGGACCACGTCCGTCTGCGCGCCGATGTCCTGCGGCCCGCCGAGAGCGGCCGGTTTCCGACGCTTCTCTACCGGACACCCTACGACCGCCGGCGGATGGAGGACAACCGCGTGGTTCGCGCCGCCCTCGCACGCGGTTACGCCGTGGTCCTCCAGGACGTTCGGGGCCGTTACGGCTCCGAAGGGGAATTCGTTCCCTACGTCCATGAAGGCAGGGATGGGTACGACACCATCGAGTGGGCGGCGGCGCAACCCTGGTCGAACGGCGAGATCGGCACGTTCGGCTTGTCGTATCCCGGCGCGGTTCAGTGGCTCGCGGCGGTGGAGTCGCCGCCGCACCTGAAGGCGATGGCGCCGGCGATGACGTTCTCGACACCGCGCAATTTCTTCTACGCGGGGGGCGCCTGGGATCTCTCCTGGATCCCCTGGATCTGGAACAACATTGCCCCCGAGGCTCGTGCCCGCAGAGGGCTCGCGGGGCCGAGGAGGGGGAGGGAGGCCGAGGTCGAATGGCAGCGCTTGCGCTCGGTTCTTCCCTATCGGCTTCCTCTGACGAACCTGCCGGAGCTCGAGAAGGTCGCGCCCTACTACTTCGTTTGGCTGGCCCATCGTCCGGGCGAGGCATTCTGGGATTGGGCCGAGCTCTCCGGCCGCTACGAGCGCGTGGGCGCGGCGGTCCTGAACCTTTCCGGCTGGCACGACGAGACGTACGGCCCGGAGGGGGCGATCACCAACTTCCTCGGGCTGCTCGCCGCGCGCCGCGACCGGAAGGACCCACGGATACAGCTTCTTCTGGGTCCATGGGTGCACGGCGGCGAGGATTCGGAGAAGTCGGGCGAGCGCGTGTTCGGCCCGCAGGCGCGTCTCGACTATGCCGCCATCATTCTTCGCTTCATGGACCGCTATGTGCGTGACCTGCCCAACGGCCTCGAGCGCGAGCCGCGCGTGCGCGCGTTCGTGATGGGCGAGAACGCCTGGCTGACCGGCGAGACCATTCCGCTCGCGGGGACACGGCCTCTATCGCTCTACCTCGCTCGAAACGGCGCCCTGTCACCGACGTCGCCGGCGGAGGCGTCGGCGTCGAGCACGTTCGTCTCGGATCCGGCTCGACCGGTCGTGGACCCCTTCTCTGCCGAGCCGGGGGCGCACGACTACCGCGCGCTGGCGAGACGTGACGACGTGCTCGTGTTCGAGACCGGGCCGCTCGCGGAGGAACTGCGCGCCGTCGGGCCCGTTGACATCGAGATCTTCCTGTCGACCGACGCTCCCGACGTGGATCTCTGGGTGAAGCTCGAAGACGTGACCCCCGATGGGACGGCCTGGAATCTCTCGAGCCCGGGGACGGACGTATTGCGCGCCAGCGAGCGCGAAGGCGGGCGACAGACGAGGCCTCTCGAGGCGGGCAGGGTTTACGCGCTGCGTTTTCCCAACCTGCGCACGGGAAACCTCTTCGGCCGGGGGCATCGCGTGCGCGTCGTCCTCTGCGGCAGCTTCATGCCACACTTCTCCCGCAACCTGCAGACGGGCGAGTCGGAGTCGCGATCGGCCCGGTCGCGGCCGGCGACGATTCGAATCCACCACGAGGTCGCCCATCCATCGCGGATCGTTCTACCGGTCGTTTCGTCGGGAGCTCGATCGGATGTGCCCAGAGCAAGAGAGGTGCCTTGACGCAGGATTGCCGATTGCCGATTGCCGATTGGCGATTACTGAGTGCGTGTCAATCATCAATCGGCAATCTGAAATCGCCAATTTCTTACCCCGGCGGCCATGAAAAAGAACGCCCTCCCATCAGGTGAAAATGCAAATGGAACACGGACTGACCCGCCCCTTCGCCGTTGTTCGCCACGAGGCGGTAATGCTCGAGGCCGAGCTCCCGCGCGATGGCAGCGGCTCGCGTCACGAGCTCGCCCACGAGCCGCTGATCGTCGGCGCTTACCTCCGAGACTTTGGGGATGTGCTTGCGCGGGATGATCAGGACATGCGTCGGCGCCTTTGGCGCGATGTCGTGGAACGCATAGACGCGATCGTCGGAGTAGGCCTGTTTGGAGGGAATGGCGCCGGAGGCTATTTTGCAGAAAAGGCAGTCGGTCATAGAGATTGATGATTGTCGATTGTCGATTGTCGATTAGGTCTTCAAATCAATCGTCAATCGTCAATCGGCAATTATCCCTTCATTCTCCTCACCCTCGCTCCCAACATCCCCAGCTTCTCCTCCATCTTCTCGTAGCCTCGATCCAGGTGATAGACGCGGTCGATCGTCGTCTGGCCCTCGGCGGCGAGGCCGGCGAGGACGAGGGCCGCGGAGGCGCGCAGGTCGCTGGCCATGACCTTGGCTCCGGTCAAGCGCGCGGGTCCCTCCACGACGGCCCAACGGCCCTCCAGACGGATCCGGGCCCCCATTCGCACCAACTCGGCCACGTGTTGGAAGCGATTCTCGAAGATCGTTTCGGTGATGGTCGCGACCCCCTCCATGCCGGCGGCGAGCGCCGTCCACTGCGCCTGGAGGTCCGTGGGAAACCCGGGATAGGGCGCCGTGGCCACGTCGTGGGAGCGGAGCGCGCCGTCCGCTTTGACGCTCAGTGTATCGCTTGAGGTCTCGATGCGCACACCTGTCGCGGAGAGACGCGTCGTCAAGGCCGACAGATGGTCGGGCGCGCATCCTCGCACTGCGACGTCGCCTCGCGTGGCCGCCGCGGCCAGGGCATACGTCCCGGCCTCGATCCGGTCCGGGATGATCGCGTGCTCGACGCCGTGAAGCCGATCGACGCCGTCGATTGAGATCGTCTCGGTTCCCGCTCCCCGGATTCTCGCCCCCATCGCGTTCAGCATGCGTGCCAGATCCGCCACTTCCGGTTCCCGAGCCGCGTTGACGAGTCGCGTGGTGCCGCGGGCGAGCGTCGCCGCGAGCATCACGTTCTCCGTGCCGGTCACCGTCACCATGTCGAATACGATCTCGTTCCCCTCGAGACGCGCGGCTTTGGCCTCGACGTATCCGTGGTCCAGACGAACATCGGCGCCGAGCCTTTCGAAGGCGTGAAGATGCAGGTTGATCGGGCGAACGCCGATCGCGCAGCCGCCCGGAAGAGAAACCCGGACCGCACCGCTCCGTGCGAGCAGGGGACCCAGAACGAGCACCGACGCTCGCATGGTCTTGACGAGCTCGTAGGGCGCATCCGCCGAGCCAATCCGCGGCACTTCGATTCGCGCAGTGGCTCCGTCGGCTTCGACTTGCGCGCCGATGTGCTGAAGGAGCCTTCGCATCGTACGGATGTCGGCGACGTCGGGCAGATTCGTCAAAGCGACGGGCTCGTCCGTCAGAAGCGCCGCCGCGAGGCAGGGAAGGCCCGCGTTCTTGGCGCCCGAGATGGTGACCTCGCCGGTGAGGCGCGCGGGGCCCTCGATTACGAACTTGTCCACGGTTTCCGGATTCTATTGACTCTCTCGGCCGCGGACTCCAGGCGCGCGAGGCAAATGCGAGGAATGCCTTCCAGATCGGGCTCGATCTTCACGAAGCGCCAGACGGGCCGGGCGAGGATCTCGGAGCGGACGACTTCCGCCTGCCCGAAGCCGATCTCGAAGATGAGCAGTCCCCCCGGCGCGAGGTAGGCGGAAACGGAGGCCAGCAACTGCCGGATCGCGGCCATCCCGTCGTCTCCGGCAAAGAGGGCCCGCCGTGGGTCGTGATCTCGGACCGTAGGCGGCAGATGGGGCGACTCGCCGATGGCGAGATAGGGAGGGTTGGACATCACGATGTCGAACTGCGTCGGCCCGAGCGCGGAGAGCCAGTCGGAGGCGAGCAACTGGAGGCGCGACAGAGTGCCGTGGTGCCTCGCATTCTCGCGGGCGAGGGCGAGGGCGTCCAGAGAGATATCGAGGGCGACCGCCCGCGCCTCGGGCCGCTCGCGAAGGAACGTGATCGCGATGATGCCGCTCCCGGTGCCGGCGTCGAGGACCCGCCGCGCTTCCGGCGCCTCCTTCAGGGCCTGCTCGAGGAGGACCTCCGTCTCGGGCCGCGGCACGAGCGCCCGGTCGTCCACCCGGAAGGCACGCCCGTAGAAATCCCATTCTCCGATCAGATGCTGGATGGGAGCGCCCTTGAGACGCTCCTCCCATAATGCACCGAAGCGGTTGGCGACGACCGGATCGAGCGTCTGACGCGGGTCGAGCGCGAGAGGGGAAACGCCGCCCAGAGCGTGGGCGAGCAGCAGCCGCGCATCCCAGGCCGACGCCTCGGAGCCGGTTGCCGCCGCTCGTTCGGCCGCGTCCTTGAGAAGCTCGCCGGTCGTCATAGCTCAGTCGTCGTAGGGGCGGGGGTGACCGCTGCCCTGCGGGCAGCGTTGCCTCCTGCAGGGGGCCTGCCTTTGGTGGCCGGCTCGTCCCCGCCCGCGGGCGGCTGCAGGGGCCGCCGCCTACGGAAGGGCGCGAACCTCACGCCTTCGCCAGCTCTTCCTTGAGCCGCTTGCCCTGGAAGTGGGAGGAGATCGGATCGATCAGCTCGTCTAAGTTTCCGTCGAGGACCTCCTGGAGCCGATGCGTGGTGAAGCCGATCCGGTGATCGGTGATGCGGGACTGCGGGAAGTTGTACGTGCGAATCTTCTCGGAGCGGTCGCCCGAGCCGACCATCTTCTTGCGCTCGGCCGCGATAGCGCCTTCCTGCTTCGCTTGCTCCATCTCGAGGAGACGGGCCTTGAGCACGCGCATCGCTTTTGCCTTGTTCTTGATCTGGCTGCGCTCGTCCTGGCACTGCACGACCAGGCCAGTCGGAACATGCGTGAGGCGGACGGCAGAGTACGTCGTGTTGACGCCCTGGCCGCCCGGGCCCGAGGCACAGAAGCGGTCCACGCGAATGTCCTTCTCGTCCACTTTGACGTCGATGTCCTCGGCTTCCGGCAGGACCGCAACGGTCGCGGCCGAGGTATGAATGCGCCCGGAGGCCTCGGTGGCGGGCACGCGCTGCACGCGATGCACGCCCCCCTCGTACTTCAGACGCGAGAAGGCGCCGTTCCCCTCGATCAAGGCCGTGATGGTCTTGATCCCGCCGATACCCGTGTCGTCCCGGTCCACGATCTCCACCTTCCAGCGCATGCGCTCGGCATAACGCTGGTACATCCGAAAGAGCTCGGACGCAAAGAGAGCGGCTTCGTCGCCGCCCGTTCCGGCCCGGATCTCCAGGAACACGTTGCGCGAGTCGTTCGGATCCCGGGGCAGAAGCAGGAGCTTCAACTCCTGCTCGACGCCCTGGAGCCGGTCGGTCAGAGCCGCGCGCTCGGCGGCCGCCATCTGGTACAGCTCGTCGCCGGGCGATAAGGACTCGACGAGCTCGCGAGCCCCGTCGAGCTCCTTCTGGATCTGCCGCTGCTCCTCCATCTTTGCCACGATCGGCTCCAGATCCGTCAGCGTCTTTTGGGCGTCCCGCACGGCGCGATGATCCTGAACGAACGCGGGATCCGCGAGCCGAGCCTTGACCTCGTCGTACTTTCGGCGAATTTCTTCCAGTTTTTCGAGCATCGATCGTACTCAGCAATTCCCGCCGTCGGATTGCGGCACCGAGGCCGAACCGACGGCTGATCCGAGATGGAATGGCGCCGCTACGGGGCGGCGGAAGGGAAGCGACGAGAGGTTGCGGGGTCCATGCCCCTACGCCGGAGCGCCGGAGCTCTTCTTCTCGTAACGCTTCCGGAAGCGCTCCACACGGCCGGCGGAATCCACGAGCTTCTGCTTCCCCGTGAAGAAGGGATGGCACTTGCTGCAGATCTCCAAGCGCAGCTCCTTCTTCGTGGAGCGGGTCGTCCAGGTCTCACCGCAGGCGCAGTGCACGAGGACCTCGTGAAGCTCGGGGTGGATATTCGGTTTCATGGGACGCGGGATTCTACGGAACTGAGCCCTCCGGCGCAACCCCCGGGACCAAACCGACCCCTCAGAGCCCCTTGGTTCTCCCGCGAGAAGCCGCGTTAAAATGCCCAACTCTAAGGTCAGCTGTGTTTTACCTCTACGTTACCGCCCCCGGCATGGCTGCGCGAAAGGTGTCGCTCGACCATCCGGTCACGACGATAGGCCGCTCGTCGATGAACGACCTGCCAATCTCCGACAAGATGCTTTCCCGCCAGCACGCGCGGATCGTCCGGGACAACGACGGCGGCCTGACGGTCGAGGACCTCGGCTCCCGAAACGGCACGTTCTTGAACGGCGATCGGCTGACGACGATCCAGGCATTGAAGCCCGGTGACCGGATCACCGTCGGCGGCGTCACGCTCAAAGTCGAGTCGGAGTCGACGACTCGCGTGCGCATCGAAGGGGGTGGCGAGGACCCGCTCGACAACACGATCCTGAAGGCTTCCGCCGAGCTGTTGCGCGCGCCCGCCGAGACCGACCCGCGGCTGCCGGCCGAGCAAATGGGCAAGCTGATCGAGTCTCTGCGCGTCGTCAACGAGCTGACGATCGAGCTCCTGCGCGACATCTCCGTCGACGAGCTGCTCCGTTTTCTCATGGACAAAGTCTTCGAGACCCTGAAGCCCGACCGCGGCCTCGTGCTGTTGCGCTCCCGCGCGACGGGAGAGCTGGTGCCGGCCGTCGTGCGCGTGGCCGAGGGGATCTCGGCCGAAGACATCCGCCTTTCGAAGACGCTGGTGGCCGCCGTCGTCGAGAAGCGAAACGGTCTCCTGCTCATGGACACGGAGATGGGGTCGGGCGTCTCGCTGGCGGACTCTATCCGGCTCTCCGGCATCAAGTCGGTCCTCGCGGCGCCGCTCGAGAACGAGGGGGAAGTCGTCGGCCTCATTTACGTGGACTGCCGGGTCGGCCACCGGTCGTTCGAAGAGGCAGACCTGCGTCTGCTGACCTCGCTCGCCAACGTGGCCGCCGCCAAGATCCAGAACGCGAGGCTGATGGCGGAGAACGCCGAGAAACGGCAGATGGACCGCGAGTTCGCCCTCGCGCGAGAGATCCAGCAGCGTCTCCTGCCCGAGGATCCGCCCCCCTTGCCCGGGTACGAGCTCCACGGCTCCAACGTCGCCTCGCGGCAGGTTTCCGGGGATTACTTCGATTTCCGTCCGCGCAGCGACGGGAAGATCTACGCCACCATCGCGGACGTCTGCGGCAAAGGCGTCGGGCCGGCGTTGTTGATGGCCTCGCTCCAGGCGTCGTTCCATGCCTGGGCCGACGAGGGAGTCCCCGTGGCCGAGATGACTGGCCGTCTCTCGGAGGCCATCTCTCGGCGCACGGGACCCGACCGCTTCATCACTTTTTTCCTCCTGATTCTGGATCCCGCGAGCGGCGAGATCGAGTACACCAATGCGGGTCACAACCCCGGCCTACTTCTTCACGCCGACGGCTCCATCGAGGAGCTCGGCTCCCATGGCCTTCCGCTGGCCCTCTTTCCGGGCAAGCCCTACGGCTCCTCGAAGCTGGTGCTCGGGTCGAACGACCTGCTGTGTCTCTACACAGACGGCGTGACCGAGGCCAATGATCCGAAGGGCAACGAGTTCGGCATGCCCCGTCTCAAGGAGCTCCTCGCGAGGCAGGTGCACAGAAACACGACGGAGATCGAGGCCGCGCTCGCCCGGGCTCTCGAGGAACACGCGCAGGGCGAGCCCTTCGCCGACGACCGGACGCTCGTAATGGTGCGCCGCCTTCCGGCGAGCTCGTCGACTTCTCTCACGGCTCCCGAATTTCGAGTCTCTTGATGATCTCGTGCAGCGTCGTGGGCTTGATCTTCAGCAGCTCGGCGGCGCGCTTCTGGACGCCGCCGGTGCGGCGGAGCGCGGTGCGGATCAAGCGGCGCTCGTAGTCTTCGACGAGCTGCTTGTACGTCGCGCCGTTTTCCGGCAGGCGGATCGACAATTCGCCCTTGTCCGGCTGCAGGACCGTCTCGGGGAGCAGATCGAGTCCGATCTTGGCGCCGGGGGGGCAGAGGACGACGGCCCGCTCGACGGCGTTCTCCAGCTCGCGCACATTGCCCGGCCAGTCGTGGTCGAGTAGCGCCCGGTAGGCTTCCGGGTCGAGGCCGCCGATCGGTTTGGAGTTTTCGGAGGCGTAGAGCCGCATGAAGTGCTCCGCGAGCAACGGAATGTCCTCGCGCCGTTCCCGCAGCGGCGGGATCGGGATCGTGATGACGCAGAGCCGGTAGTAGAGATCGTCGCGGAATCGTCCCTCGGCGACCATCTTCTTTAAGTCCACGTTGGTCGCGGCGATGATGCGGGTGTCGACCTTCTGCGTGTCGACGCTGCCGACGCGCATGAACTCTTTCTCCTGGATGACGCGGAGAAGCTTGGCCTGCGTCTCGAGGCTGACCGTGCCGATCTCATCGAAGAAGATCGAGCCGCCGTCGGCCACCTCGAAGAGCCCCTTCTTGTTGGCGACGGCCCCCGTGAAAGCGCCGCGGACGTGGCCAAAGAGGTTGGACTCGAGCAGATCCGCAGGCATCGAGCCGGAGTTGACGGTCACGAACGGTGCCCCCGACCGCGGCGAGTGCGTATGAATCGCGCGCGCCACGAGCTCTTTGCCCGTGCCGCTTTCCCCCTCCACGAGGATCGTCGAGCGCGACGGGCCGGCCAGACGCACGAGCTCGAAGACCTTGCGCATCCCCGTCGACTTGCCGACGATGCGCCCCAGGCCGTAGCGCTGCGAGAGCTCTTCCCGGAGACGCCGGTTCTCCTCCGTGAGGCGGCGCGCTTCGGCCCCCTTGCGGAGTGTCAGCAGCACCTCTTCGTTCTGGAACGGCTTCGGGATGTAGTGGAAGGCGCCCTGACGCATCGCCTCGATCGCCCCCTCGATCGAGGAGTAGGCCGTGACGATCACGACGACCGCGTCCGGATCGCGCCGCCGGACCTCCCGTAACACTTCGAGGCCGGGCCGGTCGGGAAGCATCAGATCCAGCAGGACGACGTCGTAGGGCTCCGCCTCGAAGAGGGCCGTGGCCTCGCCGGCGGACGCGGCGGCCGTCACGTCGTAGCCCTCCCGCGACAGGAGGGTTCCGAGCACGTCTCGGATCACCTCCTCGTCGTCGACGATTAGAACTCTCATGAAGGCGAGCCTGGCGGCACGAGGGGCAGATCGACGCGCGCCTCGGCGCCGCCCCCTTCGCGCGGGATGAGTGCGATCTCTCCGCCGTGGCGCCGCACGATATCGCGCGAGATTGCCAGCCCGAGCCCTGTCCCCCCTGATTTCTTGGTCGTGTAAAAGGGCTGGAAGACCTTTTCCGCCGAGGTCGAGGTCAGGCCGGGCCCTCGGTCGGCGACGACGACCCGCACCGTCTCGCCGTTCTTCTCGATGCGGCACGTCACGACGCCCCCGTCCGGAGAAGCGTCACGCGCGTTGGTCAACAGATTCACGAAGACCTGCTCGAGCTCGCGCGGATCGCCGATCACGAGCGCCGGCTCTCCGTCGGCGTCGGTCTCGAGGCGAAGCTCCCGCCCGGCGAACGCGGTCTCGACGGACTCGGCGGCATTGGCGAGGACGGCGCGAAGGTCGGTCTTCTGGGGAGTGCGCGGCCGCGGACGGGCGAACTCCAGTAGGTTATTGACCAGGTGAGCCGCGCGAAAGGTCTGCCGCTCCATCTTCTTCAAGATGGAATAGCGCGGATCGGCCGGGGCGGTCTCGGCCAAGAGTAGCTGCGCGTAGGAGGAAAGGCCGGCGATCGGCGTGTTGACCTCGTGCGCGACTCCCGCCGCCAGGACACCGAGCGAGGCGAGCCGCTCTCGTTCGGCGAGCGCCCGCTCCACCCGAATCCGGTCGGTCATGTCGTCCACGACGACGACCTTGCGGTCGGGTGACCCGCGGAACGCCGAGACGGAAAGTTGCAGGTCCCGATCCTCTCCCTCGAGCGTGACGAACTTCGCCTCGAAGCGGGACTCGCCGCCGGGAGGAGCATCGCCGAGCGCGACCGACGGGAGGACCTCGCGGAACGGGAGACCCTGGAGCTCCTCCTCGCTGCTCCCGACGAGGAGCGCGAACGCCGGATTGGCCGAATGGATTCGCTCGTCGGCATCGAGCACGACGATGCCGGAAGACGAGGACCGGATGACGCTCTCCTGGTATTCCTGGAGTGTCCGTATCTCTTCGAGCCGCTCCGCCAGCGCGCCGTACAGCCGCGCATTCTCGTACGCGAGGCTCGCCTGGGCGAGCACCGCCGTCAGCAACGCCTCGTCCTCCGAAGAGAGCGGGACGCGGCCGTCCTTGTGGCCAACGCCGAGCGCCCCCACGAGCTCCCCGCCGCAGCGCATCGGGAAGAAGATGCGGTAGCCGAGCGCGTGAAGCCGCAGCAGAGCGGCCGGTGGCGTGGGGCCGAAGGACGCGCCGCGCAGGCGCACGCGGTCCTCCGCGGCCAGGGAACCGGCGAGCGTGGCGGCGTCGGGATCCCGGCTGGGTCCCTCGAACAGGAAGAGGGAGCAGGGAACCACCCGGAGCGCCTCCTCGACCCGCTTGACGATGGCCCGTACGACCTCCTCGCGGGGACGCGGCGTGGCGAAATCGCGGGCGATGTCAAGAAGTGCCCGGCGCGCGCGATAGGTGTCATGGTACTGAATCCGCTCGAGCACGTCGGTGATGCGCTTCTTCACCGGCACGAGCAGCGAGGCGAGGACGAGCCCGGAAGCGAATGCGATGACGTTCTTGCCCGCCACCGCCATTCCTCCGAGCGTCCGATCGAGCAGCGAGTTCAGCAACACGAAGGTCATGCCGCCGAGCAGTACCGCGCTGGTCGTCCCGATGGCCTCGCGCACGAAGATCTCGACGTCCCACAGCCGCCACTTCAAGATCGCGTAGGCGAAGGCGAGCGGGATGAAGATGAGCGGCACGACGGCCAGGCTCGACAGCAACGGCGACTCGAGGCCGAACGCCCGCGGCAGGGCCGAGAGCATCAGGAAGGGCGCGAGCCCGACGATGACACCCAGGCCGATCCAGCGCACCTGTTTTTCGGCCTCGATGTCGTCGCGGCTGCGCCGCAGAAGATCGATGACCCGGGCGAGGACGGCCGCGGCGTACACGGCGAAGTAGAGAAACCAGAGGCGCTCCGCGGCTTCGAAAAACGCGGCGACCGCCGGCGAGGGCCGAGCGGAGAGGAGAGCGAGCTGCGCCAAGCCGTAGGCAATGGCGGGAACGTACAGCAGCGGGATCAAGCGCCGCGCCTGGATCGAGCGGGGAAAGACGAGGAAGAAATGGAGCAGCAGAGCCGGCAGCAACGCGCGGAAGAAGTCCTCCGCGAGCCAGGACATTCTCCAGGTCGCATCGTGCGGGCCGGCCGGAGTCAGCACGTAGACGGCGAAGGACGAAAGACACAGCGCCCAGAAGATCGTCGCCGGCACAGTGCGCTCGCGAGCGAGGGTGAAGAGACCGATGATCAGATACAGAAAGCCGACGAAGGCGAGAAACAGATACGTGGCGTCGAACCGAATGGACGGCTCGCCGAGTGAGACACCGCGAACCTCGCCGTTCGAGATGACGACCAAACGATGAGGAAAAGGCTTGCGCGCGAGGTCCTTCTCTGGGCGCGCGAGCGACGCCGCGGTCTGGCCATCCGCCAGAATGATTCGGTCGCCGGCCGCGAGCCCGGCGCGCGCCGCGGCGCCGTTGGGATCGACCGCCTGCAGCGCGAGAGCGCCGCTTTCTCGCGCATGAGTGAAGCCGGCCGTGGTGAAGCTGTCGATCTTTCGCGCGAAAGCGACAAACGAAAGGCCCACGGTGCACACCGTCAGGAGGGCCATCGCTCCCAGACCGAGTCTTTTGGCGAGCCGTGTCACGACGGGAGATTCAGCAATCCGAATGCCATTCGTAAGCCGCCATCACAAATCGCTAAGTCTCGATCTTGCATTGACTTGACTACGGATGCTACTCCGGCTTGCGAAATTGGAATCAAGAATTTGAACCCAGTTCAAAATTCTTTTGGATCACCGATTAGGCCCAAATTTGGGGAACGCCGGTCGGGTCGATCGAGCAGCGGGGTTAGAAGGAGACCGCGACCCCGCCGAGAAGACGGTTGGCCGTCGCGGCATCGTCCTTCTTGCGTTCCGATACGGTCGTTCCGTGCGCCGACTCGAAGGCGAGCAGTAGCTTCCAGTCGGCGCCGAACGGCGTGACGCCGATCAGGGACAAGTCCTGCGCCACCGAGAAGGCGAGCTTGTCGGAGTCATTGGCGAGGAGGGCCGCGGGTGTCTTGACATCCTGGCGGATGTTGCGGACGACGACGGCGACGCCGGTGCGGGTCGGGAGAACCTCCACCGCGGCGCGCGCCGACCAGAAGTGCCCGCGGTTGCTCGAAATCCCGTAACTGACACGGCTCCCCGAGGAGACGTCGCCGTCGATCGAGCCATAGCGCACCGAAACGCTTCCGGCGAGCTTGTCCGAGAGGCGCTGTTGCGCGGTGGCTTTGTACTGACGAACCGAGTTCCCGTCCAGCAGATAAACGCTGTCGAAGTCGGTCAGGAAGTCCCCGTCGAAGAAGGCGCGCACGAGCTCGCCCATTCGCTGCTGGGAAGCCTCCACCCGATACGACGAGCTGGAACCGGCCCGGTGCTCGAGCCCGATCGTGTAGGACTGGCTCGCAGCCGGTTCCTGACTGTCTTCGATCGAGGCGACGCGCGGCATGACGGTCGTGGCTCCGGCGGTAGACCCGGCCACCCGGTAGAGGCCGCGGACGTAGACGGTCGCGGGTCCGACGTTGTAACGGGCGGTCGCGGTCGGAGCGATACCGTAGGACGCCGAAGCGGCACCCAGGTAGCGAGCCACCACGCCCCCCTCGACCTCCGCGTTGTCGGAAAGGCGCAGTGAGCTCGAGGCCGACAGATCCGCGTCGGGCGCCGACTGGATGAAGGCTCCATCCGCGCCGACGCCGGAGGGGCCGACGGTCGCTTCCCGGTGCCGATACGTCATCGCCACGGCGACGCCCGGCGTGTCCGAGGCGGGCCGGCCATAGCGGGCGTTGATCTCCCAGGTTCTCGAGGCGACCGGAAATATCGTCGTGCCGAGCGCCGTGGCGCGGTAGAGGTTGGCCTCTTCGATGTAACGCGCGGCGACCGATTCGACCTGTCCCTGCTCGGCGCCGCGGCTCCAGCTGACCGAGTGAGACTGAAGGCTCGCCGGATTGTCGCCGAAGGAAAGCGTGTTGCGTCGCGTCGAGACGGTCAGCCGCTCGGCGGCGGAGGGGGACACGTCGAGCGCCAGGCCGGCCGCGTTGCCCGTCGTCGTCTCTCCGGGCGTATCGGGGCTGCCGAGAGAGGCATAGTCGCCCGTGATGCCGTAGCTCCAACCGTTGGGGAGCCCGCCGTGGAGTCCAACCGCCGTCCGCGACAGCGCGTTGGTCGGTGAGCCGTTGGCCACGTCCGCCATCGTGCGGACCTCGCCGGCGATCAAGCGGTTCAGCTGAACCCGCTCGCTCGGCGTCGTCGCGGCGTCGGAGCTCTCCTCGATGGCGAGCTCGCGCAGCACGTCGGTGGGCAACCGGTCGCGCAGGTCCCAGATCGTCGTCGGCGCGACAACGGCCGCGGCTCGCGCGCCCTTTGGCGTCAGCTCGATCTGCACCGCCGAAACCTGATCGGCCGAGGCCTGATGCCAGAGCCTTCGCAGCGCGGGCTCGAATCCTCGCTTGTACGCGATCAGGTCGTAGACGCCCACAGGCGCCGAGGCGAGAACGAAGGTACCGTCGGTCGCCGTTCGACTGCGCGTCAGAGAACTGTCGCCGAGGTTGTAGAAGATGACGAGCACGCCGGGAACGGGGGCTTCGAGGTGACGCACGACACCCGAAATGGGAGGAGCCGGCGGATCAGCGAGGGCCCTCCCGCTTGCCACCGAGAGCAACAGAGCGAAGGCCGGAATGGCGATTCGAAGCCGCCTCATATGCCGGACCCGAAGGCCCAATCCCGGAGTATAGAATTCTGCGTTGTCAATTGCCACTCGGCCAGTAACTTCTCATTCTGGGAAGATTCTTGGATCGAGCCGGGCCATGTTCGGGCCGGACAAGGTGCCCCACCCACAGGACTT
The DNA here is from genome assembly GCA_036505535.1 of Thermoanaerobaculia bacterium. Lineage (GTDB taxonomy): Bacteria > Acidobacteriota > Thermoanaerobaculia > UBA5066 > Gp7-AA6 > DAHUXD01. The sequence goes on from DASXTI010000144.1 coordinate 23,903, forward strand.
ATCCTCGGCGCGTCATCCGCTTCTCCGGGCGGAAGACCCCGGCCAGAACGTGTCCGGCGATCGAGGGGTTCTCCTTGAGGCGCCGCACCGAGTATGCGTACCAGGCCTCCCCGTAGGGAACATACACCCGGAGTCGATGTCCCTCGGTCACCAGCCGGCGCCGGAGACCACCGGCCACCCCCAGTAGCATCTGGAACTCGTAGGCCTCGCGCGGCAGATTCCGGCGGCGGATCGTCGCCAGCGATCGCTCGATCAGAAGCGGGTCGTGCGTCGCGATACCGACGTAGCTGCCGGCCTCAAGCAGCGTGTGGACCAGATCCATGTAGCTCGCGCGGATCTCCTCCCGATCCTGGAAGGCGATCTCCGGCGGCTCGACGTAGATGCCCTTGCAAATGCGCACGTTGGCGCGGATCTCGGCGGCACGCCGCGCATCGGCGAGGCTGCGACGCAGGTATGCCTGCAGAACGAGGCCGACCCTCTCGTAGCGCTGCCGGAACTCGAGAAAGATGCGGATCGTCTCTTCGGTGACCGAAGAATCCTCCATGTCGATGCGAACGAAGTTGCCGACGGCTTTCGCCGCGTCGAGGATGCGGGCGAATTGCTGGCGGCACGCGGCGGGATCGAGCTTGAGACCGAGCGCCGTCAGCTTGACGGAGATGTTCGAGTCGAGACCGCGCGCGGCGATTTCGGCGAGCGCGCGCTGATAATCGTGGACGGTCTGCTCGGTCTCTTCGGGACGCGTCACGTCCTCGCCGAGAACGTCGAGCGTGGCCATGCACCCTTCGGCGTTCAAGTTCCGCACGGCGCCGAGCGCCTGCTCGAGTGTTTCCCCGGCCACGTAGCGCGAGGCGATCTTGCGCACGATCGGCTTCGGCACCAGCGGCAGCGCCAGAACGACGAGGCTGTTCAGCGCCTTCACGGCATATCCGGCCAGGAGTCGGCGCGCGAAGCGCGCGCGAAGCACCAGACAGTGATCGCACGCGCCCCGGCTTGCCGAAGGCGCCCGGCACACTCGCGGGCGGTGGCGCCGGAAGTGGCGACGTCGTCGACGAGCAGGATTTCCTTGGCGGGTCGGCCTTCGACGCGAAACGCCCGGCGAACGTTGGCGGCGCGGTGCCCCGCCGCGACCCGGCTTTGGACCTCGGTATCACGAACTTTCGTGAGCCGCTCGCCGACGAAGGGAACTCCGAGCCGTCTCCCCACGGCCGCCGCGAGCACCTCGGCGGGGTGGTAGCCGCGCGCGCGACGCGCACGCCGCGTGGCGGGAACCGCGGCCACCTCCGCGCAAGGCGGAGGCGGGATGCGGTGTGTCATCTCCGCAGCGATGCGCGGACCGAGGTAGTCGGCGCCCTGGAACTTGAAGGCGAGGAGGATCTGGCGCGCGGATCCCCGGTAGGGGACGGCCGCGCACAGCCGGTCGAAATCGGGAGGATCGAGCAGACAGCGGCCACAACGCGTCAGGGCAAGCGCGCCGGGCAGCGCCTCGTCGCAGCACTCACAGCGCTCGGCGTCAGGATCCGGCAGCGAATCCCAGCAGGTGCGGCACACGCCGCCGCGAAACAATTCGTCTACGGGACGACGCCGGCAGGCGAGGCAGATGGAAGGCAGGACGAATCGTGCCGCAGCCCGGGCCAGCTCGATCACTCTTTTTGCCTCAGCGGTTCTTTTTGCCTCAGCGGTTCGACGCCCGCTTCCGTAAACCGGAAAGCGGCGGGATTGTAGCCTTTCCCGTTCGCAAGATCCGGTAGAGTGACCCGGACCGGGAAATTCCTTCTCCATCGGAGGAGCCGTGCGGACAGGCAAAAGCGTTCTCCTGCTCAGCCTCGTAATCACGGCGCTCGTCTCGACTGCACGGGCGCAATCCTGGGGCGTGGGCGGAGCGGCCGGCCTGGTCAATGACATCGACGAGAGGTTCGCGCTCGACGGTTTCAAGCGCAGCGAGGTCAACGGCTGGATCGAATATCGCATGGATCAGCTGAGCATCCTGCGCTTGACCTATGGATCGATGCGGACCCGCGCACGCAACGCGGGCGCGGTCCTTCCGTCGGTGACGATTCCCGACTACAAGGAGCGGGTGAATTACGCGACGGTTGGGGTGTCTTACCTCCTCTGGGAGGGCTTCTACACGTCGGGTCTCTTCGCCGGCATCGGCGGGTATCACGTCAAGCCCGATTCCCTCCCGCCAGAGCTCGCGGCCTTTCGCGACCGCGACGAGACCGTCTTCGGATTCCACGCGGGCGTCGACGGAGAGTTCCGCCTGGTCAAGCACCTCGGACTGGTTGGACGTCTGACGTACCACAACATTTCGGCGCATCCGCATCGACAGTTCCTCAACGCGGATGCGGGACTGGTCGGAAGGTTCTGAGGGAGTCGGGAGTCGGGAATTGGGAGTCGGGAGTTACTTTGGCTCCTTCTCGATCTTTTCGGGCACCAGCGGCAGGAGCGTCGATTCTTTTTTCGAGGCGAGCGAGATCTGCGCCTGGATGCGGGTCACGCCTTTGATCGTCAGGAGCCGGCGCTGCAGGAAGTCCGCGAGAGCCGAAGTATCGGCGGCTTTGACCTTGAGGCGGTAGGCGAACTCTCCCGCCAGATAGTGGCACTCCTGGACACCGAGGAGCTTCTCGAGATCGTCCACGAATCCTTTCTCGAACCGCGGATGCTCGAGCACGACGTCGACATAGGCAGTCAGGGGCAGTCCCATCTTTTCGTGATCGAGAAGCGCCACGAAACCTTTGATCATCCCGTGGCGCTCCATCTTCTTGATTCGTTCGTTGACCGACGGCGTCGTTAGGCCGACGGCACCGGCGATGCGGGCCTGAGAGAGCTTCCCGTTCCGTTGAAGCATGTCGAGGATCCGGAGGTCGATTTCGTCGATGCTCATGAACGAACGGTCCTCAAAGGTGCCTTATAAGATTAGAAAGTTCGAGAATTAAGGCTAATAATATTAGCCTGTCAGACCTTGTCAATGGCTTAATTTCGGCGTGGCTATAATGCCGGCGAGGCATGGCCAAGCGCGATTATTACGAGGTCCTCGGTGTGTCCAAGGGGGCCTCGGAAGCGGAGATCAAAAAGGCCTACCGCCGCCTCGCCCGCAAGCTCCATCCGGACGTCAATCCGGGCGACAAAGCCGCCCAGAAGCGCTTCCAGGAGGTTCAGGAGGCCTACGACGTGCTCAAAGACGCCGAAAAGCGGAGGGCCTACGACCGGTTCGGCCATGCCGGGCCGGGGCCGGGATTCGGGCCGGGATTTGAGGGTTTTGACCCCCGTTCCCGGCCGGGAGGCCCGGGGCCGGGTTTTGGCGCGGGAGAATCATTCGAAGGATTTCATTTCGAGGGCGCTGACCTCGGCGACCTCTTCGGGAGCCTGTTCGGCGGCGGTCGCCGCGCCACGGGCCCGCAGTCGGGGGAGGATCTACGAGGACAGATCGAAGTCCCCTTTCGGGACGCGGTTCTCGGCGGTACGGCGTCGCTCTCGCTGCGGCGCGAAAAGCCGTGTCCCACCTGCGGGGGGACAGGTCGTAGCGGCAAGGGGGTTTGTCCGACGTGCCGCGGAGAGGGGGTCATCGCCGAGTCGGAGCGCGTTCGCATCAAGATCCCGGAGGGAACCGAGGACGGCGGCACGATTCGCGTTCCCGGCAAAGGCGGGCCCGGAGCCCGCGGCGGCACGGTGGGGGACCTCTACGTCACGATTCGCGTCCTGCCCCATCCGTACTTCGAGCGGCACGGCAACGACATCCAGGGAGTAGTGCCGATCACCGTGAAGGAGGCCTACACCGGCGCCGAGATCGATGTCCCGACGATCCACGGAATGATGCGGGCGAAGATCCCTCCGGGCACGCAGGGTCGACAGAGATTTCGACTTCGCGGCCAGGGGGTGAAAGATCCGCGCTCGGGGCAAAGCGGCGATCACATCTATACGGTCCGCATCATGGTGCCGAAGACGCGGACGCCCGCCGGTGTCGACGCCGCCACGCTTCTCGACTCTCTCTACGACGAGCCGATCCGGGAAGACTTGCCGAAGGGACTGTAGGGAGAATTGATGATGGATGATTGATGATTGATGATTTGTCGATTGACGGAAGCCTTCAATCATCTTCTCCCACCGCGAGCAGTTCCATAGCCGCTTCTTGCGATTCTAGCTGGAGTCGCCGCTAGGGAGCGATCTGTCGGAGTAGGAGATCCCTCGGCGTGTCACGCCTCGGGATGACGGCGCGATCGCGCCGTCAGTTCCGCTGCGCCATGCCGGCGACGAGCGAAAGCGCCTTTTCGTAAGGCATCGAGTCGTCGATCGAGACCGAGCGGACGGCGCTCCAGTCGTGGTCTCCGAGCCGCGTGTACTTGAGGGTATTGCCGTCGCGCCAGTAGAGGGTCGGACGGTAGCCGGCGCCGATGGAGGTCTTAACCCACAACTCGGGCGCCGCGTTCAGCGCGAGAATCGGCGTCATCCGAGCCACCGGACCCTGCGTCATCACGCCCACGATCGGAATGTGCCGGCGTTCCCATTTGAGGTTACCCGTCTCCGACGGCTTGCCCTGATCGCTGGGGAAGGTGATGCGAACGACCTTCTGCCTCTGATCGTGAAGGTCGGCGAAGCTCGCCAGTATCGCGTCCGAAAGGCCGTCGTTCTGCAGGCTCGGGAAAAGATAGGCGCCCGACGGAACGCCTCTGTAAAGCGTCTCGCCGCCCCCGCCCAGAAGCACCGGCAGGTCGTAAATGGCGAGGTTGGCGGGGTCAAAGCCGTCCTCATCCAGGAAGAGCGTCGCGTAGCGGGCCTGACCATATTGGGCGTCTTCCCACCAGACGACCGAAAGAATGGAGTTCGTCTTCGTGACGACGTTGTCGTGTTCGTCTAAATACGTCGCCGTCTTGTGCGTCACCAGCATCTGCGGGTTGTAGGCGGCGGAGAGCCCCTGGTTCGGCAGCAGTCCGGTGTTGGTCCATGTCCCGTTGTAGAGGACGCCGACCCGGATCTGGGAATAGGCGGATATGTCCTCAGTCCATAGGAGCAGTAGCGCCTGCGTCTGTTCATCGAAGGCGAGCTGGAGGCCGCGCTTTCCGGTCTGCGAATCGGTGCCCGGGACGATCGCCGTCAAAAGCGTTCCGTCCTGCGCCCGTGAGGTCCACTCGATGACATTGTGCTCCGGCGAGACGGCCGCATCCTGCACGCCGAGATCGACAGCGCGTCCCGAACGCACGACGTGGAGCGAGCCGTCTGCCGTCAGCAGCGACTGCTCTTCCGGCGCCGCCGCGCAGAGGCCCGGCACGGCGGCGATCGCCGCAACGAGGAACAACAGTCGAAGCCCGTGCCGCTGCATCATGCCCTCAGGTTGATCATCCCCATCAGGCTGATCTGGTGGAGGTAGTTCTTCAGAGCCGGGAAGTTCGGATAGTAGTTCGCAAGCGCCTCGTAGTGCTCCTCGGCCGCTCCCTCGCGCCCCATCTCGCTGTAGGTCTCGGCGAGGAGGTAGTGCGCGTTCTTGACGACATCGTTACGGCCGAACTCCTTGCCGAGGCCGAGCGCGCGCACGCCCCAGCTCTCGGCCTCTTCGGCGTGGCTCAGCTTGAGCGACGCGAAGCAAAGATCGAGGCAGGGATAATCCATCGCCTGGCGCGAACCGAGGCTCTCGAGCAGCGACAGCGAACGGTGTACGAGCGGGAGACCCACCGCGATGGCGTCGAGCGCGATGTGGCAGTAACCCAGGTTGTCGGCGACGACCGCTGCCTCGCAGGACTGCCCCTGGCCCTTCGCCTCATAGCGGTCGAGGGCTTCCTGGAAGAGCGTGAGCGCCTCTTCGAAGCGGCTCTCGTGGAGCTCGAGGTTGGCGAGCAGGTTGAGCGACGCCGCGGTCCACTCCTCCAAACGGAGGTCGCGGCTCTTCTGCAGCGCGCTCTGCGCATAGAAAGTCGCCTTCGTATATTCCCCGCGGACTTCGTGAGCGTGCGCCGAAGCGTAGGACGCGAGCACCGCGTTGGGGCTGCCGGGATTGCGGAGCACGATTTCCTTCAGCCGCGATAAGTCGAAGTCCTGCCGGTCCATCTCCAGAAGCGTGGTCGCCCGGTTGCAGGTGAAGAGGTCCTCGAGTTCCCGGTCCTTCCAGGAGCGGGCCAAGGCGAGACCGTCTTCGTAGAGCGTCAGGGCACGCTCGTAATCCCCGCTCCAAATCGCGTCCCGGGCGATCTTACGGAGAAATTCCAGATGCTTTCGCCGTTCGCTCATCGATTCCGGCCCATGGCTCTATCCGGAGATTCTAGGCCCGGGGCCGTTCCGCTCAAATCTTTTCTTTCTCTTCTTCGGTGGTTGTCGGGGTTTCGGACTCCTGTACCTTCTTGAACTGGACGAAATCGCGGACCTCCTGCCGAGCTTCCTCCGAGAGGCCCTGGAACTCGGACACGAGGTCCCGAGCCTCCTTTTCGACTGGCGATTCGGTCTCTCCGAAAAACTCCCCCATCTTCAGATCGAAGACCTGAAGGATCTTGAAGAGAGTGTCGAGGCCGACCTTGTACTCGCCCTGCTCCATGCGCGAGAGGTCGGACTGAGCGATCCCGATTTTCTCGGAGAGCTCGGTCTGCGTGAGATGGCGTCCCTTGCGGAGCTCGCGAATGCGCGAGCCGACGAGAGCGACTTTGCGTGGCGAATGGGATGACATGGCTTCTTCCGGAAATGCTATTAAAACATAGAAGACGCCTCTATAATGCGCCCTCTTTGACGATGGCGAGAAAGTCCGGCGGTTTATCCTCCAAGGCCTTCCTGCTCAAGGAGATGGTGGTCCGCGACCTCCGCGCCCGGTATGCCGGCTCGGGCCTCGGTTTCTTGTGGGCGTTCGCACAGCCGGTCCTGTGGATGCTGCTCTACACGGGTGTCTTCTCGCTGGTGCTGCGGATTCCCGTCGAGCCAGGCTATGCGAGCTTCCCCGAATTCCTGATGGCGGGACTTCTGCCTTGGATGGCGATCCAGGAGGGACTGGCGCGCTCGGCCTCGGCTCTCGTGGACAACGCGGCGATGGTCAAGAAGACCGTTTTTCCGCTCGAGACCCTCGTGCTCTCGGTCGTCGTGGCCGCGGTCGTCAACGAAGCGATCGCGCTCGCGGTCTTCGCCGTGTACGTGGCCTTGCTCGGGCATCTGCAATTGTCCTGGCTCCTTCTCCTCATGCCCGCGCTGGGGCTGCAGATTCTTCTGACCTTTGGGCTCGGCTGCGTCGCGGCGACTCTGACGACCTTCGTTCGCGACACCACTCATGCGATCGGAATCGTCCTGACGATCGGCTTCTACGCGACGCCGATCGTATATCCGGCCTCGCTCGTGCCCGCGCGCCTGCGGCCGATCATCCAAGCCAATCCGATCTCGCACCTCGTCGACCTATACCGCCGTGCCTTCACGCTCCACGCGTCTCCGGAGGCCTCTTCGCTTCTCTATCTCACGGTCTTCTGCGCCGCGATCGCCGTAATCGGCGCGGCGCTCTTCGCGCGCGCCCGCCCACACTTCGCGGACCTTATTTAGACATTGCCATGAATAAAGCGCGTCGCATCGAGGTTTCCGGGTCGGCGCTCTCTATCTACTCGATTAACCAGGAACCAGCAACCGCTCTCGTCTTCGAGGAGGCTTCGTGAAACGATCTTCGATCCTGCTTCTTCTCACGGCCGTGGCCTGCTCCTCGTCGAGCCGGCCCTCGGCATCACCTCCTGAAGCGCAGACCCGCGCCGTAGCGCCTACACCGGGCGCCCTCTCGAGGATCAACCCGAACATCGTCGAGGAGACGGACACCTACATCATCGAGCGCCTCCCCAAGGCCGATTACATCCGAGTGGACGACCGGCACCTCCGCCATCCCGTCATCGGCATTCCCGTCGAGTTCTTCAAGGAGGACGACGAGTACTACTACGTCATCACGCAGAAGAAGATCCCCGAGGAAGAGTCCCTCAAGCGGGAGCTCGAGAAGGAAGGCAAGATTCCAGCCGTGCAGCGGGAGCGAAAGAAACCCGAATCTGCCGTCCCCCTTTCCGACTTCACCGACATCGCGCTGACCCGCGTCTCCGGCCGGCTCAAGCTCGACCCCGCCGCCGAAACGGGTCTTCCCGCCGGGGGGATGTGGCGGTCCTCCTTCGTCGTCGCGGACATCAATGGCGACGGTATCCCCGACATCGTCGCGCCGTCACCTCGGATGGGCGACAACAAGCTCCACGTCTGGCTCGGGGACGGCAAAGGAAGCTTCTCCGAGTGGCCTCTGATTTTTAGGCAGAACGGAAAACCTGCGCCCAATTTTGCGATCGGGTACGGAGGGGTCGCGGTGGGCGACATCGATGGCGACGGGAAGGTCGACGTGGTCTGTGCCTGGCACGGCGGCGGCCTGGTCTCCCTGTTCGGTGACGGCAAGGGCGGTTTCGAAATCGAGCGGACGGGACTCCCGGCCGGCCGTGACTTCTCGGCGCAGGCGGTCGTGCTTCTCGACGCCGACGGGGACGGTAAGCTCGACATCGTCGCCTCGCGGGACATCGTGGAATCGAATCCCGGACAGGGCCTGGACTATCGGCAGATTCGCGTCTATCTCTACAGAGGAAAGAAAGGCTGGGAATTCAAGTCGGACGGCCTGATCGGCGGCCTTTACTCGAACTCGCTCACGGCTTGGGACTACGACGGGGACGGCCGAAAGGACGTTCTCACCGGGAGCCACTACAGCGGCGGCCTGACGCTCATCTGGAAAAACGCGGGCAATGCTACGTTCACACCCGTTCTCTTCAAGGCGATCGAGATCTATGCCTATCACTTCGCCTCGGCGCCCGGAACGTTCGGCAAGTCTCGCGTTCCGGCCTTCGCCGATGCCTATCTGATGCAGACGAACACGCCCGAGTCCGCGCGCGCGGCCGGTATCACCCTCTACGCCTTCGCCGACGGCGAGTGGACGCGTCACCGCGTTTGGCGCAAGAAGGATGGAAAGTCACTGCTCTACGCGCTCGCCATGGGGGATCTCGACGGCGACGGGCTCGACGACGTCGTCTTTGCCGACTCCGAGGAGCGGCGCCTCCGCGTTTTCTTTCAGCAACCCGACGGAAGCTTCGTCGAGGTGGCGGAGAACGAGGAGCCTGCACTCGATTCCCCGGGGCAGTGCGTGCGCCTGGCCGATCTGGATGGTGATGGTCGCCTCGACGTCGTTCTCTCGAAGACCATAACTGCCGCGGATCCTCGGGACAAAGGTGGCTGGAATGTCTATCTCAACAAGGTCAAATAACCTGTTTGTAAAGAGTTACGCCGATTTTTATGATTGCAAAGCATAAAATTCGCGTTTTTTTCTTGACAGGAGTCCGTGCGGGGGCGATTATCCGAGTCAGACCCAAGGGGCGCGGTTGCCCCAACTGAAACAGATTCCAGGTTTTACGGTGTAAATAATCGAAGTGTGGGAGGTGATGGGATCGTTCGAGGGAAGGAAGTCTCGATCGTGTGTTTGCGAACAGTTAACTGTTAATGAGGAGATCTCAATGAAAAAGACTGTGATGACGTGCCTGGCGATCGCCGCGCTACTCGCGGTTGCGAGCACGGCGGGCGCCATCACGTGTACCGTCGATCAGCGGCCGGGAGCGACGCTGCTCGTCCCCTGGTTTCAGGTCAGCGTAGACGCTAACGGCGCCATCATCGGCAGCGGCCCGGATGCCCGGGACACGCTGGTGACGATCGCCAACGCCTCCGCGGCGCCGATGATCGCGCACGTCAACGTGTTCAGCGAGCGCACGGAGCTCGTCCTCGACTTCAACATCGCGTTGACCGGTTTCGACGTGCAGGCCTTTTCGATGGCGAACGTCCTGACCGGCCTCATCCCGTCGACAGGCTTCGACTCGCCGTTGGAGGACGCGTGTCAGAAAAACCCCAACGCGGTCGTCTATGTGGATGACCCGTTGGGAGTCGGCTTCATCCGTGTGCGGCCGACCTCTCCGGCATTCCCGACCGATAACACTCAAGCGATTACGCTCTATCCAACTCCGGCGTGGTCTCCGGCCAGCTCCTTCTTCTTCCAGGTTCTCGACTCGCTCGACGACACGCCGGACAGCCATGGCTGCGCCGGAGACGTCGATGGTGTGATCTCGGGGCTGGAGCACGGCTATATCGTCATCGACATGGTCAACTACTGCACCCTGTCGAACCCGGCGTTTAACGAGTACTACGCGAACGACGCAATCGGAATGGAGAACAACCTCTGGGGCGAGATCATCTTCACCTCGGGGGCGGGCCTGCCGACCTACGGCATGTCCACGGTCAACATCGAGTCCGATCCGGAGTTTGCGATCCAGGACGACATCACCCGTGCCCGGACGTTCTACGCGCGGTACTGGACGCCGTCCAGCGATCCGTCCAACACCCCGGCGAACTGCGCGAACTGCACCGCACCCGATCCGGAGCACAACCTGGGGCTCAGCGCCCCCTGGAACATCGGTCTCGGCGACCAGCGTGAGCCGCTCGGCCTGAAGTGGGCCGCCCGCTGGATCAATGCGGGCAACATCACGACGAACTTCAGGGTTTGGCGCGCTTCGATCAGCTCGGCCACGAACTTCTTCCCGGATCTGCTCGACGGCGGCGACTGCGACACCGTCGAACCGGTCGTAACGCTCAACTTCTTCGACGAAGATGAGAACACGGTCACGACAGGCGGCTGCGTGTCGCCGTGCGAAAACCCATCGTTTAACTTCCCGCTCGAGACCCAACAGTCGAACATCAACAACTTCTCGACTCCGGCTGCGTCATCGGGCTGGGTGGACATGAGCTTCGTGAATAACACGGAGGGAGACGTTCTCGACGAGGCCTGGGTGGACTACTCCTTCGAGGGATCGTCGGCCTTCCTCTCGGTCCTGGTTCCGGGCACGCAGCTCGATCCGTCGACCTGCAACCCGCTCGGCATCACGGGAGTTCAGGTCGTGACTCCGGTCATTCCGTCGGTACCGACGGGGACTGGGCTCTAGTCGTCGTTTGAGTGGGCGGGACGTTCGCGTCCCGCCCACTTTTTTCTGCCGGTGGGGCAGCGGCAGTTATGCGCACCCGAGGGTCCGATTCCAGCTACCTCTTCCGGTCAAGCTCCTGGGGGCAGATGAAATCGGATCTCCGACTTCTTCTTGGTTTCTTTACCCGTGTCGAATCTCGTTCCAAGGGAGGATCTCGTGCCCACACACCCCCGTAACGCCCTTCGTCTCACCGTCGCCGTACTCGCCGGCGTTCTGCTCTTCGCCGGCGCCGGCTCCGCGCAACCCAACGACTGTGCCATCGTTCAGGGAAGCACTTCGGTCCAGCTTCCCCACAATACGGGAACGATGCCGTCCTCGGCCGATATGGCGATCGGAGCGAGCGGGCAATACCTGTATGCGCTGACGGAGTGGGGCTTCGTGAGAGGAGACCTGGGCTCCGGTGCGAACCCCGGGCCGTTCACCCTGCTCCAGGTCGGTCTGCGCCAGCAGAACGGCGGCATCATCCCGATCACATGTGACTGCTTCACGGGCGGCTCGACGATGGCCGCCGCCGAGGACCCCTCCGGCCACGCGCGCATGATCTCCGACTGGGTCTCACTCGGACCGGAGGGGGTCGGGGGCCTCCCGGGAATGCTCGGGACGACGGCTTCGGGAACTCCCAGCTTCGGCCAACAGGTCGACTTGCCGACGAAAGTCCCCGGCGGCGGACGCGTCGCGGCGGTCTACATCGCCTCCTCGCAGAAGTACTTCGGTTATTTCCCGTCGTCTTCGGGCGGCGTCCAGGGCGCAGACTTGACGAATCCCACGGGAAGTCGCTACCAGTCAGACGCGATCGTGCCCTTCTCCGCCGTCTCCTGGGGGAGCACCTCCACCGTCGGCGCCCGCCTGACCGCCGCCCACATGACGATTCCCGGTTATGACAAGTATCTGCTCGTCGGTGCGTCGCCCACGGACCTGAAGATCCACGTTGCGGAAATCAACGGCACGACCGGTGTGGCGACCGAGGTCGCGAGCTCGACCGTCACCCATTTCCCAGACCAGGTCGAGGTGGCGGTCGTCAACAACGAGATTTTCATCTTTTCCGCCGAGGAGTCCAGCGGTCTGCAGGTCTACCAGTTTCAGCCGCCGAACGTGATCCTTCAAGCCGGCTCGATTGCGGGCGATTTCCGGCGCGTCATCGTACGGGGCCCGGCCCCCTTTCCCGCCATCTTCGGACATCGGAGGGAACCGAGCGGAATCACGTTCATCGATGTCTACAACACGCGTTGGCTTACTGACGGCGGCACGCCCCTCCGGGCCGCGTCCATCCCCCATCTCGGCGCGAGCGATGCCGCCTACCGGGGCAACGGCATGGAAGCGCTCGTCACCACGAACGGCTCGACCGTGACGGCGTACCTCTATCGGGAGGTCACGAGCAGCCCGGAGCAATCGATCCGCGCGACGACCGTGGATATCTCCTGCATCTCGGCCGATCCGACGGCGCCTCCAATCGCGAATGCCATCCTCGCGAATCTTTCCGCCGCGTCGCGGCCGAGCCCGGAGAACACTAAGAACTACTTCGGCGACAAGTGGCATCTTCAGGATGCATCGGCCTCCTTCGCGGCGCTCGACTCGATCCGATGGGACATCAACCTCCCCGGGGGCAGCGCGTCGAGCTTCGCCCCAGACGCGGCCTGGACGGGCTCCTACGCGGCGCTCTCGAACGTCAATCCGGCCTACTGGCCGTGTGAGCCCGCCAGCGGCGGCAACCTTTCGACCGGCGCCGGGTGCTACACGAGCCTCGGGAGTCCCGCGGGCGGCGCCAATTTCTACCTCGGGCTCCAGAGTCACAACGTCAACGGGTACAGCAACACGTTCGTCTCGCTGGCCCAGAACGTCCTGGCGCCGCAAGTCTCGATCGTCGGCTACAACCCCTCGACACAGATTCTGCGGGTTCTCTCCGGGGGCACCGCGGACGCGACCGGCTCCCAGGGCAACACTGCCGAGGCCGCCTTCAACTGGACCTTCACGCCGGGTGGCGCTGCGACGGGCCTCAATCCAGCCGTACCGACAAACGCGACGTCCTTCTCCCTCATCGCGACCTACAAAGGCGGCTATGCCGCCAGCGCGAGCGGCTCGATCCAGCAGGTCGATCTCGTGCCCAACTACTCGATCACGTCCCCCCTTCCGGCCCTGGTCAACAGCCAGATCGCGATCAAGAACCTGATGCAGAAGGGGTCGACGACGATCTTGAACTACGTGGATTGGGCGATCACGACGAGCTCGGTGCCGCCTTCTCCCTTCCCCTCCGGCCAGCGGTTTACCTGCCCGTCCGCGGGCTTCTGCACCGTCAATGGCACGGCGACTGTTCCGGCGCCGGGGACGGTCGGAAACTACTACCTCCATCTGGCGTACAACTTCTCTGGGCCGCACGGGAGCGGCCAGCAGCTGACGGCGTCGCTTCCTTTCGCGACGACGATCTTCCAGCCTCAGCCGTTCGTGGGCGTTTACAGAGACTCGGCTCACACGCAGATCGTGCCGCCGTTTGGCAGCCCACCAACCTTCAGCCTGACGGCGGGAACGACCTACTACCTCTTCGATGACGAGCCGCTTCCAACCGGCGTGACCCATCCGGGGTCGTCCTTCTTCAAGAGCACCAATGGGAATCCATCCGTGTCAGGCGATACCCTGATCGGGAACTCGCCGGGGGCCGGACCGGTGCAATTCACCCCGACTGCCTGCAGCTCGAATTGCTTCCTCAAGGCTCAGGTGCCGCAGGGCGGAACCGCGGTCGGCGTCGCCGGCTATTCCGCATCCAGCAGCGGGCCTCCCCCTCCACCCCCGCCCCCGTCCGGGCCGAGCCTCACGCTGTCCGGTCCCTCGACCGGCACGACGGCCGGTCCCGTAACGTTCACCGCGACCGCGACAAATTTCCCGGGCTCGGTCACCTTCGCCTGGGGCTGGGGCGATAGCGGTTCCCCTCCTTCACCCCCTCCGCCGGGTCCACCTCCTCCCGGCGGATGCCCCCCGGGCGTCGGGTGCGACATCGCTCCCGGCGGCGACCTGAGCGCCTGGGCAGAAGCGACGACGGCGTCGTCGGACACTCAGTCGCACACGTACGCGACCCCGGGCAGCTACGTCGTCAGCGTCCAGGCTACGTCCGGCAGCGTCAGCCTGACGAAGACCGCGACGGTTGCGATCACTCAGGGCGGACCTCCTGCGCCGTCGAATGGCTATACGGTCTCGGGCGCCTCGCAGAACACTTTCAACGGGACCTGGGAGGTCGCCGCGGGAGTTCCTGTGACGTTCTCTGCGACGGAGACCCAGGCGTCCTCCTTCGCCTGGGATTTCGGCGACGGGGCGACTACAACGGGCCAGACGGTCTCTCACGCCTTCTCCTCAGCCGGCCTCAAGACCGTGACGCTCACGGTCACGGGGGATGGCACCACGACTTCGGGCACTTCCACGGCGTCGATCCGCTTCGACGTCTCGCCCCCGAGCTTCCAGGCGATCATGATTCCGGGCGCCGGCTCGATTCTCTCGTCGGGCGGCAACTGGGCAACGGATCTTTCCGTGACGAACCCCGGCACGACCTCGACGACGGTCACCCTCTATTTCGCCTCGTTCGCCGACGCGATCCCGGGCGACCTGTCCACGCTGCCGTTCGATTCCGTAAACAGCTTCCCGCTCGGCCCCGGCGAGTCCTGGTCGGGCGTGGATATCGTGGGTAACGTCATCAAGAAGCAGGGTCAGCTCCAGCCGGGAGCCGGCAAGGGCATCCTGTTTCTGAAGTTCCAGGGAGGCAATCAGGCTCCGATCGCGACGTCCCGCGTCTACTTCACCGCGCAGGGCGCCTCGTACGGAACGGCACTCCCCTCCTTCATCGTGGGTCCCTATGGGTCGACGCAGACGCAGGAGGCCCATCCAGCAAATGGGCAGTACCTCATCGGCTTGCGGAACGACGATCTCTACCGGTTCAATATCTCGCTCTTCAACGCGTCGAGCGAGGGTGGCCTCTTCCACGTGGATGCGTTCTCCGAAGATGGGTCATCCGCGGGAGGCAAGGACTTCGCTGTGCCCCCTTACAGCCAGGCCGGAGTCAATCCCACCGACGTGATTACCGCGTTGGATTCCTCCAAGCGTTATGTGCTGAAGACCACCGGAACGACAGGAGCTCTACAGGCTTACGCGTCCGCGCTCGACCGCCGCAACAACGACCTCGTGCAGGTCGCCGACGACACCCCGGTGGTCGCTGCCGCGCCGAACCAGACAGTGGACTACTTCATCCCCGGTGTCGGCCGAATTGAAGACGCCTCGTCGAATGCGCACTGGCGGACCGACCTGCGCTTCTTCAACACGAGCTCGCTGACGCGCACGATCTATCTCGAGTTCCGCTTCACGCCTGCGGGCGGCACCGAGCAGATTGTGCTGAAGCCGCTCCAGATCGGCGCGGGTCAGGGCATTTCCATCGATGACGTGGTCGGCAATTTCCTCAACGACGGCTCTCCGATCGATTTGACGACAGGCACGGCGCTGGGACTTCTGCACGTGTACTACACCGCGCCGACGGATATCGCGACCGCCCCGCTGAAGATCGGCGGACGCATCTACGCAGACCTCCCGACCGGCACCGCGGGCATGCAGCTTTCGACCTACACGGGCCCACAGAGCATCGCGCCGAACGCGGGCTCACTGGTCATGCCGGGGGCGCAGACGAACCTCCGGTTCCGGACGAATATCGGGATCTTTACGCTCGGCGATCTGCCAACGAACGTTCTGATTACGGCGATCAACCAGGACGGAACGGTCGGCGGCACCTTCCAGTACCAGCTCAACAACCCCGGTCACAGCGGCGCCTTTGCACAGATCCCGATGATCTCGGGCGCTTCCGGAACGTTTCCCAACATCACCGGAGATCCCCTTGCCATCAAGGTTCAGGCTCTCGACGGCAGCCCCGTGGGCGCCTATATCGTTACCGTGGACCAGATCAGCGCGGACACGGTGTTCATCCAGGGTAAGCCGGTTTCTTAGTCCATTTCCATGCGACCGATCGAAGGGCCCCGCGTGCCGGGGCCCTTCGTCTTTCGAGACAATCGGCGGGCGAGATCCGTATCGCCGAAAAGAGAGGGCCCGGATCCTGCATGCGGCTAGAATGCGGGACAGCATGGCGGAACAAGATGACTGAGAACAGATCTTCGCCGGCCGGAGGCGCCCTCCTCCTCGAAGCGGAGACAACCTCTCCGTTCGTGCACGATCAAGGGGAAACGGTCTACAACCCGCTGTCCGGAGTGTCGCTTCCGAAAGACGGCGAGGCGTACCGGGCGCTGTCCTCGATCGCGGCAGGGGGCGACCGGGGCTTCGACGCTGTCGACCCCGCGGTCCTCGAGCACCTGCGCGCCGCGCGGTTCTTGATCGAGGACGTCGAGGCCGAGGCGAGGCGGACTCATCTGCTCTACGTTTCGCTGGAGACCTGCACGAGCTGCAACCACCGCTGCCCGTTCTGCCCCGTTTCCGTGGACCCGCGCGAGCGCGAGGTCATGAGCCAGGAGCTCTTCGAGTCGATCGTGGACCAGGTCGTGGAGGTCGGCGGCAAGAGCGTCGTGATTTTTCTCTCCAACTACAACGAGCCGACGGTCGATCCGCTGTTCGAGGAGCGTTGCCGAGTTCTGTTGTCGCGCGGGCTGCCGGTCTCGATCCTGACCAACGCCTCCCATTTCACGCCGGACCGCGCCGAACGCCTCGAAGCGATGGGGAGATTCCGCTACATCGGAATCAACCTGCCGACGCTCGACGCGGAGCGGTACCTGCAGCTCCACGGCACCCGCGACCTCGACCGGGTGCTCGCGAACATCGACGCGATGCGAGCGCGCTCGCTCGCCCAGGAGACGGCGATCGTCGTCCTGGGGGACGAGGACGAGGCGCATCGCCGGGACGTCGAGGCGATCCGGGCGCGATTCGCCCCGAAGGGATGGGACGTCCGGCCGTTCAAGATCCGCAGCCGTCCGTCGAGCGGCACCTACGTCCCGGAGCCTCCGCCCAAGAAGGCGCTCCGCGGATGCCAGCTGATGGGCTCCCGCCCCTTCGAGCACCTACACGTGACGGCCACGGCGAAGGCCGTGCTCTGCTGTCAGGATTACTACGAGAAGCTGACCGTCGGCGATCTGAAGACGCAGACCGTGGCGGCTCTTCTCGGCGGCGACACGATGGCACGCCTGCGCAAATGGACTTACGGAGTGGAGGAAGCGCCGGCCGATTTTCTCTGCCGGAGATGTGAGTTCGCGCTGGGAGAATGAAGAGGAATGGGTGATTGGTGATTTGTGATTGGTGATCAGGAGGACGAAGGTGGTTTTCCGGGGTAATCACAAATCACAAATCACAAATCACAAATCGTCATGAGCTCCGGGCTGGCGGTTCGAGCCGAAAGGATCTCAAAAATCTACAAGGTCTACGAGACCGCGGGGGATCGTCTGCGTGAGCTTCTCTTCCGCCGCCCCCGGCACCAGGAATTCCACGCTCTCCGCGGCGTCTCCTTCGCGCTGCCGCCGGGACGCTCCCTCGGATTGATCGGAGAAAACGGGGCGGGCAAATCCACGCTGCTCAAGATCGTCGCTGGCACGACGCAGGCGAGCTCCGGCGCCGTCGAGAGGCATGGCGTCGTCGCGTCCATCCTGGAGCTCGGCATGGGTTTCCATCCGGAGTTCACGGGCCGTGAAAACGCCCGCATGAACGCGGCACTTCTGGGCTTGAGCGGTCCCCAGATCCGGCAGCGGCTCCCGCGGATTTGCGACTTCGCGGAGCTCGGCGATTTCTTCGACCGGCCCGTGCGCACCTACTCCTCGGGCATGGTGTTGCGGCTCGCGTTTGCCGTCGCGACCCACGCCGACGCCGAGGTCCTGATCGTGGACGAGGCGCTGGCGGTGGGAGATGGGTACTTCCAGAAAAAGTCGATCGACCGGATTACCGAGTTTCATCGGCACGGCGGCACGCTGCTCTTCTGTTCGCACGCGCTCTATTACGTCGCGCTCCTCTGCGACGAGGCGATCTGGTTGAAAAACGGCGAAGTGGCGGGACAGGGTCCCGCGCTTCCGGTCGTGCGGAGCTACGAAGCATTCCTGCAGCAGAAGGAGCGCGCGCTCGCGCACGAGGAGCCGCCGGTTTCAGCCGCCGAGAGCGAGGGGCGCAAGCCCGCGCGGTTGACGGAGGTCCTGCTCCACGACGGTTCGGGATATCCGCGCACGGAGTTCGCCGCGGGCGAGACGGTCGCCGTCGATCTCGCCTTCGAGACCGAGGACCCTTCGCTGGCCTTTCACGTCCGCGTCGGCGTCGACCGCGAAGACGGCGTACAGGTGTTCGCGGTCGACACGCGGGAGGAGCCCTGGGCGCCGCTCGCCGGCCGGAGCCGGTATCGGCTCCGCCTCGTCTTTCCGGAGCTTCCGGTGGCCCAAGGGGAATTTCGCGTCTTCGTCTACCTGGGAGACGAGAAGGCCCTGCACGTCCATGACGCGCGAATTCTGCGTCCCGGTTTCTCCGTCGTCTCGTCGGAATACGTCGTCGGTCTGCTGCGTCCCCGGCACCTCTGGATGTTTCCCGAGCCGGTCTCCGAGGAGTCCTCGCCCGCCGCGGACCGTGTCGCGGCTTCGTCTTGAGGGGAGCGCTCGCGTTTCTGGCAGGCTCCGCGTCTCGAGACTACGGATCCCGCCTCGCGCGGCTCCGCTGGCGGCGGGCCGCCGGCTTGGATTGCGTCGCGGACTGGGATCCGGCGGCTCCCGCGCCGGAAGCCGTCGCCGGCGCCGACTCATGGGTCGTCGTGCGAGCGACGACCGCTTTACCGATCGGGGTGGTCCCGGAGCCGATTCCTGGACGACTCCTGCTCGCCGAGAAGGAGGCGCCCGCAAGCCTCCTCTTCGTCCATACACTCCGGGAGCTCGAAGAGGCGGAGCCCCGAGCCGGGCCCGGCTCCGGCGACCCGCTGGACACACCGGCGCTCGTCTTCCGGTCGGCGGATTTTCCCGGCCGAATCGCGGAAACTGTCGGGTCCTTTGTCAACAGGTTGCTCACGGAGCACCCGGCTCATGTCCGGAATCCACCCTTCCGAGTCCTCTGTTTCGACGATACCTCCGGAGACGAGCGTCCGGAGCTGACGCGGCGTCTGCCTCCCGGAAGCCTCCGGATCCTCGACGTGGGCTGCGGCGCGGGGGGAAGCGTCGCGCGTGGCAAGGCCCGAAACACGGGCTGGCACGTCACGGGCATCGAAAAGGATCCTCGTCTCGCGCGCGCTGCGAGAGCGCGCTGCGACCGAGTGCTGGAGGGGGATCTGGCCGAGATCTTGCCCCGGTTGGCCGAGGGCGCGGAGCGCTTCGACGCCCTCGTCTTCGCCGACGTCCTGGAGCACCTGGAGGACCCGGTTGAGGCTCTTCGAATCGGGCGGCGGCTCGCGGCCCCCGGCGCGACTCTTCTCGTCAGCGTGCCCAACGTGGGGCATCTTTCGCTCGTCCGCGATCTGCTCGCCGGACGCTTCGATCCCGTTCCCGCGGGCCTTTCCGACGTCGGACATCTGCGCTGGTTCACGAAACACGGACTGACGGAAGCGCTCGTGGAGGCGGGATGGCTCGTGATTTCGGTCGAGGGCGAGGCCGGTGCTCCGCCCCCGGATCCCGGGCCGTTTCTCGTGCTCGCGGCGGGGTGGCCGGAGGGGGATCGAGAGAGTCTGATGACCTACCAGTGGATCGCCGTCGGGCGAAATGACATATAAGCAAATGCTTATATGTCGACATCCTTCGGCTGGGGACCCTCGACTCTCGACTCTCGACTGTCGACTGTCGACTCTCGACTGACCGTGCGCATCGCCTACCTTCTGGAATCGACCGAGCTCTTCGGCGGCGTGAAGGTGGCGCTTCTTCAGGCGGAGGCGCTGGCGCGACGGGGGCATCGCGTGGCCGTGGTCTCGCCCCAGCCGCCACCCGACTGGTTTTCGCTGATGCAGGCCCACTTCGAGCGCTCCACGTTCCGCGACTCGCGCGAGATCGCGGCGGCCGACGTGCGCGTCGCGACGTTCTGGAGGACCGTGCCGCCGGCGCTGGAAGGTGCACGAGGCCCGGTCTTTCACCTCTGCCAAGGGTACGAAGGGGAGATCACGTTCTATCGCGACGCCTGGAGCGAGATCGATCGGATCTACCGAGAGCCGACGATCAAGCTCGCCGTCTCCGCCACCCTCGCGGCCCGGCTTTCCGGGCTCGGCATCGGTCCCGTCGTGGACGTCGGCCAGGCGTTCGATCCGGACGGATTCTTTCCGGGAGAGAGCCGTCCTCCCGCGAAGCCTCCCTGGATCCTGGTGGTGGGCCCGCTGGAGATCGACTTCAAGGGGGTCGACGTCGCGCTCGCGGGCCTCGACGTCTGGCGCCGGCGGGGTGGCCGGTTCCGCCTGCGCCGGGTCTCCTATTTTCCGGCGGGCGAAGCCGAGAAGGGCTGGGGGCTGGCCGACGAGTATCACCACCGCCTCCCTCCCGACCGCATGCCCTACGTCTACCGCGCCTCCGATCTCTTCATCGGCGCGTCGCGTCTGGCGGAGGGATTCGGGCTTCCGTCGCTGGAGGCCGTCGCCTGCGGCGTGCCCTCGCTTCTTTCCGACGTCCCGGGTCAGCGCGAGATCGCGGGAGAAGCGGCGGGCTACTTCCGCGACGGGGATCCGGCGAGTCTCGCCGATCAATTACCAGCGCTCCTCACGGAAGAGGCGCGCGCCCGCGCGCGTTTCCTCGGGCCCGCCGCCGCCGCCCGCTTCGACGCGAAACGTGTGGCCGAGCGGCTGGAGCAGGCGTTTCGGGACGCGCTCGGAGACGGGCGGCCGCTCGGACCGCCCCGACGCTGATCCGATGAACCCGGAACTGACGGCGATCGTCGTCAATCACCGCAGTGCCGCCGAGGCCGCCGCGTGCGTGGCCTCGCTCGAGGAGGCCTTCCAGCGCGAGGATGTGAAGGGAGAAATCGTCCTCGTGGACTGCGCTTCTGGCCCGGAAGAAGCGCGGATTCTCGAGACGGTGCCCGCAGACGAGCGCGTCTTTCTCGCGGAGAACCGCGGTTACTCTGGCGGGATCAACGCAGGGCTCGCACACGCTCGGGCGGCGCGGCTGCTGATCGCGAACGCCGACGTCCTCTTTCTGCCGGGCGCCCTGACCGCGCTGCTCTCCGAGATTGCAGACGCTCGCGTCGGCGCCGCCGCGCCCCTATGCGTCTGGGACGCGGCGGGAAGGCTCCGGCTCCCCGCCGACTCCTCGTTGGGTTTCTTCGGCGAGGTCGAGGAGCTGTTTTCCGGGTATTCCGAGGCGGCGGACCGCCGGCGCTTCTCGGCGTTCGCCCGCCGGACCCTGCGACTCTGGGAGAGCGGAGGGGACGCACGATACTTAGTCGGCGCCGTTCTCGCCGTCCGGCGCGATGTCTTCGACCGCGTCGGCCACTTCGACGAGCGATTCCTTTTCGAGTACGAGGAAACGGAGTGGGAAGATCGCGTGCGGAAGGCCGGCCTGAGGCTGCGTTTCGTCCCCCGGGCCCGCGTTCGCCACCTCTACGCCCGAAGCGCCACTCGCAACCCCGAGGCCGCGCGCCGCCGCGCCGTCTCCCGCCGCCTCTATCGTGACCGGCGCTACGGGAGGCTCGCGGGAATGATCCTCGAGCGCGCCGGGTCGCGACAACGCGCGCCCCGCGCCACCCCTCTGGCCGAGCCGCTCGTGCGAGCGCGCGAAGCGGCGACCCTCGCGATCTCGACGAATCCCTCCCTCATTCCGTTTGCCGGCGCGGCGCTTTCGGAGGACTTTCGGCTGCCGGCCGAGATCGTCGCGTCGCTTCCGCCGGGGCCGCTTTACCTGCGCGTTTTCCGGACCGCCGATGGAGATCCCTTGGAGACTTTCGTCTGGGAGAATCGGGGGTGAGCGGCTTCGAGATCCGCGAGGCGACACCCGACGACGCTCCGGGCATCCGGCGTCTCTTCGAGCGTGTCTTCAAGACCAGGCTCGAAGCCGAAGAGTGGCGCTGGAAGTTCGAGGCCGATCCGGACGGCTGGTACGGCGTCGTCGGCGTCGCCGGCGGCGAGGTGGTTGGCAACTACATCGGCTGGGGGATGCGGTTCCTGCTCGACGGGCAACCGCGCCTGCTCTACTCGGTCGGCGACGTGGCGACGGATCCCTCCGTCCGCGCGCTGGGTGGCCGGCGCGGCGTTTATCGCGAGATGACCGAGGCCTTCTACGCAAAGGTGGGTCGCGAGGTGCCCTTCTGTTTCGGGTTCCCCAACTCGCGAGCCCTTCGTGTCAGCGAACGGATCGTCGGATCGCGGACGCTCTTTCCGATTCGGATCGTTTCCGTGCCGGTCGAAGCCTTTGCGGATTCCCCACTGGATGCGGAGGCGGGCGACTTCGTGAGCGAGGCGTTCGATCCGCTCTGGGAGGCGGCTCGGCGCGGCTTCTCCCACGCCGTCATGCGGGATCGCGCGCGCGTGAACTGGAGATTCCACGCACGGCCGAATCGCTACTACCGGATGGTCTGGCGGGAGGAGAAGGCCGCAATGACGGCCTGGGCCGCGCTTTCCGTCGCGGGCGAGAATGCCCTGGTGACCGACTATCTTGGAAGTGAGGCGGACGGCGCCGACTTATCGCCTCTCTTCGCGGGCGCGGCGCGCGAGGCGCGGCGGCTCGGAGCGCGGTACCTCGTCTTCTGGTCTACGCCGGGCGGCCCCGGCCGTCGCGTGATCGAGCGGTTCCCGGGCGAGCGGCGCGATGCGGGCTTTCCGATGATCGTTCGCGTCTTCGACGAAGGGGCGGTCAACCGCTTCGCCGAGCGGGTGCACCTGGTGCCGTCGCTGTATGACCTGGTCTGAGCGGAACGGGTAAACTGCGTCTGACTCCATGCAGCGCGAAGAATCCCTGATCCCCTACCAGGCCACGGACTTGACCGGCGAGCGCATCCTGGTACTCGCCGCTCATCCCGACGATGAGTCTTTGGGCGCGGGCGGCACGCTGGCCTTGAACGCCGAACGCGCCGAGGCGATCCGCGTCTGGATCGCGACCGACGGCACCAGCCAGGAGGGCGTGGCGCCGGAAGCGGCCGCGGAGTACGGCCTGCGGCGTCGCGAAGAAGCGGTCCGCGCCGCGGCCCTCCTCGGACTCTCCGCGCCGCGCTTCGGTGGCTTCTCCGACCGGAACCTCTCCGAAGAGTGGAGAGGGCTCGACGCCTCGATCAAGTCCGAGCTCGACGAGTTCCAGCCAGACCTCGTCCTCTGTCCTTCCCCCGTCGAGATCCACCCGGACCATCGCGCCCTCGCGCGCAGCCTCTACGAGCAGGTCGCGGCCTCGCGCGCCGGCGATCCGGATCACGACCGGTTCCGCTTCCTGCGCCTGGCCTTCTACGAGCTCTCGCACCCCATCTTGCCGAACACGCTCGTCGACATCGCCCGGGTCGCCGACAAGAAGGACGACGCGCTACGCGCGTACGGCTCGCAGCAGTCCGTGCGCGATTACGCCGGAGCGATGAAGGGACTGAACGCCTATCGCCGCTTGACGCTCCCCGGAAATGGGCCGGCCGAGGCGTTCTGTGTTCTGACGTATGCCGAGGCCTCCACGACCTCGCTCGAGGAGTTCCGGCGACGGATCGGCCCTGCCGCGATCACGGACGGTGAGCACGGGCCCGCGCCGGCATCCGTCATCATCCGGACCCGCAACCGGCCGGCGCTGCTCCGCGAGGCGCTCGAGAGCCTGCGGGCGCAGACCGCGCGGCCGCGGCAGATCGTGGTCGTCAACGACGGCGGCGCCTCGCCCCGCGAGGTGACCGACGCATTCCGCGGGAGCTTCGACATCGCGCTCGAGGATCCGAAGCAGCGTCGCGGACGGTCGTCGGCCGCCAACCGGGGGGTGGCCGTGGCGAAGGAGGAGCTCGTCGCCTTTCTCGACGACGACGACCGCTGTTTTCCGGACCATCTGGAGCGGCTCCTCTCCGCCGAGCGCCGGGGGCCCGAGCCCGTCGTCTACTCCGACGCCGTCACGGTCGTCTACGGCCAGGGGGAGACGGGCTGGGAGCCGCGGGTCCGCACCCTCCAGTACTCGCTCGACTTCGATCCCGACTACCTGCTGCTGGCCAACTACATTCCGATCCACACGCTCCTGTTGCCCCGGGAGCTCTTTCGGAAGGTGGGCGGCTTCGACGAGGGGCTCGAGTATTCCGAGGACTGGGACTTTCTCATTCGGTTATCGGCCGAGACGGCGTTTCGCCATCTGCGCGCGGTGACGTGCGAGTACCGCGTGTTCGAGGCCCAGAGCGCCGATCCCGGCCACGCCGCGGCCGGGACGGGCGCCTTCCAGGACGCCCGCCGCAAGATCTTCGAGCGCTACGCGGCGCGCCGCACGGACGCCGGGCTTGGCCGCGTGCTCGATCGGATGCGGGCGCAGGTCGCCTTCTGGTACGACCGGGACGGGATCTCGCAGGGAGAGCTTCGCTTCCTGCGAGAGGGCCACCGCCGCGTCAGTGCCGCGCTGGCTCGCGTCGAGACGCAGCTGCAGAGCGAGAAAGCCCGCCTGATCGCCGAAAACGAAATGGTTCACGCGCGTCTGGCCGAGGTCTTCGCAAAGAACGAGGAATATGATCGCCTGCTCACCGCATCGAATGTCGAGATCGAGCGGCTCAACGGAATCCTGCAGGAGATCTACTCCTCCCGCACCTGGAAGCTGCACCTCTTCCTCGATCGGCTGAGGGGGCGGAGGTGATTTGTAATTGGAGATTGGTGATTTGTGATTGGCGATTGGTGATTAGGGCGAATCGAGAGGAACCGTAGACGAGAACCGAGCTTTGTCACTCCAATCACAAATCACCAATCGCAAATCACCAATTCGTTCCGTCGCTGTTCTTGCGCCGGAGCCCATCCGTCCGCGGATGGCGGGAATGGGCATCCGGGCGCTCGAGCTCGCCCGCGCTCTCTCGACGGAGTTCGACGTTCGCCTGCTGGCGCCCAACGACCCGGCAGAGGCGCGCGAGGTGGCGGGCGCACTGCCCGTCGTCGAGGCGGCCCCCGGCGATCTCCGGCAGGCGGCTCGAGGTGTGGACGCGGGCGTCGTGTCGGGCCATGCCGCGAACTGGTGGTTTCACCAGCTGCCAGACGTGCCCGTTGCGGCGGACCTCTACGACCCGTTCCCCGTCGAAAACCTCCACTACGCGGAAGAGCTCGGAAAGGAGACGGCGCAGCACGATCGAAAGACACTCGCGCTTGCTCTCGCGCGCGCCGATTTCTTTCTCTGCGCTTCGGCCGAACAGAGGCTGTTCTACGCCGGCGCCCTCTTTTCGTGCGGCCGAATCGGCGAGGAGAATTTTCCGCAGGATCCAACCCTCTCCCGGCTCTTGACACGGGTCCCCTTCGGCGTGCCCGAGGAGCCTTCGTACGGAAGCCGCGAAGCCGGCCGCCGTGCGGCGGGGGTGCCCGAGCGGGGGCCACTCGTCCTCTTCGGGGGGATCTACGATTGGTACGACCCGGACCTGCTGCTTTCGGCGTGGCCCGCGATCCTCCGACGCCATCCCGACGCGCTCTTGCTCTTCTTCGAGAATCCGAATCGGAAGACGACGCCACAAAGACTTTTCGAGCGGACGCGGGAGCGCGCCCGGGCGATCGATCCCCAGGGTAGCTCGATCGTGTTCTCGCCGTGGCTTCCTTACACGTCGCGCGCCGACCTTTACGCCGCGACGGATCTGCTCGTGGCGATCGGCTCCGACGGCCTCGAGACGGAGCTCGCGTATCGGACACGGCTGCTGGATGCGGCCTGGGGAGGCGTTCCCTCGGTGTCGGTCGGGGGCGGGACGCTCGCGCGCGAGCTCACTCGAGCGGAGGCCGC
Source organism: Thermoanaerobaculia bacterium (assembly GCA_036505535.1). GTDB lineage: Bacteria > Acidobacteriota > Thermoanaerobaculia > UBA5066 > Gp7-AA6 > DAHUXD01. Next base: position 49,683 of record DASXTI010000144.1, read on the forward strand.
CTTCGAGTGCGGAATGGAGAGCTCCGCGCTGGCCGGGCGGGTCGTGGCCCTGCTGTCGGATCCCGAGCGCCGCGCCAAGGCGGGGGAGGCGGCGCGGCGATTTGCCGCGGCCCGAACCTGGAAGGCCGTGGCGGCTCCTCTCTCGGCCTGGATGCGGGAGGCTCGCGTGGACCCGAACCGCCTTCCGTTCCCCGAGTCAGGAAGGAGCGGCTCCCTCCTGCGCCGGCTGGGTCTCTTCCGCTAGACGGTTGTCCGCCTGCTAAGCTTCGCGCTCCGTGACATCGCCGGAAGCATCCATCGTCGTCGTGCACCACCGGGGGCTCGAGCACTTACTCGAGTCCCTAGCGGCTCTGGAGTCGGCCACCGCCGGCGGGCTGACCGCCGAGATCCTCCTCGTTGACAATGCCTCCGGCACGCCGCAGGACGAGATCTTGCGACGCCATCCCGCCGTCCGGCGGATCCCGTCGGCGTCCAACGTCGGCTTTGCGGCGGGCTGCCGCCTGGGCGCCGAGGCCGCGCGCGGCGCCCTGGTTCTCTTCGTCAATGACGATGCCGCCGTCGATCCCGACGCCCCCCGCCGCCTCGTATCGGCCTTATCCGACGCCGACGCCGACGTCGTCGCCGTCGCGGGACGTCTGACGAACCGGACGGGGGAGAAGAACGACTTCTCCGACGGATTCCTGACCTTTGACGGCCACGCCTTCGCCTCCGACGTCGGCAAACCGCTTTCCGCGCTCGCCGACGCCCGTCCCGGCGAGGAGCGGCTCTTCGCGTGCGGCGGCTTCATGGCCGCGAGGCGCCAGGAATTCCTGTCGTCGGGGGGATTCGACGACGACTACTTCGCCTATCTGGAGGACGTCGATTTCGGCTGGCGGCAGTGGATCTTCGGACGCCGCATCATCGCCGAGCCCCGCGCCACGGCGCGTCACCGGGGCGGAACGACCGGTGAAGCGCTCGGGATCTTCTCCCGCGGCTTCCTGTTCGAGAAGAACGCCTTCGCGACCGTCTACAAGAATCTGGACCGGGAGAACTTTCACGATCTGATGCCCTCGGTCCTGATGGCCTTCGTCACGCGCGTGGCCGAGATGCTCTCATCGAGGAACGCCGGCGCCGCCGAGCTGCTCCGGGATCCTTACGCTTCGCGAGGCGATCCCTCCTTGTTCTGGCGCCGGCTCTTCGGCATTTCCGAGGACCTCGAGGCTCGAGTGACCCTCGAAGACCCCCTGTCGATCGCTCACCTTCGCGCGCTTCTCTGGGTCCATCGTCACCACGAGGCGCTCGCCGGAAAGCGCCGGATCGTCCAGGCCAGCCGGCGCCGCTCGGACGCCGAGATCTTCGGGAAGTTCCCGCTTCGCCTAGTGCCTACGTATCCCGGGGACGAGCGGCTGACGTCCGATTTCTTTGCCCCCTTCTTCGAGAGTGCGCCGCCCCTCGTTCGAACGACTCTCGACGAAATCTTCGAGGCCGGAGCGTGATTTTTTCGATCGTCATCCCCACATATCGCCGGCCCGATACTCTCTTCTCGGTCCTCGACGCTCTCGGCCGCCAGTCGGATCCTCCGGCATTCGAGGTCGTCGTCGTCGACGATGGGTCGGGGGACGACACGGCGCGGCTTCTCGCGGCCTATCGCCCGGCTTATCCCTTTCGATTCTTCTCGCAGGAGAACGGGGGTCCCGCCGCGGCGCGCAATCGCGGCGTGCGAGAGGCGAAAGGCGAAATCGTGCTGTTCATGGGGGACGACACGGTTCCGGAACCCGCGCTGCTTTCGGTTCACGGCCGCACCCACGCGGAACCGCGCTCTTTTCCGGTGGCCGTCCTCGGCTACACGACCTGGCCGCGCGAAAGGAAGGTCTCCCCGTTTCTGTATCACATCAACGAGTACGGACTGCAGTTCGGGTACGGCTTGATCGAGGATTCCGAGTCCGTCCCCTTCAACTTCTTCTACACTTCGAACGTTTCGCTGCCCCGGGATCTGTTGCTCGAGGTCGGTCTCTTCGATACGAGCTTCCCTCACGCGGCATGGGAAGACATCGAGGTCGCCTATCGGCTCATGCAACGGGGAATGCGCATGCTCTACCGTCCGGCGGCGGTGGCCCGGCACCATCACGACATCACGCTCGCGTCGTTCCGGCGCCGGCAGGAGAGAGCGGGAGAGGCCGCCGCAATCTTCTATCGCAAGCACCCCGAGCTCGGAAACTTCCTGGCGGTGCCGCTGGCGCAGCGGCTGCCCGACCGGACCCCCGTCACGAGAAGGTTTCTTTCCTTCTGGGCCTCTCTCGGCGAGCGCCGGGATCTGCCGGGGGGGCGCTGGGCGATTGATCGAATTCTCCGCGAGGATTACTTGAGGGGTCTCAAGCGCGGGCTCGCCGCGTCCGGCTGCATCTCCTCCGGATGACGCCCTGACCTTTGGCGAGGTCAGCCCCATCCGACGAGGCTCCGGCCGGATGCGGTAAATTCCGCGCGTGGCGCGATTTGCGCAAAGCCGTCGAGCGGGCTCGATGGCCCTCTTCTTGCTGGAAAGAGGCTTGTGGAGGCGATGGCCATGAAGAATTTATTCCGGACGGTTTCGATTTCGGGAGCCTTCTTGCTCTCGGCCACGCTGTCGGCGGCGCCTCGACCGGTTTCCGCCGCGCATGGTTTCGGAGCCCGCACCGCGCACGTCCGACCGACTCACTTTCGGACGGGCCATGTCCGGCCGACTCACTTTCGTCCCAGCGGCTTCCGCCATCATTGGCGAGGCAGCTGGGGCTGGAGATGGGGTTGGGGCTGGGGCGGGTGGGGCTGGGGTCCGGGATGGTACGGACCTCCCTACGGTTACGGTTATGCGCCCTACGGCTACGGCTATGGTGCCTACGCCCCGGGAGACTGGGGGGTCGTCGACACCGATGTCTCTCCCGAGGAGGCCCGCGTCTATCTCGACGGACGCTACATTGGAATCGCGGACGATTTCGACGGGTATCCCGACTATCTCTACCTGAAGCCTGGCCACTATCGGCTCGAGTTCCGTCTCGACGGCTATGAGACCAGGTCGATCGACTTGCAGGCGCGCGCCGGCTCCAAGCTCGACATCAACGAAAGCCTGAAGAAGATTCCGGGCGCCAAGCAACACGGGTCCTACGACACGCCGGTGCCGGAAGGGGGTGTGCACCGCTTCTGGGGGAAGGAAAAGGACGTAACGACGGCGATCGACGTCGATACCGAGATGGACGGATACGGGGACTGGCGCGATCGCGATCGCAAGTCCGACCGTCTCCCGCCGGAGGACTCCACGGAGACCGCTCCGGCCCCTGAGCCGCCGTCTCCGCCGCTCGCACCCAAACCGCCCCGGGCGCCGGTCGCGCCTTCGGCTGCCGTGGCGAAGTCGCGGATCGTTTTCCGAATCGAGCCGGGCGACGCGGCGGTCTACGTCGATGACCGCTTTGCCGGGACCGGCGAGGAGCTGTCGACTCTATCCCGCGGCTTGCAGGTCTCGGCGGGGCCTCACAAGGTCGTGGTTTCGCGGCCCGGCTTCGCGACCCAGGCTACGCAGGTCGACCTCGGGGCGGGCCGGTCGGAAACCGTGGAAATCACGCTCGAGAGACCGTAAGCAAATTGTGAAGCCGGCGGGTACTTGACATCTCTTTTAGTCATATACTGAGCGGTACTCGAAGGAATCGATTGGGGGGGCGAAGGACCGACGGCGTCTATCAGCCTAGTCTGCCACACCTTCCGTCAGTCTTGGTAGCTCCCAGGTCCGCACTCTTCCCGATCCTTCCGAGCCCGCCGGGCTGGAGGCTCCCCTCCGGTTCCTTCGAGGTTTTCCTCTGTAGTGAAGCCGAGGCTCCTCCCTCACGAAACATGACTCACGACTCACGACGCCGCGAAGCGGCGTACAAATCCAGCAACACCTTTTCGTAATGCATCCGCCGGTTCCCCCGTCTGTTGTCGGGCGGAGGGTCGGCGGCCGCCACCGCCGCGTCGCGCAACGCCGCGACTCCCGTATGGCGGCCGAGTCCGGCGAGCTTGCCCGCGACGGCATGATGGCGGATCGCCTCGGCGCTGGGTGTTTCCGAGGCGATCGCGGCATCCGCCAGGAGCTCGGCGAGCAGACGAGCGTCCCCGCGGTCGCGCATTGCAAGCTGCTCGGCCAGCAGAACCAGCGCGACGAGGTGCCCCGCGATGAGCCCGTCTTCCAGCGCGGCGATGACGCCCTGACGCAGAAGCCTTCCCTCGGCGAGCCGGGCCGCCGGTTCCGGCTCCTCCTCGCCGGCGAAGAGAACGAGCTCCTGCGCGTCGGTCTCGGAAAAATCGCGGGACTGCCAGCGTCGCCGGCGCTCGGCGAAGCTCGCGACGGGCAGAGTCACCGGTGTTGAGCGAGAGAGGATCGTCGTCAGCAAAGCATTCGGACGCGTCGTCGTGAGAATCCAGCGGAACATGGCTCCCGGCTCTTCGAGTGACTTCAGCAGCGCGTTGCTCGCCTCGTTGCCCAGCAGGTCCGCCCGAGCGATCCGGGCCACGCGGCGGGCGCTTTCATAGGGGCGGCCCGCCCCGAAGGCGAGCGCTTCTCGGATGCGGTCGACGCGGATCTGCACGCCCTCGGGATCGATCGTGAGAAAATCGGGATGAAGTCCCGCATCCACGCGCCGGCAGCTGCTGCATCCGCCTTCGGGATCCTCGCCGGGGCACAGTAGTCTGGCGGCGAGTCGCCGCGATTCCCGCTCCAGCTCCGGCTCGGAGGGCCCGGTCATGAGCAGAGCAGCCGGAAATCGGTCCGGATCCCCGGCGAGCCTTTCGAGGACCTCTTGGGGGGCAAGCGCCATCAGAGACCGAAACGTTCCGACACGATCTTCCATGTCCGAGCGAACACGCTCGACGCGTCCCCCTCGACCGGCACCAGGGCGACGCGTTGCGGCTCACGCCGCGCAATGGCGAGATAGGCGGCGCGGACTCGTTCGTGCAGAGAGAGCTCGGCCTCCTCGAAGCGTCCCATGAGTCCGGCATCCCGCCGACTCGCCCGGGCGAGCCCTTCCCGCGGATCGAGGTCGTAGAGTAGCGTCAAGTCCGGTGCGATTCCGTCGCGCACCTGGGAATCGACGCGCGCAATCAGGGAGGCATCGAGTCCTCGACCGGCCTGCTGGTACGCCTCGGTGGAGTCGGAGAATCGGTCACACAGAAGAAAGGTCCCCCGCGCGAGAGCCGGCGCGACGATGTCGCGGACATGCTGCCGGCGAGCCGCCTCGATCAAGAGCCACTCCGCCATCGGGTCGAGCCCGGAATGCGAGGGATTCATGAGAATCGCGCGCATCTCCTCGCCGACCGGGGTACCGCCGGGCTCGCGGGTGACGAGAACCTGCCGACCTTCACTCGACAGCCGTTCGGCGAGCCGTTCGAGCTGCGTGGACTTGCCGCAGCCTTCCACTCCTTCGAACGTGATGAACGGCACGCGCCGAGAATACCGTGAGACTTACGGCGGATCCGGCATTTCGGACGCCAATTGCCATTAACATGGTGAGCCTTTTGAGGGTTTTTCAGTCGTGACGCGAGGAGATTGGGAGAACGCGCGGCCGGCCGCCGGACCGCGGTCGTGGTGGTTCCTCGCGGTCGGAGTCGTCGGCCTCGCGATCGCGATTGCTTCGATCGCGGACATGTTTTCGGCCCGCCCTTACGACGGCATCGTTCCTGTTCCGTACGGGCGCGAAGGGATCGAGGTGCGGCAAACGATCCCCGGAAGTCCCGCCGAGAAGGCCGGGATCAAGGCCGGGCAGTGTGTCCAGGGGATCGGGAAGCGGATCGTCAAGACGAGCTCCGATGCCTCGGCGGAGTTACGCCGCCACAAGATCGGCGAGAAGGTCGTCTACCTCGTCCGCAACGGCCCATGCCCCGCCCAACCCAAGGCCGCGGTCTCGGCGGAGCTGCGCACCGTCGGCGTGCAACTCTCTTCGGAGCGCCTTGGGGGAAAGACCTATCTCTACGCCGTCGTCGTCGGTTTTCTCTTCTTTCTGATCGGTCTCTTCGTCTTCGTCCGTGTGCCCGAGGAGCGCTCGGCGCGGATTTTTTTCCTGCTCTGCGTGCTGTTCCTGATCTTCTTCGTGTGTCGGCTACGCCCCGCTTCCTATTGGTGGATCGACGTGTTCGTGCAGAACACGGGTACGGTCAGCCTCTTCCTGCTGCCCGCCGTCTTCCTCCACTTCTTCTTGATTTTTCCCCGGCCCAAGCGACTCCACTTCGCGAAGCCCGACGAGTGGACGGGCGAGCCGCCCCAGCGGTGGAAGGTGCGGTTGCAGGAATTCCTCTCCGCGAGTCCCGGGCTTCTCTACTTTCTTTACGCGATCCCGCCGATCGTTTTCCTCCGCGACGTGTTTCGTCAAGTGCAGGGGGAGAAGGTCACGGTTCTGTCGGGCGCCCCGCTCTCCTCCTGGATTCTGCTCGGCGATTATCTGGTGCTGGGTCTGGTCGCCCTCGCGCACTCGGCCTTCACGCTGGAGGAGCCCCGCGAGCGGCGACAGGCCTTTCACGTCTTCGTCGGAACGATCGTGGGCACGGTCCCCTTCGTCCTCTTCTTCATCGTCCTTCCCTCGGCGTTCAACATCGACGAGTACGCCTTCTACGGGATCATCCCGATGATCCTCATTCCTATGACGTTCGCGTACGCGATCGTCCGCTTTCAGATGCTCAACGTGCGCGTCATCGTGCGGCGCACGTTCCTCTATGCGGCGACAACGGCGGTGTTGCTCGGCCTCTACGCGCTCGTCGTCGCGCTGGCGAACCTGGTCTTCGCGAGCTCGCGGCTCTCGGCCTCGCCCCTCTTCAACTTCGGCTTCTTTCTGGTCGGCATCTCGCTCTTCGAGGTTCTGCGCCGAAGGCTTCAGACGCCGCTGGACAAGCTCTTCTTCCGCGAGAAGTTCGACTATCAGGCGGCTCTTCTCGAGATGAGCGAGGCGATCACGGGCGAGCTCGATCTGGGCCGCATCGCGGACTACCTGACCGCGAGCGTCATCGCCACGATGCGGCTCGAGAAGGCCTCGATCTGGCTGCGGGACCGGGACGGCTGGCTCGAGAGGCGCGGCCGGCGCGAAGACCGCCTTTCTCCGGGAGCGGCGCTCCGGCGAGTACTTCGCCAGGAGGGAAAGCCTTCCGACTTGGAGGACCTTTCCCTGCACTTCGCCGACGCCGACAGCGAGGAGTTTCGCGGGCGCCTTCTGGCCGAAGGATTTCGGCTGCTGGTTCCGCTGGTGTACCGGGAGCGCCTGATGGGCATTCTGGCGTTGAAGGAGAAGTTGTCGGGCGAGCGATTCGACCGCGACGACCAGGCACTCTTATCCACGCTCGCCAACCAGTCCGCGCTGGCCATCGAAACGGCGCTGCTCCACGACGAGATGACGCGGCAGGCGGAACTGAAGCGCGACCTCGAGATCGCCCGCGACATTCAGACGAGCCTTCTGCCGCGAAGCGTGCCGGAACTGCCCGGCTTCTCCTTCTTCGGGGGGAGCATTCCGGCGCGGGTGGTCGGCGGGGATTTCTACGACTTCATCCCGTTCGAGGATGGCCGGGTCGGCGTGGTCATCGGAGACGTCTCGGGCAAGTCCGTTCCGGCCTGTCTGCTGATGGTCGCATCCAAGGAGATCGTCTATTCGCGGGCGCTGACGACGAGCGATCCCGGCATGCTGTTTCAGGAGTCCAACCGCCGAATCTATTCGATCAAGCGGCGGATGTTCGTTTCGCTCGGATTCTTCCTCCTCGATGCCGACGCAATGAGCCTGCGCTATGCCATCGGAGGCCAGCCTCTGCCGATCCTGCTCCGGTCGGGCAACAGCGGTCCGCAGCTGATCGAACCGCCGGAGAACCGGCTGCCCCTCGGGGCCTTCCGAGAGGTCCCCTACGACACCCGGGAGCTCTTCCTGAAGAGGGGGGACCTTCTTTTCTTCTACACGGACGGCATCACGGAGGCGATGGATGGCGCCATGAACCCCTTCGGGGAAGAGCGTCTGATGGCCTGCCTGGAGTCCCGGCAGGCCGCCTCGCTGGATGAGGCCGCCAGGGGCCTTCTCGCCGATATTCGGGACCATGTGGGCGGGGCGGAGCAATATGACGACATGACGTTCCTATTCTTGAGGGTAGATTAGGGGGGTTGGGAGGTTTCCGGGAGGAAACCCGGGGATCTTCCCTCCGTATGAAGGGGTTAGGGATGAAGACGCGTCCGATTCTCTGGATCCTGGCAGGAGGTCTTCTGCTCGCTGCAGGGGGTGCGACTGCGTTGCTGCTCGCCAACCGGCGGCCGGTTACGACCTCGTCTTCCGCGGCCTACGAGGCCTATCAGGAGGCTACGGCGAACGAGGCTCGTTTCTACTTCAAGGAAGCGAGGCTGGGCTTTGCCCGAGCGCTCGAGCTCGACCCGAACTTCGCCATGGCGATGCTGGGTCTGTCCCGCCAGTCGACGGATCCCGAGCAGGGGCTTGCGCTCGTGCGTCGGGCCGCGAAG